>URLT01000052.1 GCA_900548795.1 uncultured Eubacteriales bacterium
TGCGCCGACGATAGTTGCCGGGTGACTGGCCGTGAAAATAGGTAACGCCAACATTTATATTCCCCCTTAGCTCAGTCGGTAGAGCAACGGACTGTTAATCCGTGTGTCGTTGGTTCGAGTCCAACAGGGGGAGCCAATTGAATCCCCTTTGTCTCGGCAAAGGGGATTTTTTGTACTTAGATTTGAATCGGCTTTTGCTGCGCAAGCGGATCAGTTTCTCTTCCTGCGCAGCTCCAAAAGCGAGACACCGGCAACATGGTTTTCTCTTTTGAAATGCACGACCGGAGATCAATTCTCTTGCCGGCAGCTTTTGCAGATCGAATCATTCTTGCCGAATCATCTAACGCACGGGCGCGCCGCGGTTGCGGATAAGGCGGCGCCGCATCGTATCATGTGAGGGGCAGATCTGATATGTTCTTAAATTATATGTACATCACAAATGACCCGGCGGTCGCGAGAATTGCCGAGCGCAATGGTGTGCAGCGCGTCTGGGTCGACCTCGAAACGCGCGGCAAGGCCGAGCGTCAGTGCGGAAGAAACACGGTGCTCTCGCGGCACACGATCTCGGACGTCGCGCGTCTGTCAAGGGTTCTGACCAAATCGGAGCTTCTGGTTCGGGTGAATCCGCTTGATTCCGACTCCGAGCGCGAGATCGAGCAGGTGCTCGAGTCGGGTGCGGACGCGGTCATGCTGCCGATGTGGCGCACGCCGGACGAGGTTCGCGCCTTCCTGCGGCTTGTGAACGGGCGGGCGAAGACCGTCCTTCTGCTCGAGACAAGGCAGGCCGTGGAGTGTGTCGACGAGGTGCTTGCCGCGGGCGGCTTTGACGAGATCCATATTGGCTTGAACGACCTACATCTGAGCTACCGGATGACTTTTTTATTCGAGCTTCTGACCAACGGCGTTGTGGAGCGCCTCTGCGAAAAATTCCGCCGGGCGGGCATCCCCTATGGCTTTGGCGGCGTTGCCGCCATTGGCGAGGGGCTGCTGCCTGCCGAGCGGATCGTGATGGAGCATTACCGCCTCGGCTCGACGCGCGTGATCCTCTCGAGAAGCTTTTGCAGCTGGGCACCGGAGCAGCCGATCGAGGAGTTTGACCGCCGCTTCACGGAAAACATCCGGCGAATGCAAGCCTTTGAGGACAGCCTGCCGCTCCTCCCGCCGGAGCGCTTTGAGGAAAACCGGCGCGAGATCGGGCGGATCGTCGACGAGATCGTCAAAAACGCGCCGCGTTGCTGTTGATGCCGATTTCTGAGTTATTTTTCATCTTGAGACAGAAGCACACCGCCCTGCGCGGGCGGCCGGAGACAGCAGAGAAAAACAGAGGGAACAAGCATATGAACCGATACGCGCGGGTTTGGAAACGAGCGCTTGATCTGGCGCTCTCGGCGGCGGCGCTCGTGGTGCTTTCGCCGGTCATGGCGCTTGCGGCGCTGGCCGTGAAGCTCGACAGCAGAGGCCCGGTCATTTTTAAGCAGACGCGCCTCGGCCGCGGCGGAGCGCCGTTTCAGATGTATAAATTCCGCTCCATGTGCGTCGGCGCGGAGAAAACGGGCACGGGTCAGTATTCCTTCAAAAACGACCCGCGCGTGACCAAGGTCGGGCGCTTTCTGCGCGCGACGAGCATCGACGAGCTTCCGCAGCTCGTGAACATTCTCAAGGGAGACATGTCGCTGATCGGCTTTCGCCCGCCGCTTACATACCATCCGTGGCCGATCGAGGATTACACACCGGAGCAGCGGCGCATGTTCGAGCTGCGCCCCGGCATCACCGGCTGGGCTCAGGTGCACGGCCGCAAGGGCGTGGACTGGGACGAGCGGATCCGCATGAGCGTGTACTACGTCGACCATGTTTCCTTCCTGCTCGACGTGAAGATCTTTCTTATGACCATTTGGAAGGTCTTTTCCAACGCGGATAACGAAAGCACCGGTGTCACAGTTTCAACAGATAAGCGAGGAAAACCGGTCGGAAAGAAGTGAACGCGTTATTCAGGGGGAAAAAGCAAAGATGGATGTTCTTGTGATTTCTAACTATTGGCATTTTCCGTCGGAAAATGCCAATACCCGTCATCACGCTGCGGCGGTGGAGCTGGCCGGGGCGGGGATGACGGTCGAGGTCGTGACCTCGTCGTTTTACCACACGCGCAAGCGGCAGCATGAGCCGGTGTCGGAACCGCTGCCCTACAGGGCGACGCTGCTGCACGAGCGCGGCTATGCAAAAAACGTCTCGCCGGCGCGCGTTTTCTCGCACCGCGCCTTTGCACGGCGCGTGGTCGGCTATCTGAAAAAACGCGAGCGGCCGGACGCGATCTATCTGTTCGTGCCGCCGACGGGACTTGCCAAGCGCGTGGTGCAATTTGCAAAGCAAAACGGCATCCCGGTGGTGATCGACGTGCTCGATCTCTGGCCGGAGGCCTTCGACATGGTGCTGCCGCACGCGGTGGCGCAGGTGGCGCTGCGGCCGATGAAGCGGGCGGTGGAATATGCCTATGCCAACGCCGACGCGATCGTCGCCGTCTCGCAGACCTATGTGCAGCGCGCGCTGCGCTGCAATGACAAATGCGCGGGCGGCCGCTGCGTCTTTATCGGCACGGAGCTGGCGGGCTTTGACCGCGCGGCTGCCGGCGCGCCGGAGCTGACGGGCAGGCTGCGCCCCGTTACCATGGCCTACATCGGGATGCTGGGGCACAGCTATGACCTCTGCGGCGTGATGGACGCCATGGCGCTGCTGCGCGAGCAGGGCTTCGACGAAACGGAGCTGCTCGTGATGGGCGACGGCCCCCTGCGCGAGAAATTTGAGCGCTACGCCGCAGAAAAAGACCTGCCCGTGCGCTTCACCGGGCGCCTGCCCTATACGCAGATGGTGAAAAAGCTCGTGCGCTGCGACATCGGGCTGAATGTTTTGGTCGGGAGCGCCGCGGCGAGCATCATCAACAAGCACGCGGACTATCTCGCCGCCGGGCTGCCCGTCATCAACGTGCAGAAGCTGCCGGAATTCGGCGAGCTGCTGGAGGCCTATCACGCGGGCATGAGCTGCGCGCCCGGGGACACCGAGGCGCTGGCTGCGTGCATCCGCGCGCTTGCCTCGGACGCGGCGCTGCGCCGCGAGCTGGGCAAAAACAGCCGCCGACTGGCCGAGGAGCAATTCGACCGCGCCAAGACCTACGGCGCGCTTGTCGAGGCGGTGCGAGAGGTGGCCAAATGACGCTTGAGCTTTTGATCTCCACGATGCATCAGACGGATCATGCGCTGCTTGACCGGATGCAGGTGCAGAGCGACGCCGTGGTCGTCAACCAGTGCGACCGCGAGGGCGAGACGATCCTCGAGCACCGGGGGCACCGCGTCGTTTGGATCGACACGCGCGAGCGCGGCCTGAGCCGGAGCCGCAACATGGCGCTGGCGCACGCGACGGCCGAGCTTTGTATGCTGGCCGACGACGATATGATCTACCGTCCCGGCTATGCCGAGACGGTTCAAGCCGCATTCGGACGGCTCGACGCCGAGCTGATCCGCTTCCGCGTGGATGGGATCGAAAAGCCCTTTAAGACCTACCCCGAGACGGAGCGGAGACTGCGCTTTTTCGGCTCGATGCGGGCGGCCTCGGTCGAGCTGGCGTTCCGGCGGACGGCGCTGACCGCGCGCGGCCTGCGCTTCGACGAGCGGATCGGCACGGGGACGGAGTTCCTGATGGGCGAGGAGAACGCGCTGCTGGCGCACTGCCTGCGCGCGGGACTGCGCCTTTGCTTCGTGCCGGAGACGGTCGCCGACCTGCACATGGGCGACTCAACGTGGCTCAGCGGGCACGACGCGCGGTTTTTCCGCGGCAAGGGCGCGGCCTTCGCCGCAATGGAAACGCCGTTCACGGCGCTTCTGATCCTGCAATTTGCCCTGCGCAAGCGGGCGCTTTACCGGAACGAGCTTTCGACCGGCGAGGCGCTCCGGCAGATGCGCCGGGGCGCGCGGCTCTACCGGGAACGGAGGCGGGAGCATGATTCCTAAAACAATACACTACTGCTGGTTCGGCGGAAATCCGCTGCCGGAGCTTGCGCTGCGCTGCATCGCGAGCTGGAAAAAATTCTGCCCGGACTGCGAGATCATCGAGTGGAACGAGTCGAATTTTGACGTCAACGCCTGCGCCTATACGCGCGAGGCCTATCAGGCAAAAAAATGGGCGTTCGTGAGCGATTACGCCCGGTTTCAGATCCTATATGAGCACGGCGGGCTTTATTTCGACACGGATGTCGAGCTGCTCCGCCCGCTGGACGACCTGCTCGCGCGCGGCGCGTTTATGGGACGCGAGTACGGAGACAGGCTCTCGATCGCGCCCGGCCTCGGCCTCGCCGCAGAGCCGGGAATGGCGTTTTACCGCGAGATGCTCGAGGGCTACCGCGCGCGGCATTATCTGCTGCCCGACGGCACGCCGGACGGCAAGACCGTCGTGGACTACACGACCGAGGCGCTCGAGCGGCACGGCCTGCAAAAGGACGGCGCGCTGCTGCGCGCGGCCGGGGTGACGGTCTATCCGGCGGCGTATTTCTGCCCCATGGACTACGACACCGGCGCGCTGCATATCACGGACGAGACGCGCTCGATCCACCACTATTGCGCAAGCTGGCATAACGAGGCGCAGCAATATGCGCTGGGAGTTCAAGCGGAGATAAAAAGAGGAGGGAACGGAATGCTGACGATCATGACGCCGACCTATAACCGCGCGTATAGCCTGCCCGAGGCGTACCGTTCCCTGCGGGAGCAGAGCTGCTTTGATTTCGAGTGGATCGTCGTCGACGACGGCTCGCAGGATGAGACGGAGCAGCTCGTGCGCGGCTGGGCGGCGCAGTGCGCGGATTTCCCGATCCGCTATTGCAGACAGCCCAACGGCGGCAAGCACCGCGCGGTCAACCGCGGCGTGCAGCTGGCGCGCGGCGCATGGGTTTTGACCTTGGACAGCGACGATTCCCTCCTGCCCTGCGCCGTCGAGCGCATTGCCGCGTGGACGGCCGAGGTGGCCGGGCGCGACGATCTTGCCGGCGTGGCCGGGCTGAAGCAGACGCAGGGAAAGCCGGTCGGCGGCGCGCTGCGTGCGCCCTATGTGGAGGCGAGCAACGCCGAGCGCTGGCGCTTCGGCCTGCTGGGCGACAAGGCGGATGTCTATCGCACGGAGCTGATGCGGCGGTACCCATTTCCGGAGTTTGAGGGCGAGAATTTCATCCGCGAGTCGGTCGTCTGGGATCGCATCGCCTGCGAGGGCTACCGCTTGCGCTGGTACAACGAGGTCATTTATCAATGCGATTATCTTGCCGACGGCCTGACCAAAAACACCAACGCGGAGACCTATCGCAAAAATTTCCGGGGCTATACCGCCTGCTGCCGGGTCTATGTCGAGGCGCACAGCGGCATCTGGGCGCTGCACAAATGCGGCGAATTCCACTCGGTCGCGAAGCCCAAGGGGCTTCGCCGCAGAGACGAGGCCAAGCTGCTGGGCGTGCGGGGACTATATTATGACGCCGGGATCGCCGTTTTCGCGCTGAAAACGGCGTTGAAGCGGCTGCGGGGGAGATAAGACGGTGGAGCGCATCAATCAAAGGAACCAATGGGCGCTGCTGCCGATCTGGATCGTGCTGATCCTGCCCTTCCTGAGCGTTTATGCTCTGCGGAATTCCATCGACCCGAAGGCGTATCAGGCGTGGCAGATCTTTGCCATGCTGCTCTCCGGCACGCTCGTGGTCTATTCGGCGCGGGAGATCCGGGTCGATCTCTACAGCGGCCTGTTTGTCGCCTTTCAGCTCGAGCTGCTGCTTGCGACCACGCTGCGCTGGGGCCTCAGCTTCGGCATCGCCACGACGGTGCTGAGCATGACGTTCCTGTTCCTGCTGCTGCAGACCTCGTTCTATGAGCAGATGATCCGGGCGCTGGCCGTGCTGATCGTCGTGCTGGTGCTGCTGAATCTTCCCGGTCTGCTCCTGCGGCCGGACAGCGGCGACGAGCTGTATTTCATCGGCGGCAAAAACTCCTTCGGCGTTGTTCTGATCCCCGGCGCGTTTTTGATCCTGCTCCATGCGCTCGAGCGCTCCGGCAAGCCGCGCCGGAGCACGTATGTCTGGCTGGCGCTCTGCCTGCTGACCGTGCTTCTCGGGGCAAGCGGCACGGGCATGGTGGTCACGGTGGCCGCGACGGTAGCGACGGCGCTGGCCGCGAAATTCAAGCCCCCCAAGTGGGTCTATCTGACCGTCATCGCAATATTTTACATTGTCTTTATCTTTTTCGCCGAGGATTTCATCCAAACGCGCTTTTGGGAATGGCTCACCGAGCTGCTCGGCAAGGACAGCACGCTGACCTCCCGCACGGCCATTTGGAAGACCGTGAAGCTCTATGTCGGGAAATACTGGCTCTTCGGCGTCGGGCGCGGCGTGCGCATTCCCTTTATCAACGTCGACGGCCTCTACCGTGTGAGCTACGAGGCGCACAATTTCGTGCTGGAGATCCTGCTCGAGGGCGGCGTGATCGGGCTGCTGCTCTATGGAACGCTGCTGTTCTACACCGTGAAGCATCTGAACATGGACGATCTCAAGCAGCGCATGGTTTTTGTTGCCCTGTGCGTGCTGCTGGTCAACGGTCTGACCGAGTCGACGGTCAACAACCTGCTCGTGATCCTCACGCTGGGGCTGGCCTGCCGCTATGCGGCGGAAAACCGGAGAAAAGAGGCGCCGAATGAACGCAAGATATAGAAGGCTCAAATGGAATTCCGGTCTGGCGCTGGTTTATCAGGTCGTGCTCATCGGGACCGGACTGGTGCTTCCGCGCTGCTTCCTCTATTTTTACGGCTCGGAGGTCAACGGCCTCATCAGCTCGATCACGCAGTTTTTGTCCTTCATCAACATCTGCGATCTCGGCATCAGCGCGGTCGTCTCCTCGGCCTACTACCGGCCGCTGGCGGAGCACGACACCGTGCGCGTGAGCAAGGTGTTCGTCTACTCCAAGCGCTTTTTCCGGATCGTCGGCTTCATCCTAACGGGGTATATCCTCGTCCTGCTGTGCGTCTATCCGACGCTCATCAACCGCAGCTTTGACTATTGGTTCACCGCCGCGCTGATCGCAGCCATGGGCATCTCTCAGCTCGGGCAGTATTTTATCGGCATTACCTATCAGCTCCTGCTGAACTCCGACCAGAAGTCGAGCGTGCAGCTCATCATCAACGGCTCGACGCTGCTGGCCAACACGGTCGTCAGCGTGCTGCTCATGCTCGGCGGCGCGCCCATCCAGCTCGTGAAGCTGACGACCTCGCTGATCTATCTGCTGCGGCCGCTGCTCCTGTACCTTTACGTAAAAAAACACTATGAGCTTGATTTGACCGTGACCGTCGACCGTTCGGTCGTGCCGCAGAAATCGAGCGGGATCATCCAGCACATCGCCTATATGATCTATGAGAACACCGACGTGATGGTCTTGACGGTGCTCTCCACGCTCAAAAACGTCTCGATCTACGCGGTCTACACCCTCGCGACCAACTGCATCAAGCAGCTCATCACGGCCGCGACGACGGGCGTTCAGGCGCTGCTGGGCAACATGCTGGCCAACCGCGAGCAGCAGGCGCTGCGCCGGTTTTATGCGCTGTATGACTGGTGTGTGCACACGGCCGCCACGCTGCTCTTCACCGTCACCGGCCTGCTGCTCGTGCCCTTCGTCAAGGTCTACACCGCGCAGATCACGGATGCGGACTATGTGGCGCCGACCTTTGCCGCGCTGATCTGTCTGGCGTATTTCCTCAGCAGCATCCGCAACTGCGGCTATGTGCTCATCCGCGCGGCCGGGCACTACCGGCAGACGCAGACCGCCTCCATGATCGAGGCGGTGGCGAATCTGGCGCTGTCCGTTGTTTGCGTGTTTCGCTACGGGCTGGTCGGCGTGGCCTTCGGCACCGTCGCGGCAACGGCGTTTTTCGTCGTTTATGAGATGTTCTACTTCTCGCGGAACATTGTCTTTTTGAAAAAAACACACTTTTTGAAGCTGTTTGCCACGGACGCGCTGACGGCTGCCGTCAGCATCGCGCTGGCCTCGCAGCTCCGCCTGTTCCGCGGGACGGTCGGCTCGTGGCTGGTGCAGGCGGTGCTCGTGAGCGCCGTGTGCGCGGCGGTGAGCCTGAGCGTGCAGTTCCTGCTCTATCGCAAAAACCTGATTACCCTCAAAACCCGTGTTTGGCGGAGTCTTTTCGGAGGAAAGCATGTGCAGTAGCGAATATCACAATCTGTTTGCGGCGCTTCTGGCGGCGCTGACCGACCGCCCGGGCACGCTCGTGCCGCCGGTCGACTATCCGGCGCTGCGCCGTTTGGCAAAAACCCATCAGATCGCGCCCCTGCTCTATGTCGGCCTGAGCAGGTGCGGCGCGCCGGAGGACTCGCTTCGGCCGATCGCCGAGGAGGCCATGCGAGCCGTGTGCTTCGACCAGAAGCAGCTCTTCTGCGCGCAGCGTCTGAGAACGCTCCTGTCGGAAAACGGGCTGGATTTTATGCCGCTCAAGGGCTCGGCGCTCAAGCCGCTCTACCCGGCCTCGGAGCTGCGGCTCATGAGCGACATCGACGTGCTCATCCGCGAGGAGCAGTACCCGCGCCTGCGGGAGCTGCTGCTCGAAAACGGCTTTCTCGAGGGCGAGCAGACCGACCACGAGCTGGTTTGGCATGACCGCGAGGGCATGCTCATCGAGCTGCACCGGCGGCTGATCCCGTCGTACAACGACGATTACTACGCCTTCTTTCAGTCCCCGTGGAAAAAGGCCGTGCGCGTCGCGGGCTGCGAGTATGCCCTGCGTCCGGAGGACGAGTATGTGTATCTGCTCACGCATCTGGCCAAGCACTACCGCGACGGCGGGATCGGCCTGCGCCATATGCTCGACCTCTGGGTCTACCTGCGCAAGCACCCGGAGCTGAACCGCGCCGCGCTGGAGGCCAAGCTGCGCAGACTGCAGCTTGACGAATTTCACCGGAACATCACCGCGACGCTCGGCGTCTGGTTCGACCGCCGGCCGGAAACGCCCTGCACCGAGCACATCACCCGGCGCATTCTCGGCAGCGGCTCCTACGGCATCCGCGAGCAGCTCAACGCCGCCAACGCGGCGCGACAGAGCGCCCGTGCCGAGAACGTTCGCTCGGCGCGGATCCGGTCGCTGCGGCGGCTCGTGTTCCTGCCCTATGCGAGCATGAAAAAGCGCTACCCGGTGCTCGAGCGCGTGCCGGTGCTGCTGCCTGTGCTGTGGGTGGCGCGCTGGTTCGACGCGGTCTTCCGCCGCCGGGATCACATTGCTCAGCAGCACGAGCGGCTTGAGCAGATCAATCCGGAGGTCGTCGAGGCCTATAACCGCGAGCTGGCCATGGTCGGCCTGAAATTCAACCTGAAGCACGGCGCGCCCTGATGCCGCGCAAAAACCCGCGCGGCGCTTGACAGCCGCCGGCCGGGATGATAAAATAATAACCGGCGAAGGGGAGAAGAACGCCCCTTCGCCGATCTGCGGGCATGATGAAATTGGCAGACATGCGAGATTTAGGTTCTCGTGCAGCAATGCGTTGGGGTTCGAGTCCCCATGCCCGCACCATCAAGAGGGTACGAAAAAGATGTACCCCGCAAAAAGCCCGATCTTATCGGGCTTTTTCGCTGCCCCAAAGGCCGTTTTTCGGAGTTTCAAAATCGCAGATTCCTACAGGAACCTCTGGATCAATCGGCTGCGGCGCTCAGCGGATCTTTTGCCCCAACTTGTCGGTTTGAAAATCTTGAAATACACAAAGGATTCCTGCGATTTCCAAACCTCAATTTGGAAAAAAATCCCTCGCTGACCGCTCTTGCGATTGAATCAGAGGTTCCCTAGTATAAGGCAACGCCGCACAATTGCGTCGACGCGCTTCGCCGGATCTTTTCCGCCGCTTGAAGCCTCCGAAGCCCTCCGTTCCCATAAGAAAAATGCCCACAAGACAAAAAGCAATGCTCCCTTTATGATGACAGCGATCATGGTTCACTGTCTTTCATAAAGGGAGCATCGCAGCGGCGGGTGATTATTTATGATAGAGCCGTGGGATCTCGTACCTCGGCTCGCAGCTCACGTGGATGCCCAGCCGGCGGTAGAGGTTCGCGTCCTCCTCAGAGAGGATCACGGAGAAATGCGCCTCGCTGCCGCGCAGCGCGTCGAGCTGCGCCAGCACGCGCTCGGCCAGCGGATTGGTCACGGCGGAGATCGACAGGGCAATGAGCACCTCGTCGGAATGCAGCCGGGGGTTGCGGTGCCCGAGGTGGCGGGTCTTCATGTCGCTGATGGGCGAGATGATCGACGGCGGCAGAAGGTTCAGATCGCTGTCGATCCCGGCCAGAAGCTTCACGGCGTTGAGCAGCATGGCGGCCGAGGGGCCGAGCAGGGAGCTGGTCTTGCCCGTGACCAGACGGCCGTCGGGCAGCCGCATCGCTCCGGCGGGCGCGCCGGTCTCGGCGGCCTTGTCCAGCGCGGCCTGCACGGCGGGGCACAGCGCCGGGGTCACCTGCGCCTGCTGCATGACCAGCTCCAGCTTGCGCACGACCTCGCTGCCGCAGGTGCCCTTGGCGCGGTCGACCAGACCGGCGTAATAGCGCCGGAGGATCTCCATGCGCGAGGCCTCGCGGCAGACCGCGTCGTCTGAAATGGCGAAGCCCGCCATATTCACGCCCATATCCGTCGGAGAACGGTAGGGCGAGACGCCCTGAATGCGCTCGAAGATCGCGTTGACCACCGGGAAAATTTCGACGTCCCGGTTATAATTGACGCTCGTTTGACCGTAGGCCTCCAGATGGAAGGGGTCGATCATGTTGACGTCGGCGAGGTCGGCCGTGGCCGCCTCGTAGGCCAGATTGACGGGGTGCTTCAGCGGGAGGTTCCAGACCGGGAAGGTCTCATACTTGGCGTAGCCCGCGCGGATGCCGCGCCGGTGCTCGTGGTAGAGCTGGCTCAGACAGGTGGCCATTTTTCCGCTGCCCGGGCCGGGCGCGGTAACGACCGCGATGGGGCGGCTCGTTTCGATATAGTCGTTGCGCCCAAGGCCGTCCTCCGAGACGATGTGCGCCGGGTTGGAGGGGTAGCCCGCGATGGGATAGTGGCGGTAGCATTTCACGCCGAGCGCCGTCAGCCGCGCGAGAAAGGCGTCGGCGGCCGGCTGCCCTGCATACTGCGTCACAACGACGGAGCCGACGAAAAAGCCCAGCTCGCGGAACACGTCCGTCAGCCGCAGCACCTCGTCGTCGTAGCTGATGCCGAGATCGCCGCGGAGCTTGCTTGCTCCGATGTCGGCGGCACGAATGGCGATGATCAGCTCGACCTCGTCCTTCATGGTCTCCAGCATACGCAGCTTGCTGTCGGGCTGAAAGCCGGGCAGCACACGCGCGGCGTGATAGTCGTCGAACAGCTTGCCGCCGAACTCCAGATAGAGCTTGCCGCCGAACTGCTCGCGGCGGCGGCGGATCTGCTCGGCCTGCAGCCTCAGATATTTCTCGTTATCAAATCCGATTTTCATGATGCGATTGCTCCTTCCGCGCGGATCGTTTTCTTCTGATATTATACCGCCGGAGCGCGCATCAGGGAAGTGCCTTTTTTCGCGCGCAGAGCCGAATAATCGGCGGAAAATCCGAAAAAAACTGGTGAATCGGCGCATTGCTTTTCGGCTCAAAATGGGATATACTGATAGAGATTCCCGAGAATCAAAGCCTAACATAATCATTATGTCCGGAATGCAAGGCCATTCCGGTTATTTTTTGGCAGCACCGCACGATTCGGCAGGCAGCGCCGACGCAATTGCGCGGCGCTGCCTTTATTTTTTCGGTCGAAAAAGCCGCGTGATGTGCCGCAAACGGCCGGTCTTGCGCCGCCCGGAGGCGGCGTCTGCGGGGCATTCGATTTTTCGTCACATTGTTCATTTTTGAAGCTAAAAATTTATGAGATACTGACAAAAATTATTTTTGCAGGGCTTTTTTTCTAAAAAGGGATTGTAAATTTCAAAATTTTTGTGTATTATGTTGTTGTACGGGCGGGGTGTCCGCACGAAACTATTAAAAATTTAATTAGGAGGAACGAAAATGAAAAAGATCTTGGCACTGATTCTGGCTCTTGCAATGATCGTCTGCGTGTTTGCCGGCTGCGGCGAGAAAACGTCCGACGACGGCGGCGAAAAGAAGGACGTCAAAGTCGGCGTCGTGCTCGTCGGCGACGAAAACGAAGGCTATACCCTTGCGCACATCAACGGCATTAAAGAAGCCTGCAAGAACCTCGGCCTGTCCGACACGGACAACGTCGTCTGGAAGTATGCAATTCCCGAGGATGAGACCTGCAAGACCGCAATTGAGGACTGCATCGACCAGGGCTGCACGCTCGTCTTCACGAACTCCTATGGCCATCAGGACTATGCAAAGACCGCGGCTGAGCAGAATCCCAAGGTGGAGATCGTCGCCATGACCGGCGACACCGCGAAGAAGTCCGGCCTTGCCAACTTCCACAACGCATTCACGAAGATCTATGAAGCCCGCTACGCCGCTGGCGTCGTCGCCGGTCTGAAGATCAACCAGCTCAAGGAAGAGGGCAAGCTCACCGACAAGAACATGAAGGACGGCAAGGTCAAGGTCGGCTACGTCGGCGCCTATGCTTATGCAGAGGTCATCTCCGGCTACACCGCGTTCTTCCTTGGCATCCAGTCCGTCTGCCCCGACGTCACCATGGACGTTCTCTACACCAGCTCCTGGTTTGACATCA
>URLT01000053.1 GCA_900548795.1 uncultured Eubacteriales bacterium
TCAATTGCTCAAGGTGTTTGTTCATGTTTCTCGTTGTTTAATTTACAAGGTACATCCACCGTTCGCTTTCGCTTTGGTGTCGCTGTTCTCGCGGACAGCTCGTATATAATATCACCTGTCCGCCGAGTTGTCAAGCGCTTTTTTTGGATTTTTTTCGGATTTCTTTGATTTTCCTCGCAATGTTTCAAAATCTCCGTAAATTATCCGACCGAAGCGCAAATTATGACACCTGACGCAGGATCTCTCTGCGCAGGCGCTGCATGATGCGCTTTTCGAGCCTCGAAATGTACGACTGCGAGATGCCCATGCTGTCTGCGACCTCCTTCTGCGTGCGCTCCTGCTGGCCGGACAGCCCGAAGCGCAGCGCGATGATGCGCTGCTCCCGCTCCGGCAGGCGCGCGAGCGCCTCGCGCAGGAGCCGGCGCTCCGCGTCCTCCTCCATGGGCCGCATCACAACGTCCTCGTCTGTGCCGAGAATGTCCGAAAGCAGCAGCTCGTTGCCGTCCCAGTCGGTGTTGATCGGCTCGTCGAGCGAGATCTCCGTCTTCTGCCCCGCAGTTTTGCGGATGTGCATCAGGATCTCGTTTTCGATGCAGCGCGAGCAATAAGTCGCGAGCTTGATGTTCCGGTCGGATCGAAAGGTCGAGATCCCCTTGATCAGGCCGATCGTTCCAATGGAGATCAGATCCTCCAGACAGATCCCGGTGTTCTCGAATCGGCGCGAGATGAACACGACCAGCCGCAGGTTTCGCTCGATCAGGCGCTGACGTGCCTGCTCCTCCCCGGCCTCGGCGCGCTCGAGCAGCGCGCGCTCCTCCTCCGTCGGCAGCGGCGGCGGGAGAATGTCGCTTCCGCAGATATAAAAAACCTTCGTCGGTCGTCTCAGAAGCGCAAAAAGCCAGTCATACAGTTGCTTCCACATCCACATTTCCTCCAATCAATGCATCATAGGCGCCGCCGTCGCTGAGCGGGACGGCGGAAAAGGCGGCCAGAGCCTTCCGCGTCCGGCCGTCCGGCATCCGGATCCGGCAGCGAAGCGCCAGCAGCAGCCCCTCGCGCGTGCCAACGGCGCGGAACGGGATCAGTCTGGGCGCATATGTCCGCAGGCGCACGGCCAGCGCCGCCGGGTCCTCAAAATCGGCCTGCTTCAGCCCGCAGTCAGGCAGCAGCCGCCGTGCGGCCGTCCACTCCGCCACGAGCACCGGCTCGCCGCTGAGCGGGTCGCGCAGCGTGTTTCCGGTGTCGCGCAGCGCCGACAGCTCTGCCGTGCGGCCGTTGAGCCGCAGCGTGAGCGGCACGACGCTGTCTGCCGCATGAGTCAGCCTCGGAAGCAGCAGCCGCGACGCGGCGCCGACGGCGACGGCCGTGAGCAGGAGCGTGGCGAACGAGACGGGGTAAAGCAGGCTGCTGCGAAACGCCCGCGGGCTTTCCCCGCGCAGAAGCATGACGCCGTAGACCGCGCCGCAGAGCGAGAGCGACAGCGCCGCAAAGACCGCCGCGAGGCGCAGCGTCGAGCGCCTCACGCCAAAGCCGGCGGCAAGCATTCCCCCGGCGACGGCGAGCCTGCACGGGACGGCCGTCAGCCAGCCGCAGTGCGGCAGAAAGACCGCGACGGCATAGGCCGCCCCCAGTGCGGCCGCCGGGAGCAGCCGCCGCATCCGCAGCGCCGCGCCGCCGAGCCGAGCCGTCGCGCGCAGGAGCAGACCGTTCACGGCAAGATTCAGAACGAACACGGCGTCCAGATAGACGATCAGACGACCACCCCCAACAGACTGATGGACAAAGCATACCGCCTCCGGACGAAAAAACAGGTCGCAATCGCCGAGGGCGATCGCGGCCTGTTTGTTGCTTTTTTGCGCCGATTCGGTGCATTCCGAGGAAATCACGCGGATTTTTTCGCGGTAATCGCGCCGGATGCCCCGCACCGCGTCGAAGGATTTTTAGGAACCTCCGAATCAATCGGCTGCGGCGCCCAGCGGGTCTTTTGCCCCAACTTGTCGGTTTGAAACAAGGGAACCTCTGAATAAATAGGCTGCGGCGTTCAGCGGGTCTTTTGCCCCAACTTATTGGTTTGAAAATCTTGAAATACACAAAGTATTCCTGCGATTTCCAAACCTCAATTTGGAAACAAAACCCCTCGCTGACCGCTCTTGCGATTTAATCAGAGGTTCCCAAGATCCCTCGCTGACCGCTCTTGCGATTGAATCAGAGCTTCCCTTATTCTCCCGGCCGCTCGACGGCGCGGATGTTTTTCTCCGCCTTGCTTCTCGGAAGCATCAGCTCATGCCCGCAGCCGAGGCACTTCAGGCGGAAATCCGCGCCGGTGCGCAGCACCCGCCATGTTTTCGAGCCGCACGGATGCGCCTTTTTCATGGTCAAAATATCGTTGAGTCGAATGTCCATTGCCCTCACCCCTTGATCTCGTCCCAATAGTGCTTCGCAGCCTGCTCAAGCTTGTTCTCGCCGTAGCGGTAGTAGGTCGTTCCGAGCAGATTATCCGGCAGATACTGCTGCTTGACCCAGTGATGCGGGAAATCGTGCGGATAGAGATAGCCCTGCTCGCGCTCCTGCCCGGCGGAATCGGCGTGGACGTTTTGCAGCTCGCGCGGGAAGGGGCCGACCTTGCCCCGGCGCACGTCGCGCAGCGCCGCGTCGATCGCCAAATAGCCGGAGTTCGACTTCGGGCACGTGGCAAGGAGGATCACCGCGTCGGCCAGCGGCAGCCGCGCCTCGGGCATACCGAGCTGGAGCGCCGCATCGACGCACGCCTTGACGATCGGGATCGCCTGCGGATAGGCAAGGCCGATGTCCTCGCACGCCGAGCACAGGATCCTTCGGCAGCAGGCCGGCAGCTCGCCGACCTCCAGAAAACGCGCCAGATAGTGGATCGCGGCGTCCGGGTCGGAGCCGCGGATGGATTTCATCAGCGCCGAGAGGCAGTCGAAATGGTTGTCGCCGTCGCGGTCATAGCGCATGGACGAGCGCTGGGTCACGGCCACGGCGTCGGCGCAGGTCAGCCGCAGAGTCGTGTCGCCCGGGCGCGCCGCCAGAAAGAGCGCCTCGACGGCGTTGATGGCCTTGCGCACGTCGCCGCCGCAGGCCGAGGCAATGTGCTCCAGCGCCCCCGGCTCGGCCTCGGCCGTCACGCCGGCCTTTTCGGCGGCATAACGCACCGCGCGGCGCACCGCCTTGAGCACGTCCTCGGGCGTCAGCGGCTTGAACTCAAAGATCGTGCTGCGGCTGAGGATCGCGTTGAATACATAAAAATACGGATTCTCCGTCGTGGACGCGATGAGCGTGATCTTGCCGTTTTCGATGTGCTCGAGCAGAGACTGCTGCTGTTTTTTGTTAAAGGACTGGATCTCGTCGAGATAGAGCAGCACGCCGTTCGGCGCGAGCAGCGTGTCAAGCTGGGCGACGATCTCGCGGATGTCGGCAGTGGAGGCCGTCGTGGCGTTGAGCTTGCACAGCTTGCGCTTGGTCGCCTCGGCAATGATGTTGGCGACGGTCGTCTTGCCTGTGCCGCTCGGGCCGTAAAAAATCAGGTTCGGAACCTTGCCGGATTCGATCATGCGGCGCAGAACGGTTCCCGTCCCGAGGATCTCCTCCTGCCCGACCACGTCCTCGAGCGTCCTCGGGCGCAGCTCGTCGGCAAGCGGTTGATACATGGCGCTCGCCTCCTCTCTTTTGTCTGCCCCTATTATATTCCCGCCGCTCGAAATTTGCAAGCGTATAAGCGGCGTATGCGGCGGGTATGATGGAAGAAACGGAAAAAATCGACGCCTCGGGGCAAATACGAGACAAATTGCGATCATTTTCTCCAAATTTTTTCGCTGAAGCCCTTGCATTGGCCGATAATTCACGCTATAATAAGTCGAATGCGCTCATAATGAAAAGTTACAAGGAAGTGCTCTATGGCTACCTTAAATAAACACGAAAAAAGCAGCGACGACCTGATGGCCTCGCTCACGGCTCTGATCGACAAGGGGCGCCGCGAAGGCATGATCACCAACGCCGAGCTGATGGCCGCGCTGGAAAAGCTGGATCTCTCGGTCGACAAGATCGAGCGGGTCTATGACACCTTCGATTCCATCGGCATCCAAGTCGTCAGCGGCGAGGCGGACGGCGAAAGCGCCATTCCCGAGCTGCTCGAGGACGTGGACAGCGCCGCCATTGCCGAGGTCGAGGAGGAGCCGCTGGTCGACCCGGTGGAGCTGGCCGCGGAATACAATCTGGACGACCCGGTTCGGATGTACCTGAAGGAGATCGGCCAGATCCCGCTGCTCTCCCCGGAGGAGGAGCAGGAGCTGGCGCAGCGTGTCTCCGAGGGCGACCAGCAGGCGAAGAATAAGCTCACCGAGGCCAACCTGCGTCTGGTCGTCTCCATCGCGAAGAAGTATTCCGGCCGCGGTCTGCACATTCTCGACCTCATCCAAGAGGGGAACACCGGTCTGATCCGCGCAGTCGACAAGTTTGACTATACAAAGGGAAACAAATTCTCTACATATGCGACCTGGTGGATCCGGCAGGCGATCACCCGCGCCATTGCCGACCAAGCGCGGACGATCCGCGTTCCGGTGCATATGGTAGAGGTCATCAACAAGGCCACCCGCTGCAACCGCAAGCTGGTGCAGGAGCTGGGCAGAGAGCCGACGCTCGAGGAGATCGCCGACGAGCTGAACCTGCCGATTGAGAAGATCATCGAGGCCAACCGCACCGCTGCCGACACGCTGTCGCTCGACACGCCGGTCGGCGACGAGGAGGACACGACGATCGGCTCCTTTGTTGAGGACGACAACACCCCCGGTCCGGCCGACGCGACCAGCAACGCCCTGCTCTCCGAGGCGCTCAGCGAGATCCTCAACACGCTGACCGAGCGCGAGGCAGATGTCCTGCGCCTGCGCTTCGGCATGTACGACGGGAAGACCCACACGCTTGAGGAGGTCGGCCAGATCTTTGGCGTCACACGTGAGCGCATCCGCCAGATCGAGAACAAGGCCATCCGCAAGCTCCGCCACCCGAGCAGAGCCAAAAAGATCCGCGATTTTTATTGCTGACTATGAATTGCAAAAGCGACCGCTGCAAATGCCGCAGCGGTCGCTTTTTCGCTTCGCCGGGCGGCTTCCGCGCACGCCTCCGGGGTCGCTCCGGCAGGGTCTGCGGCGCGTTCTCATACTGAATCAGAGGGTCCCTAGGGAACCTCTGATTCATCCGGCAGACTTTTTTCCGCTCTTTTTCTTAAAAAACAGCTCGTTTGCCGCGACGAGGAGCAGAAAGCCGCCGAAGCATTTGCGCAGCAGGCTGCCGTCGAGCCACGTTGCCAGCAGCGCGCCACCCGCGGCGGTCACGCAGCCGGTCAGCGCAGCCGGAATGGCTGTCTTCCAGTCGACGAGCCGGTTTTTCGCGTGCAGCAGCACCGCGCAAAGCGCCGTCGGCAGAAAATAGAGCAGATTGATGCCCTGCGCCTCGGCCTGCGCGACCTCTCCGACGGCCGTCAGCCAGACCATAAGCAGCGTTCCGCCGCCGACGCCGATGCCGGAGAGGGCGCCGCAAGCCAGCCCGACCAAGGCGTTCCACCAGCTCATCGCAGCAGCAGGCGCAGACCGCCCCAGACGAGAAAGAGCGCGAATACGAGACGCAGCAGCTTGGTGGGCAGCCGCTTGAGCACCAGTCCGGCAAGAAGCCCACCCGCTGCGCCGCCGACCAGATACGGCACGGCCTCGGCCGCGAACGAGCCGCCGCGCAGAAGATACACGCCCGCCGAAACGGCCGAAAGCGGCAGCATGACCGTCACCGAGGTCGCAAAGCGCCTTTGCGCGTCCAGCTCCGTCGTGCGCTCGAGCAGCGGCAAAACGACCATGCCGCCTCCCGCGCCGAAAAATCCGTTGACCAGTCCTGCCGCCGCGCCGGTCAGCGCGGGCGCGAGCCGCTTTTTCATACCTCGGCCACCTCTCCATTGGTAAGCTGTTTCCCTCAGAAAGCAGTATTAGTCATGCCCCGCCCGCGTCCGTCTATGCGTTCATATTTCCCGGCACGCGCGAATATGCTGTTGCAACGATACTGAAAAACGGGGTGGAGAAATGGAGCAATCCGCAAATCAAATCACACTGGTGGGCTGTCCGGTCGGCGCGCCGCAATATTCCCACAGCAATCACGGCCGTCGCTTCTATTCCTTTTGGCTGGAGGTCACGCGCCTGTCCGGGGCGGTCGACCGTCTGCCGATCCTTGCGCCGGAGGCGCTGCTCGAGCAAACGGAGCTGGACGACGGCGCGGCCATGCGCGTCACGGGGCAGCTCCGCTCGTTCAACAACCGGCGGCCGAACGAGCGTCGGCTGGTGATCTCCGTTCTTGCCGAGCGCATGGCGCTCACGGACGAGCCGCCGGAGAACCGCGTGACGCTGCTGGGCACGATCTGCCGCCCGCCGGTCTATCGGCGCACGCCGCTCGGGCGCGAGATCTGCGACGTGATGCTGGCGGTCAACCGCGCCTACCGCCGCTCGGATTATCTGCCCTGCATTCTCTGGGGGCAGACCGCGCAGGCGGGACGGGGCTATCCCGTCGGCACGACGCTGCTGCTGACCGGCCGAATGCAGAGCCGGGACTATCTCAAGCGGCTGCCCGACCGCACGGAGCAGCGCACCGCCTTCGAGATCTCGGCAATCAGCGCCGAGCCGGCGGAATAAAATCGTCGAAAACGGCAAAAACGGTTGCGAAAGCAACAAATCTGTGCTATACTGGCAAATATCTCACCAAAACGATACATAAGAAAGAAGAGAGACCATGGAAAAACCTACGCTTGTCGTCATGGCGGCCGGAATGGGCAGCCGCTTCGGCGGACTGAAGCAGATGACGCCCGTCGACGACGAAGGCAACAGCCTGCTGCACTATTCCATCTATGACGCGATGACCGCCGGCTTCGGCAAGGTCGTTTTCATCATCAAGCACGCCATCGACGCGGATTTCCGCGCCATGACCCGCCGCGTCGAGCGGCATATCGACACGGCCTACGTCTATCAGGAGACGGACGCCCTGCCGCAGGGCTTCTCCGTGCCGGAGGGGCGCGCAAAGCCGTGGGGCACCGGCCACGCCGTGCTCTGCGCCAAAAACGAGCTGACCGGTCCGTTCGCCGTCATCAACGCCGACGATTTCTACGGCCGCGGCGCCTTCACGGCGCTGGCCGATTTCTGGAAGCAGCCGCGCACGGAGCACGAGTTCTGCATGGTCGGCTACCGGCTGCGCAACGCCATGACCGACAGCGGCTATGTCGCGCGCGGCGTATGCGACGTGCAGGACGGCTTCCTCGCCGGGATCACCGAGCGCACCCACATCGAAAAGCGCGGCGACGACGCGGAATTCACGCTCGACGGCAAATCATGGCAGCCCCTCTCGGGCGACACCGTCGTCTCGATGAACTGCTGGGGCTTCAGCGCGCTGCTGCCGAGGGAGCTTGAGGCGCGCTTCCCGGTCTTTTTGCGCACGATGCCCGACCCGCTCAAGAGCGAGTTCTTCCTTCCGACCGTGGCCGACGCAGCCATTCACGAGGGGCTGGCGAGCGTGCAGATGCTGCACACCGACGAGCGCTGGTACGGCGTGACCTACCGCGAGGATCTTTCGTCCGTGCGCGAGGCGCTGGCCGCGAAGCACGCCGCCGGGCTTTACCCGGAGCGTCTGTTCGACTGACCCCGTTTTCAAAGAAACCGCCTGCGCCGCGCCCGGCACAGGCGACCGCACAGGAGGCAGCCCACATGATCGAAAACCTGAACAAGCAGGCCTTTGCGCCCTTCGGGCGGATCCTGCGCGACAGTCAGCCCGGCCGCGGCTTCCCGCAGGACGACGGCTGGCGCGTCTTCGTGCGCTCCTGCTCCGCCGGGAGCGCCGTCTACCAGCGCTGCGCGCAGTCGGTCTTTCTCGACTTTGAATCCGGCATGACGGTGCTGGCCGTGCGCACGCCGCAGGAGCGTCACTGCTTCTATCTGGACAAGCCGGTCTGCCTTCTGCCGGGCGTGGAGTTTGCCATCTTCCCCTATCAGGAGCACTGCGCCGTGCGTCTGGCGCTCCCGGAGGGCGCCGCCTTGCTCGACAGCGAGCCGTTTCAGGACACGGGCGACCTGCGCCTGACCGACCGCGTAAAGCTCGGCGAGGTCTACACGCTGTTTTACCGCGAGGAGGAAAGCGGCTTTTTGTTCAAGGGCGAGACGCATCCGATGTACGAGCTGACCTACGTCGACCGCGGGCATCTGCATTGCGTCGTTGAGGGCAACGGCTACGAGCTGCATCAGGGGCAGCTTATGCTCTTCGCGCCGAATCAGTTCCACATGCAGTACACCGATCTGGACGTCACGGCGCGGTTTTTGACCATTGCCTTCGACCTGTGCGCCGATCTGGAGCTGCGGCTGGCCGACCGCGTCTTCGAGCTGAGCACGCGCGAGGCGGATTTTCTGCGGGCGCTGCTGCGTGAGCTGGAGATCAACGACCCGCTCAGCGGAGACATGATCCGCTGCCAGCTCCGCCTGCTGCTGCTCTGCCTGCTGCGCGACAACGGCCGCCGCAAAAAGAAGCTCAAAACGCCCGTCGCCCAGCGCAACGAAAACCTCATCGTCAGCCGCACCCTGCAATACATCGCCACCCACGTCTACGAAAAAATGAGCGTCGAGACCGTCGCGCAGGAGACCGGGGTCAGCACCTCGCACCTGACGGCGCTGTTTCGCCGCCAGATGGACATCTCTCCGGGCGAATACATTCGCCGCGTCAAGCTCGAGGAGAGCAAAAACCTCATCCGCGAGGGGCGGCTGAACTTTTCTCAGATCGCCGCTGCGCTCAATTATTCCACGATCCACCATTTTTCGCGGCAGTTCAAGGATAACTTCGGCGTTTCCCCCTCGGAATACGCCAAAAGCATCCGCACCGAATAACCCCGAACGCCCGACGGCCTGCATCAGCCGTCGGGCGTTCGGGGTTTTCGTCTCTCATATTGGTTCCGGCGTCAGGAATCGAGGATGCCGTATTTTTCGGCGTAGTGGGTGTAATCCTCGGCAAATTCGCCGCTGCCGGCCTTTTTCACCGAGTTGAGGTAGCGGTGCGTGCCGAAGCTGCCCGCGCTCGTCTCAATGAGCGCAACGGCGATGTTGGAGCAGTGGTCGCCGACGCGCTCAAAGTTCGTCAGCAGATCAGACCAAACAAAGCCGGAGCGGATCGTGCATTTCCCCTGCTGCAGGCGATCAACGTGATCGCTCTTGGCGTTGGAGGTCATGACGTCGATGACCTGCTCGAGCGGCTCGACATGGCGCGCCATCTCGCAGTTGCCGGTCGTGAAGGAGTCGACCGTCAGCGTCAGGATCTCCTTGAGCGCGTCGCACAGCTCATAGAGCTGCGCATCGGCCGGCTCGGAGAAAACGACGTGCTTCTCGCGGATCTCCTGCGCCGTGCGCAGCAGATTGACCGCGTGGTCGCCCAGACGCTCGAAGTCGCCGATGGAGTGCAGCATCTTCGAGACCTCGCGCGAGTCGCGCTCGGACATGGAGTGCGACGAGAGCCGCACTAAGAAGGTGCCGAGCTGATCCTCGTAATGATCCAGCTCGTCCTCCAAATTGAGCACATCCGCCGCCTTTTTCTCGGAATAATCGCGCACCAGCTCCAGCGAGGTCAGGATCGTCTCGCGCGCCATAAGCGCCATCTTATTGGTCATGGTGTTGGCCTCGTTGACGGCGATGGACGGCGTGGAGAGCAGGCGTTCATCCAGGAAGACGAACAGGCTGTCTTGCTTTTTCTTTGCCGGGCGCACGATCAGGTTGGCAACCGCGCAGAGCTGCTTATGGAACGGGGCGAGAATGCCGGTGTTGACGACGTTGAAGATCGTGTGGATGAGCGCCACGCCGACCATTGTCACCGGCGTTTCCATAAAGGCGAAGTCGAAAATGGCCGACGCGCCATAGAACAGGCTCATGCAGACGACCGTGCCGACGATCTTGATCATCACATGCACGACCGCGACCTTTTTGGCCTCCTTCGTCACGCCGATGGAGGAGATCAGCGCGGTCATGCAGGTGCCGATGTTCGCGCCGAGCACCAACGGAATGGCCATGGTATAGGAGATGCGGCCGGTCAGAGCGAGGTTCTGCACGATGCTGATCGTTGCGGCGGAGCTTTGGATCACGCCGGTGAAGACCGTCGAGGCGATCAGCGCGACGAACGGATTTTCAAACGCGGTCAGCAGCGAGCGGAAGCCCTCGGAGTCCTTGAGCGACTCGACGGAGCTGCCCATCAGGGTCATGCCGTACATCAGAATGGCAAAGCCCACGAGCACCTTGCCGATATCCTGCCTCCGGGTGCGCTTGGACATGATGATGAACACGACGCCGATCATGGCGACCACGGGGGCAAAATTTTCCGGCTTGAGCAGGTCGAGCACGCCGCCGCCCTCCACGCCGGAGAGGCTCAGGATCCAGTTGGTCACCGTTGTGCCGAGGTTCGAACCCATGATAAAATTCACGGTCTGCGGGAATTGCATCAGGCCGGAGTTGACCAGACCCACGAGCATGACCGTCATGGCCGAGGACGACTGGATCGCGATCGTGATCCCCGCGCCGAGCAGTGTGCTCGAGAAGGGATTGGACGAGACCTTTTTCAGGGAACTTTCCAGCGAGCCGCCGGCAACCTTTCCGAGGCCGCCGGACATCACGTTCATGCCGTAAAGAAAAAACGCAAGGCCGCCAACGAGCATGAGTAGGCTGAACACAACCGTCATAGCAATTCTCCGTCTCGGAAGGCCCGTCCGCGCTCACTGCGCGCAGAGCCTTCCTTGTTTTCTTTTTTCTATATTCGGGAAGACTGTTTTCAGAGCCTCGGAGAGCCTCTGATGCGGGTCGGATGCGCCGCGCTCATAATTGGAAGCAGAGCTTGCTTGCGCTTCGCACGCTGCGCCGCCTCATGCAAAATTTATGGAATCGGCACGTTCCCAATCTTCCCTTTTTATACTATATTTCAGTTTTCCCGAAAAGTCAAGGAGAACCCGCATTTTCCCTGCCTCTTTTGCGTTTTTCGGCAAAAACTGCAAGACCCCCGGCCTTGCGCGGCGCGCGCCGCCTCCCGCCGGGGGTCCCGCCGCGCCGGGGTGCTATTGCAGCATGTCCGAAACGGCCTGCTTGGCCGAGTCGACCGCTTCCTGCGCGGTGCGCCGCACGGCGCATTGCTCCGGCAGCAGCATCGTCACGGCCGCGCCGCCGAGCATCCCCGCCCCGAGCGTGAGCAAAAAGGCTTTGACCTGCATTGTCTTCCCCCTCCTTTCCGTTCGGTAGCTTGCGCAGATTTCGCCCGACTATGGGTGAAAAATCATGGTTTTGTCCCGTTGCGCGGCAGTTTTTTGCCCTTGCGCCGGTGTAAAAATATGATATAATAAAAGCAGAGGAGGGCTCTGCCCGGCCGGCGTGTCCTGCCCCGCAGCGCAGCCCCTCCGCACCGCGCATCCATTCGGAACAAAGGAGGCCAACGGTATGTCGATCGACATGTTACAAGAAAAAATCCGCAGTTTGAAAAATCCGGTCATGGTCGGGCTGGATCCTTATCTTCCCATTCTGCCGAAGCACATCGTGCTCGATGCCTTCGAGGAGCACGGCCAGACGCCGCGTGGCGCGGCGGCGGCCTATTCCCGCTTCTGCACCGAGCTGCTCGACGCGCTCGAGGGCGTCGTCCCGGCCGTCAAGCTGCAAAGCGCGTGCTTCGAGGCGCTGGGCGCCGACGGCATTGCGGCGATGCAGTCGCTCAGCCGCTACGCCAAGAAAAAGGGCTACTACGTCCTGCTCGACTCGATGCGCGGCGACGTCGGCAACGTGGCCGAGATCTACGCGCAGGCGATGTTCGGCACGGTCCCCATCGGGGAGACGGCGCACCGGCTTTACGAATGCGACGCGCTGACCGTCAACGGCTATCTCGGCAGCGACGGCGTGAAGCCCTTCCTGCCCTACTGCGAGCATGACGGCAAGAGCATCTTTCTGCTGCTCAAGACCTCAAACAAATCCTCGCGCGAGGTGCAGGATCTGATCTCCGGCGACCGCGTGCTCTATGCGGCCATGGCCGATCTGGCCATGCGCTGGGGCTCCGGGCTGTTCGGCCGCTCGGGCTACAGCCAGATCGGCGCGGTCGTGGGCGCGACCTATCCGCAGACGCTTCGCCTTCTGCGCGAAAAATACGACCGCCTGTTCTTCCTCGTGCCCGGCTACGGCGCGCAGGGCGGCACGGCGCGGAACGTGCAGGGCGCATTCGACCGCTTCGGCCACGGCGCGGTCATCACGGCCTCGCGCAGCATCATCTGCGCATGGCAGAGCGTCGGCTCCGACGGGCGGGATTTCTGTGCACGCGCCGTCGCCGCCGCAGAAAAAATGAAGAAGGACATTGCACAGCTTGTGACGATACTATGACAGAACTTTACCTGATCCGACATGCGGAGGCCGAAGGGAATATTTTTCGCCGTTTGCAGGGGCAGTACGACTCCATGATCACGCCGAACGGCCTGCGCCAGATCCGGGCGCTTTCCGAGCGCTTCCGCGATATCCCGGTCGACGCGGTCTACGCCAGCGACCTGACGCGCACCTGCACGACTGCAGGAGCGCTCTGCCGGCCGAAGGCGCTGCCGCTGCACAAGGACCGGCGTCTGCGCGAGATCGGCTGCGGCGTCTGGGAGAACACGCCCTTTGCCGAGTTCGAGCGGCTCGACCC
>URLT01000054.1 GCA_900548795.1 uncultured Eubacteriales bacterium
AATTTCGTCATCGTACGCTCCACGTTGATCACGGTGAACAAGAAAATCGAACTGAACTTTGCTGCGGTCGATATTTCGGTAATAGTTCATCACCATTGTCTCTGCACCGCCGCGATCCATAATCGTTAGTACGTTTAAAACCCGAATTGGCTGGTTCATATATTTCTCTATCCCTCCACTTTGGAAACTGCTTTACATCATTGCCCATGTAAAATGCATCTGGTAATAGAAAAACGCGCAGTACAGCAGCACGCACGCTGCTTTGACAAACACGGCGCTTTTTTCGGAAAAAACGCTCTTGATCTCCCACGGCAGGACGATCAGGTTCGACCACAGGCTGACGTAGATTGGCATTCGGCCGAGGAAGATGCCGGAGGTCGCCATGGAGATGATGCCGAGGCAGGTGGAGACCAGACTCGCGCCGATGCCGAGGTTGATGATCGGATCGTCTGCCGCACGGATCTTGCGGTAGCCGTAGAGGCCGATCAGCGTCGGCATGGCATAGACCAGAACGCGCAGCGGATTCGTGCCGTCGTCGTTGAAGGACTTCCAGTCGGAGACGACGTTTTTATACTGCGTGTCGGCCAGCGCCGAGCTGAGGAAATCCGTGAACTGATCGATGAAGGCCAGCGCCGTGACGCTGAGCAGGACGCAGATCACGGTCTTTTTGTTGAACGCCTTGCCTTGGATCAGGAAGATGACCGGCAGCATAATGAGCGCCGATTGGTGCATCGTCGAGGCAAGGAGGATCAGCAGCACGCTCGGGATATACTTTTTTCGGATGATCAGCTCCGTCGCGCCAAAGATGATGACCGCCGCCGTAAACTGCCGTATTCCGTTGAACATCCACGAAACATAGTCCGTCGACGCCACGAACAGGAAAATGCTCAGCCAATAATCGACGCTCAGACGGCGGCAGACGAACGCGATGATGAGCAGCTGAATGGCCGCCAGAAGCAAAAAGTAGACTTCCGGAGACTGGCAGAGGATGATTTTGACCAGAGCGTTGAAAAAATAGAAGCCCTGATCCTTAGAGTATTGGCTCAAGTATTCGCCGATCCCTCCGAAGGAGGTCGGCGCTTTCAGAAACGCTTGCTGATAGGCGTAGGTGTCGCCGAAGCCGACGCCGCGGAAGCCCGCCCAAATGATATAGGGCAGAACGAGGAGGATGGCCGGGAGGATCTTCCAGCGGACGCGATCCTTCCCGAGAATGCGTTCCCTTTGCTTCGGGAAGGCGCGTTCTAAGATAATTCCGGCCGTGAAGAGCCAAATCAGGAGCCACCAGAAATTTTTCAGTTTCATAGATGTATTTGCCTTTCTGTGAATCCTCCGACTCGGCTATCCGCCAGCCGATTCTTACACCGGTTCGCGCGCCGGGAGCAGGGCATTCAGCGTCGCCCGCACCACGGCTTTTTTGTCAAACTCCTTTTCGACAAAGCGGCGGCCCTGCTCGCCCATGGCCGCGCGCTCCTCGGGCGCGAGCCGCAGGAAGCGCTCAAACTGCTCCGTCAGGCTCTGCGCGTCCCGCGGCCTGCAGAGCAGACCGCTGACGCCGTTTTGCAGTGCCTCCCGGCACCCGGGAATGTCGGATGTGATCACGGCGCGTCCGGATGCGGCCGCCTCGAGCAGGACGTTGCTCATGCCCTCGTGGTAGCTCGGCAGCACAACGCAGTGACTCATGGCATAAAACGGCCGCGGGTCGGACTGGAAGCCGTGGAAGCACACAACCCCCGCCTCCGAGAGGCGCTCCACCGTGTCCTTATAGGCGTCCTCAAAAAATCCGACGAGGTCAAAATGGACGGCGTCACCATGCTTCTTCTTCAGCGTCTGCGCGGCCTCAAACAACTCGTCCATTCCCTTTTCCTTCATGATCCGGCCAAGATACAGCACTCGAACGCCGTCGGCCTCGGACGGATAAGGCTGTTGTGGGTACTCTTCTAAATTGATCCCGGCACCCTTGAGTACGGTCACGCGAGATTGCGGTACGATTCCGCGTTTCAAGAACTCTTGTGCATTTCCTTCGTTCTCAAAGAAAACCGTTTGCACGCCCTTCAGCGCTCTGCGATACATAAGCGTAACCACACGGGCAATGGCGGGCTTCTGGAACGCCGTTCCCAGCCCCTGCACATTCACGCAGTAGGGCACGCCGCATTTTTTGCAGGCATAGCTCGCATAGATATTGGGCTTGATGGAATAGGTCACGACCAGATCGGGGCGCTCCTTGCGAATGAGCGTCCGATAGAAGCGATAGAGCTTGAGATCGGTCTTCGGGTTGATGGAACGGCGGTCGAGCTGCGTCTCGATCAGGCGGCAGCCCATCGCGCGGAAATCGTCCTCATGGCCGACGAACGGCGTGCTGATGACGACCTCTCCGGTTCTTTGCAGCTCGGCGATCAGCTCCTTACGGAAGCGCCAGAGCATATAGGAGTGATTCGTTACAATCAGATATTTTTTTTGCTCCTCGGCGTGCTTTTGCAGCTCGCCCGTGCCGCCCTCGACCACGCCTTCGCCGCGCAGAGCGCTGATGGCAGTGCCGAAGAAGCAGCGGCAGTCGAACAAAAAGCTCATTTTTTCGACATATTCGCCGTCCAGCCGCGCCTTTTGCTCGATGGGAAGCGTATCCCGGCCACAAATCTGTGCCCAACCGGAAAGGCCGGGACGCAGGTCATTTGCGCCATAGCGGTCGCGTTCCTGAATCAGATCCTCCTGATTCCAAAGCGCAGGGCGCGGCCCGATGATGCTCATGTCGCCCTTCAAAATGTTCCAGAGCTGCGGGATCTCGTCCAGAGAGGTCTTTCTCAGGAATTTCCCGACGCGCGTAATATACTGCTCCGGATTTTTCAGAAGATGCGTCGGCATATCGTGCGGCGTCGACATTTTCATGGAGCGAAATTTAATAAGCCGAAATTCAGTTTTTCCCTTTCCGATGCGTCTCTGCCGGAAAAACACAGGTCCGGGATCGTCGATCACGATTGCAAGCATGATCAGCAGATACAGCCAGGATGCCAAAATCATCCCCAGCAGTGACAGCGTCACGTCAAGGACTCTCTTCATGCCGTTTTTATACATATGTCGTTCCTTTTTCTCTGAACTCAGCGGACATGCGTTGTCTCGAGGCGGTGATAGGTCGGCACGACCTGAGCGATGAGGCTTTGGATATCCGGGCTGTTCTGCTCGCAGGCCTCCTCAAGCTCCGTCAACTGCCTGAGGAATTCCTCCTCACAGATACGGATCGGCTGGCCGATATGGATCAGGTGGTTGGCCGTGGAACGCAGTCCCTCCTCATCCATGAGCATTTCCTCATAGAGCTTCTCGCCGGGGCGAAGGCCGGTATAACGGATCTCGATGTCCTCCTCGGGGGTGAAGCCGGAGAGGCGGATCAGGTTGCGCGCCAAATCGTCGATACGAACCGGCTCGCCCATATCCAGCACAAAAATCTCGCCGCGGTTGGCATAGGCGCCGGCCTGCAAAACGAGCGAGACGGCCTCGGGAATGGTCATAAAATAACGAATGATGTCCGGATGCGTCACCGTGACCGGGCCGCCCTCGGCGATCTGCCGCTTGAACAGCGGGATCACGCTTCCGTTGCTTCCGAGCACGTTTCCGAAGCGCACGGCGACGAATTTCGTCTCGGAGTGGTTGGCCATGGTCTGCACGATCATCTCGCAGATGCGCTTGGAGGCGCCCATGACGTTCGTCGGGTTGACCGCCTTGTCCGTGGAGATCAGAACGAACGTCTTGGTGCCGTAGCGGTCGGCCGCCTTTGCAACGTGGTAGGTGCCGAATACATTATTTTTAATTGCCTCGTTCGGGCTGTCCTCCATCAGCGGCACATGCTTGTGCGCCGCGGCATGGAAGACGATCTCCGGACGATAGGTACGGAAAAGCAGCTCAACGCGCTTGGTGTCGCGCACCGAGCCGATCAAGGTGACAAGCTCCAGCTCGGGATGCGCGCGGCGCAGCTCCTGCTGGATGTCATAGGCATTGTTTTCGTAAATATCAAAAATGACGAGACACTTGGGATGATGCATTGCGATCTGACGGCAGAGCTCGCTGCCGATCGACCCGCCTCCTCCGGTCACGAGCACGGTTTTCCCGGAGAGGTATTCCGCGATCTGCGAAAGATCGACCTGCACGCTGTCGCGCCCGAGCAGGTCGATCACGTCGACGTCGCGGATCTTCTGCACCTTGACCTCGCCGTTGGCGAGTTGCGAAATACCGGGCAGGATCTTGAGCTTGCAGCCCGTATCCTGGCAGAGCTTCAGGATCTGCTTGCGCTGCTGCGGAGTCGCCGTCGGAATGGCAAAGACGATCTCCTCAATGCGATACTCCTGCACCGCCTTGGCAATGTCGCGGCGCGTTCCGACGATCTTCACGTTGTTCAGATAGCGGCCGGTCTTCTGCGGGTCGTCGTCGATGATGCAGACAACATGGTTTCTGGAATTCTCGCTCGTTTCAAACTCGCGCAGCGTCAGCATACCGCCGTCGCCCGCGCCGATGAGCATCGTGCGCGCCTGCACGCCGCGGCGATTTCTGCGACGGACAAAGCTGCGCGCCACGCGGTAGGAAAAGCGGAAGGCTACCGTCAGCACGGAGAGGAACATCGCGTTGAGCATCGGGAAGCTGAGCGGCAGCTCGACCAGATTCAGCACGATCGACGCGAATTGCAGCACGGCGACGGCCATTGCCGCAAGCAGAATGTGAAGCAGCTCGTCCATGCTGGCGTATTCCCAGAGGCTGCTGTAAAGCTTAAACGGGACGAAGATCAGGATCGTCATCACCGTAAACCACGGCGCATAGCGCAGCAGTCCGTCGAGGAAGGTGCTCTCCCGGAGCGCCGCGTAGCTGAAATCAAAGCGCGCCAGCAGCGCGGCGAAGGACGAAAGATTGATCAGTATCAGGTCGGTGAGCAGCAAAAAAAACACGCGAAGTGTCTTTTTGGCGTCGCCGCGGCAAAGGTACTCCTTTTTTTCCATATCTCTACATCATTTCCGTTTTCTGTCTATTTTGCGGTGTTAATCCCCTGGCTCCCGTCAGCGTCGCAAAAGCTTCCGGCAGCGGCTGTCAAGCTCAAAAATCCACGGCCGCACGCTGCGCAGCCACGTCCAGACGGTGCGATACATGCGGTAGAGCACATTTCGCTCAGTCAGGTGATGCCCCTTGCGAACGAACGCGGTCGCAAGGGCGATCATTTGCTCGGGACGGATCCCGCGCTCCGGCGCGGCCTGATGGTCGCCGCACATGGTATAGGTTCCGTCCGGTTCGACCCGAATGATGCGATGCAGCACAAAAGCGCCGTCGCATCTGCGATACAGCGGCAGGTCGTTTTTCTTCAGCGGACGCGTGATCGGAGAGAGCGTCACTTGGTCGCGTCCGCCGAGTATGAAGGGGTACATGCTCGTACCCGTGACGGTCAGAGAAAACGTGCCGCCCGCCTCGAGCACCTCGCGGATAAGCGGGTACATCTCGGCGAGGCTGACACATTTCGTGCCGTGCTCGGCGATCGGCGCGTCAAGCTCCCGCTTATTCAACGCAGCCGGCATCGAGCAGCTTCTCGGTGTAGTCTTCGGCGCACTTGCGCGCAGTCGGCTCGTCGACCTCGTATTCGCGCAGCAGCGCAGCCGTCAGGCTGTCGACGTCAGCGCCGCGCTCCAGCTCGCGCCAGAGGAACGCGCCGGAATCGTTGAGCGTGATCATGCCGTTGAAGTCGACGCTGGCTGCGCCGACCGGCACGACGATGTTTGAGCCTGCAATGCTTCTCAGGACAAAGCCTTCCTTGATTTTCATAGTGTTTCTCCCTTTCCTTTCATTGTTTGATAGGACAGCCTCGCGGCGTCCGGTTCCATGTTGCACGACAGCTTCCAAATTTTCCCGCTGTCCACGATGCGCCCGATGAGCTCCATGCATTTGAGGATCTGCTCGCCCGGGAGCTTGCGCACCGTCTGATCCAGAAGCGCAAAAACCGCCTCCTGCGACGCCATCGGGCGAATGGAGTTCGTCGCGGCGCGCTCCAAAAAGGCGATGCCGCCGAGTTCGGCGTCGGCGTTGCGCGAATAGCCGTGCTTTCCGCTCCATGGGGTGCCAAACACACGGAGCGAGCCGTCCGGCAGGAAGCGCAGTGCCGGCTTGTCGTCGTTGAGGATGTATGCGCGGTCGCCCAGCTCCTTCAGCCAAAGTCGGACATGCGTCGACTTGCCCGTGCCGCAGGGCGCAGAGAAGAGATAGGCGCGCCCGTCGACAACGACGCAGGAGGCGTGGAGCATAACGCCGTTGAAGCCGACGAGCTGGCGATAAAACGAAGCGCCGGTCGCAAGATAGGTCGCGTAATCATTCGTCAACCCTGCGGCCAGTGCAAGCGCCTCCGGCTCGGGGCAGACCGTCAGCTCCGGCTCGGCGTCGGCCACGCGGTATGGCTCCGCCTGCCGCGCCGTGCGCCCGCCGACCTGCATTTCGACCAAAAGTCCGGCAATTCGATAGGTCGCCATCCGCATTCCTCCCCAATTTTATATGTACAGAGTATTATATCACATTTTGACAGAAGCCGCAACAATAAAATCACGGTTTTCCCCCGTTTTCGCCCCGCTCAAACAGGTGGAACACGGTTGCCGACGTTCCGACCTGAAAGCGCCCGTCCGCGAAGGTCAGATACCGGTTCAGCTCGGCGCTTTTGACCGTCAGGCGATCCGGCTTTCCGCCGAACCGCAGTGCGATGTGCGTCCGGCCGCCGGAGAGGGCGATCCGCTCCGTGTCCAGCGCCAGCGCGTCGCCGTCGGCGTTTCGCAGGCAGAGAGCATCGCCGTCTCTCTCGGCATACCAGAGCAGCGACTCCGACGCCTCGAGCGCGCCGTCCTGCGGCGCGGCGCCGAGCGCGACGGTGCTGCCGTCGCCTCCGAGGGCGTACCAGCTCCTGCCGTCATAAAAGGCCAGCAGATAGGCTTTGCCGTCCTTCGGGAGCGCCTTGCTCCGCTCTGTGCGCACGGTCTGCGGCTCCTTTGCCTCGCACTGGCTGCAAACGCCGTCGCGGTAATCGTGCTCAAGGCGCGGCACGGTCATTCCGGCGCTGACGCTCCCGCCGCACCGCTCGCACCAGCCGTTGCAGACGATGCCCTCGCGCGTGCAGTCCGGGGCGTAGCTCTGCCCCATCACGGCGTTGATATGCGTGCAGTTGCTCGTGCGGAAGCGCTCGAAGGCCATGCGGAAGCTTCCGGCTGAATTATAGGCCGTGATGGAGAGCGTGTAAGCCCCCGCCGGAAGCGCCGCCGTCTTCAGCAGCGCCGACAGCTCCCCGACCGAGAAGCGCACGGAGTTCGGCTCCGTGGACGCCGTGGCCATCAGCTTCTCATCCGCGTCGCGAATCGTCGCAACGACTCTGCTGATCGGCAGCGCCGAGGTCAGCGTCCCCCAGAATTCCACCGAGCCGCCCGCCGGATAGGTCAGGCCGTCGGTGCTGAAATGGCCGTCCTCCCAGCGGATCAGATTTTCGTTTTTCGCGACCGTAAACGGGCGGTCACAGACGGTTTGATAGGAGCTTCCGTTCTCCGCCGTGAGGATCACACGATATTCACCGACGGGAAGCGCCGAAAAATCGAGCGAAGCGCGCATAGACGCAAGCGAAAACACACCTTGCCGCACCTCGGCGCACGCCGTCTGCACAGCGATGCCCCGACCGTCTAAGATGGACGCGCTGACACTGCGCAGCGGCGTCGATTCGGAGGCAAGCACGCCCTCGAGGCGGAAGCTGTCGCCCTGCGTCACGACCTCCGGAAGCGTCGCGCCGCAGAGACTGATGCCGTCAAACTCCACGCAGAAGGCCGTGTCTGTCAAGATCGCCGGGCCGCTTTCGTTGACGGCCACGATGCGCAGGGTGTAGCTGCCGGCCGTCAGGCGCGAAAGCCGCAGCGCCTCGCGCAGACTGCTCAGCGCAAAGGAGGCGCCGAGGTCGCGCGCGGTGTGATCGGCAAAAACCTCGCCGTCCCCGCGCGTCACGGTCACGCGAAGCTGGCGCAGCCTCGAATCGTCGGAGACGACCGTGCCCTCGAGCGTTTTCAGCTCGCGGTAGGCATAGCGCTCCTGCATCTGAAACTGCTGCAAATGCACCGTGCTGCCGTCCGACCAGATCATGAAGGGCGCGGAAAACAGCTCCTCCGTGCCATACTCCGTCGTCGCGGCGATCTCATAATAATATGAGCCGGGACGCACCTGCGAGACGGCAAGCTCCAGCTCTGAAAGGTCAAATTCCGTTGCATACGGCTCGGCCGTCTCGGTCATCATGACCGTGCCCTCATCGCCTCGGATGCAGACGGACACCGCCAGCAGCTCGCTGCCCGCGCGAATCACGCCGGACGGCCGGAACGGCTCGCCGACAAGGCGATCGGTCGGTGCCTGTGCGTCCGAGAGCATCGCGCCCGTCCGCGAGACCGTCACCGGCTGCTGCAGCAGCGTATAGGACGCCTTTTCCGTCCTTGCGCCGATACGCAGCGTATACGCACCCGCCGCGAGCGTCTCGGTCTTGACCAGCTCGTCGAAGGCCGAAAGGTCGATCTGAGGCTGCTCAAGCGGGAGCGTGCCACCGGTCTGCAGCTCGTTCGACGAGTCGACCAGCGCGACCGTGACCTCCTGCAAATTGCCCTCATAGGATGCAATGCCGCCCGTGAGCGCCCAGTGCGTGCCCAGCACCAGCAGCTCCGGCGCCGCAAGCTCATACAGCGCGATCGGCTCGGTCTGCGCGGTGTAGCCGTTGAAGCCGTAGTCGCGGCAGATGGAGGGATAGTCCTTAAAGGCGATGTTCATGTCGCAGTTGCCCGGAACGCCGCCGACCGCGCCGGTGGACGAGTATTGCCACATGCCGTAGACCGCGTCGTAGCGGTCAAAGCCGTCATAGGTGCCGCTGGGAAGGTACATCGCCATCCAGCACTCGTATTTTTGCCCGAGCGCCGCCGCATCGACCTTGTGGTCGAGCCAGCTTTTGCTCGAATACAGGCCGCAAAGCCAGCCGTCGTCGGCCATAGAGTCCAGAAACGCCGCCGACAGCTCCGTCAAAAAGGCGCTGTCCAGCCCGGCGTGCTTCTGCGGATCCTCCAGATCAAAATAGACCGGATATTCCAGCTTTTTGCCCGCAAGCCACGATTTCATCGCAGCCGCCTCGTCGAGCGCGTCGCTGATCGTGTCGGCATAAGAATAGAGGTATGCGCCGACATCCAGTCCGGCTTGCTTGGCGCGGACGTAGTTTTCCTCAAACGTGTTGTCCTCCGTCGTGGCGAAGCCCGCGCGGAGAATGACGAAGTCGTAGCCCTCGGCCTTGATCTGATAAAAATCGACCTCATGCCCCTGCCAGCTTGAAAGATCGACGCCATGGGCATAGATGCCCCGCCCTGCCCCCTGCATACCGCCGGCATAGCCGTCGCCGTAGGCCGCGCGCACCGGTGCGGCCGGGAGCAGCGCAATGAGATATGTAATGATCAGGAGCCGGCCGAGCAGCCGGATAAGTTTTCGGCTATGCATAATTTCCCTTCTGTTCGCGCCCGGCGCTCATCGCCGCCGGGTATTCATGTATATTTGAAATATTATACCCGAAGTCCAGCTCGTTGTCAATGCCAGAAGCACGGTCTCCTCCGCGCGCCGATTGTCGCGTTGTTTTTTTCGGCGAGGCAAAAATCCGTGCCTCGCAGACATTCGCAACGCGGACGCGCACAGTGCTGTTATTTTCCACGAATGAATATTTCATTGTGTGTTTGCATAGAAATACCGTTTATTCGCTGCATCGATTGTAGTCAACCTGCAGAAATTCCAACTTCATGCAGATTTTTCTTGTATTTTTCATCGAAAGTGGTATATTTATAAGTATCCATCTGCCTGCATGATACAGGTAAAAATTCACAAAGGGAGAATCATACATGAAACACATTGCAAAACGGCTGGTTGCCCTTTTGCTGACGATCGCGATGGTCTGCGGCCTGCTTCCGACCATTGCCTTTGCGGCAAACGGCACATCCGATGATCTCTGGGCACAGATCATCGCCTATGAGCAGCGCGAGCTGCGCAGAACGCGCGACCTCAACACCGTCGCAACGGCCGAGGACTACGCGCGGCTTTCGGCTCACGTCGCCGAAATGGTCAAGGCCTCCGACGACTACACGCCGGGCACCTGCACCTATGACGGAACGAACGCCATGTTCTTCTGGGAGGATGCGGACGGCGAGCCGCAGGGCTACTCCCCCGCGCTCCGCGCGCAGATCGAAAACGGCTCGACCGGCACCGTGACCACGACCGAAGAGAGCGAAACGATCTCCTACGCCACCCGCGGCGGCACGACCACCGGCAAGGACGTCTACGTCATCGGCCCGTGGTACGGCAAGGACTCCAACTTCACCGACCAATATCAGACCGAGGGCAAGAGCATTGCCGCGGCGACCGGCGGCAGCTTCACGCTCTATTCCAGCACAAACGCCACAATTGACCGGGTCGCGGGCGCCATCGAGTCCGGTGCGGTCGTCATCTTCGACTCCCACGGCACGACGGACTACGAGGAAGAGCTTTCCTACACCCATCCCAACCAATCCGAGAAGGTCACCGACTGCGTCACGAAGGCAAACACCTCCTACCTGACCCTCTCGAGCGGCACCGGCCTGACCTCTGCCGACAAAAGGGCGGTCACCGGAACCTTCGGTACATATTATCACGCTTACAGCTTCAGCAGCAACATTGGAACCGGCTACTGCGTCGACGGCACCGTCATCGCTAACCACATGACCCAAAATGCCCCGAACAACATGGTCTGGATGGCCATTTGCCTCGGCATGGCGACCACAGGTCTGCAGGCGCCTCTGCGCAGCAAGGGCGTCGAGGTCGTCTATGGCTATTCCCAGTCCGTCACCTTCGGCGGCGACTATGCCTATGAGAAAAACTTCTGGACCTCGATGAAGTCCGGCAGCACGGTTGCGGCCGCCGCCGCCAAGATGAAGAGCGATAACGCAAACTGGGATCCGGGCTATGCCTCCAGCTACTATTATAATTCCGTCGACAAGGCCAGAGAGTATTTCGTCGCCTTCCCGATCGTCGTTTCCTCCGAGGACGCTTACCCCGGTCAGCACACAAGCAGCTCCAACTACGGCGTTGACGGCGTGCAGACCGTTAACTCGAGCTGGAAGCTGATCGACAGCAGCTCCGGCGGCAGCACGGGCGGCTCGACCGGCGGCAGCACGAGCTACACCGTCACGGCGGTTTCCAACAACACGAGCTACGGCACGGTCTCCGTCTCCGGCAACACCATCACCTGTTCCCCCAAGACGGGCTACTATGTTGCCTCTGCGGCGATCACCTCCGGCAGCGGCACCTGCACGGTAAACAGCGACAACACCGTCACGGTCGATCCCACCTCCGACTGCACCGTCACGGTCACCTTTGCGCCCAAGACCGCGATCACCATCAGCTTCAGCAGCGGCGCCAACAATATCAGCACCTACACGGGCGATGTGTTCACGCTTCCGGCCTATTCCGGCACCGTTCCCTCCGGCTACAGCTTCGTCGGCTGGACAGGCTCTGAGCTTTCCGAAGGCACAACGACCGCCCCAGAATATTATGAGCCCGGCAACTATACCTCCACCGGCAGCATCCAGCTCTATCCCCTGTTCACCTATTCCGCGGGTCAAGGCGGTTATGTCAAGGTCGCCACAGCGCCGGCGAGCCTTGCCGGCGAATACCTGATCGTCTATGAGGACGAGAGCATGATCTTTGACGGCAGTCGGACGACGCTCGACGCCACAAATAACTACCAGTCCGTCACGATCAGCAACGGCAGCATCTCCTCCGCGCAGGGCGACCCGTGCAGCTTCACGATCGGCGCCGACGGATCGATCCTGAGCAAGAGCGGCTACTACATCGGCACGTCCAGCGACGCAAACACACTGAATTCCTCAAAAACCACGAAATACACCAACACGATCTCGATCGGCAGCGACGGAAACGCTGTGATCAAGTCGCAGGGCGGCGCATATATGCGTTTTAACACCATCTCCGGGCAGGATCGCTTCCGCTACTACAGGTCGTCCTCCTACGCCGCCCAGAAGCCCATTCAGCTCTATGTCAAGCAGGGTGCGACTTACTACACGACAACCGTTCCGACAAGCACCGAGACGCACACTGCGGCTCACTTTAACGGGCAGGCAGCGACCTGCACCGCCTCCGGCATCTGCGCCTATTGGTACTGCACGGAGTGCCTGAACAACACTGCCGGCAAGCATTACGGCAAGTCCTACAGCGATGAGGCGCTGTCCACCATCGTGGCGGACACCACCGTCCCCGCTCTGGGACACGATCTGAAGGAAAACGTGGTTGCTCCGACCTGCACCGA
>URLT01000055.1 GCA_900548795.1 uncultured Eubacteriales bacterium
GGTGTAGGGTGCGATGCGGCGGCGGGACTTCTGGAACCACTCGTGCTCGTCGCTCGTATGGTTGACGACCAAGTCCATAATGACCTTCATGCCGCGCGCGTGCGCCCCGTCGAGCACCCGTTTGAAGGCCTCCATACCGCCGAATTCCTCGGCAATATCCATGTAGTCGGAAATATCATAGCCGCAGTCGACGCCGGGCGACGGGTACAGCGGCGAGAACCAGATGCCATCGACGCCGAGCGAGCGGATGTAGTCGAGCTTCTCATAAACGCCGAGCAGATCGCCCATGCCGTCGCCGTTGCCGTCGCAAAAGCTGCGCGGCCAGATCTGATAAAACACCTTGTCCTTATACCATCGGTTTCTTTTCAACGGAATTCCCCCTTTTCCGTCAGTATATCACACACGACCTCGAAAGTCACTATAATTTTGTTGACACACGCATTTCAACACGCTAAAATAACAAGGAGAGAAATAAAAGGGGGATCTTCCGCATGAACCGTCTTGACCGCCGCAACAAATACTTCTTTGGCCTCGGCACGATCGGCCGCGACATGTTCTATTCCTTTGAGGCAAACGCGATTCTGTATTTTCTTTCTCACGTGCTGTCTCTTCCGATCCGCATCTTCGCCGCGACCAGCCTCGTGCTTTCCGTCATGCGCGTGTTCGACGCGCTGAACGACCCGATCACGGGCTTTTTGATCGACAACGTCCACACCCGCTGGGGCAAATTCAAGCCCGCCATTCTGGTCGGCGGCGTCGCCAGCGCGGTCTTCTATCTGATGCTTTTTGGCAATCTCGGCTCCGGCGTCGGCTTCGTGATCCTGTTCGCCGTGGCCTATCTGCTCTGGGACATCAGCTATGGCATCAACGACATCGCCTATTGGACGCTTCTGCCCGCCCTGTCGACCGACCAGAAGCAGCGCGAGCGCAACGGCGCCTTTGCGCGCATCTGCGCCAGCATCGGCATGTATATCATCATGGTCGGCTGGGAGCCGTTGACGAAGGCCATGGGCAACACGCCGCGCGCGTGGTTCCTGCTCGCCGTTGCGCTCAGCGTGATCTTTCTCGCCTTCCTGTGCTTCCCGCTGTTCGGCGTGAAGGAGCCGCGTCTCGTCTCGGAAAAGCAGGCCGAGGAAAAGACCACCCTGCGCCAGATGATGCGCGCGCTGGTCAAAAACGACCAGCTCATGTGGACGACGCTTGCCATGGGGCTGTTCATGGTCGGCTACTGCACCACGACGGGCTTTGCAATGTATTACATGCAGTATTTATTTGGGAACGAGCAAATGTACCCGATCCTCGCCGCTGTCTGCGGCGCAGCGCAGCTCCTTGCGCTGCTGATCTTCCCGCTGTTTTCCAAGCGCTTTGACCGCAAGCAGCTCTACACCGGCGCGACCGTGCTCGTTATCGCGGGCTATGTGATCTTCTTCTTTGCCGAGCACTCCATTCTTCTCGTGACGGCTGCCGCGCTGCTGCTCTTCATCGGGCAGGCCTTTATTCAGCTTCTGATGCTGATGTTCCTGACGGACACGATCGAATACGGCCAGTGGAAGCTTCACAAGCGCAACGAATCCATCACCTTCTCCATTCAGCCGCTCGTCAACAAGATCGGCGGCGCGCTCTCGACCGCTGTCATCAGCGCAACGCTGATGCTTTCGGGCATCAAGCGCGGCGACGTGGCCGCCGCATCCATCGGCTCAGACGGCCGGATGATCGTCAAGCTTGCGATGTTCGTTCTCCCGCTTGCGTGCATCGTGGCGGGCTACCTGATCTATCGCGCAAAATTCCGCATCGACGAGCGGTTCTATTCCGAGATCCTCAGCGACCTGCGCCGCCGCGGGGAGCTGCTCGACGACGAGACGAAATAGCGCCGTATCGCTTCGGCAGCCGCCGGGCATACTAAGGAACCTCCGAATCAATCGGCTGCGGCGCTCAGCGGATCTTTTGCCCCAGCTGATTGATTCAGAGGTTCCCTAGTATAAAACTATGATATGATATACAAGCTATCAGGAGGAGCCAAGCAAATGTGCACAGCCGCGACCTATCAAACAAAAGACTTTTATTTCGGACGGACTCTGGATTATGACGTCTCATACGGCAACCGGGTGGTGCTCACGCCGCGGGGCTTCGCGTTCCGGCTGAGAAACGGCAAGACGATGAGCGCGCACTACGCCATGCTCGGCATGGCCTGCGTGGCGGAGGGCTATCCCCTGTATTACGACGCCGTGAATGAAAAGGGGCTTGCGATCGCCGGGCTCAATTTCGTCGGCAACGCGCACTATGGCAAGCCGGTCGAGGGAAAGGACAACATCGCCCAGTTTGAGCTGATCCCGTGGCTTCTCGGCTCCTGCGCAACGGTCGCCGAGGTGCGCCGGTTTTTGCAGAGGCTGAATCTGACGGACGTTCCGTTTTCGCAGGCCATGCCGCTTGCCCAGCTTCACTGGCTCATTGCAGACAAAACGGCCTGCATCACGCTCGAGGCCGTGGCCGACGGTCTGAAAATCTATGAAAACCCGGTCGGCGTGCTCACAAACAATCCGCCCTTCCCCTATCAGATGTTCCAGCTCAACAATTATATGCATCTGGCAACGGATAACCGGGAAAACACCTTCTCCGAGGCTCTCAAGCTCGAGCAGTACAGCCGGGGCATGGGCGCAATGGGGCTTCCGGGCGACCTGTCCTCCCAGTCGCGGTTTGTGCGCGCAGCCTTTGTGAAGCTGAACTCGCTTTCCGGCGGCTCCGAGGAGGAGAGCGTGAGCCAGTTCTTCCACATTCTCGGCAGCGTGGAGCAGCAGCGCGGCTGCTGCAAGCTCGGCGAGGGTCGCTACGAGATCACGCTGTATACCTCCTGCTGCAACACTGCGCGCGGTATATACTACTACACCACCTATGACAACCGCCAGATCACCGGCGTGGATATGCACCGGGAGAATCTGGACGGAACGGAGCTGGTCATCTATGACCCGATCGTCCGTCAGCAGATCTTGATGCAGAATTAGTGATTCAAAATTCAAAAGAAAGCGAGCCCCCGGGGATGCCGCGATGCGGTGTCCCCGGGGGCCTTGGTTATTTTGCTTGAATTATTTGGTCAGATAGCGCATGAGCATGGTGGAGATCTCCGCGCGGGTGGCGGTATCCTTCGGGAAGAGCGCGATCAGTTCCGCTTGGCGCAGCTCATACGGGATTGTGTTGTTGTAATACAGATTAATAATGTTCTCCCTATACAGTCCAAGCGAAGCAATGGTTTGCTGATATTCCTTCTCACAATAGGCGCCGTAGGAGATATAGGATGCCACCAATGTCGGCTGGTAGCTGTCGTCAGACGCCCGATCGAGGCGATAAATCTCAAAGCCTTCGTTGTAGTTCAGCAGCGTGCAATACAGCACTCCCGTGTAGGACAGGCTGTAGAATGCAGCAGAGTCCTCAGTACGCTGTATCACTGACACACATTTCAGCTCGTCGCCGCAAATATCGAACAACATCTGGTAATATATGTCATCAATTTTTACTTGCACGAACAATTCCTTGATTCCATCTCCGTCAATGTCTTCAAATCCAGTAGCATGCACAGGAGAAAGTTCGTCTATGACCGCTGCATAGACATCCGCTACCGTGCCGATCTTCGAGCCCTTGATGACGCCCTCGGAGACCGCCCAGCGCACGGCGTTGGCCGCGTAGCTGCTGACGTCGGACGCGTCAAGGAAGCGGCTCAGATCCGTCTCGGTAACGGCGGGGCTGCCGGCCTGACGGTAGAGGATCGTCGCGATCTGCTCGCGGGTGACGTTGGATTCCGGCTCAAATTCGGTCGGGGAGACGCCGTTGACGATGCCGTTGTGGAAGGCCCAGATCACAGCGTTGGTGTAATATTTGTTGGGCTTGACGTCAATAAACGGGTTCGTTTTGCCCTCGACGCTCGGAGAGCCGGCCTGACGGTAGAGGATGGTCACGAGCATGGCGCGCGTCACGTTGCCGTTCGGCTCAAACATGCCGTTGCCGACACCGTTCATCATGCCGTTTTCGATCATGTAGTGCACGCCCTCGTGATACCAAGCGCTCTGGTCGATGTCCGTGAACGGCTTGCAGACGTCCTCGGTCGGCTTCGGATCCTCGCCCAGCTTCTCGCCGCAGCGGTCGCAGAGGCTATCCTTGTTTTCGTCAATATGACCCAGAGCCGCAAGCTCCTCGGTCTTGGTTTCCTTGCAGACCGTGCAGGTGTAGGTCTTGACGCCCTTTTCCGTGCAGGTCGGCTCGGTCGTCACAACGCCCTCGTCCCAAGTGTGGTTATTGGTCTTCGGAATCGACTCGTCAAATGTAAAGTTGCCATAAGGCGCTACCGCCCAATTATAGCGGCATACGCCGTTCTCAGCGCAGGTCGGCTCAACGAGCACGGTGTAGGTATAATCCGTCTGGTTCAGCGGGGGCATTTCAACAAGGACGGTTCTGCCGCACTTCGAGCAGACACCGGTGATGATGCCTGCCTCGGTCAGCGTCGGATCGGTCGTCAGCGAATAGACATAGCTATGCTCACAATTCGAGGCCTGAAGCGTCCACGTGGAGTGAACCGTCTGGAGGCTGTCTGCGCCAAAGTTCGCGGTGTTGTCCCTGCGTTGGCCGGGGTGCTTATCCTCGGACGAAACGACCACCGGGAAGGCGACAAAATACTTCCGCGCCTTGGCAAGCGTGTTATAATCGCTGTATTTTGCAAAGCTCGGATCCCACGCATACGGGGTTTTCATCGTCGCAATGGCCTCTGCCACGGTTTTCCCGGCCTTCATCTGTGTCCAGAAGCTCGCCTCGTATTCATAATCTCCGTCAAAGGTGACGGACTCGGAATATCCGTAGACCGTTTCGACGCCCTTCGCGCGCAGCGGCGCGGAGAGCCCCTCGGTCGCCATGCCGAGGCAGATGGCCATCCAGAGCAGGCTGTTCGGCGCGTTTTGGGTCATGTGGTTGGCGATCGCCGTGCCGTCGACGCAGTAGAACCCGTCGCTCCGGAAGGCGTGGTAGTAGGTCGAGCCGTCGGCAGCCTTCACCGCCGCCTGATCGGCGGACGTCAGGCCGGTGCCGCTGATGATCGTCAGATAGGACGTATGTGCGCCCGTGACGCTGTCAATGACGTAATCATCGTCCTTGCCGTCGGGGTAGGAATAGCCCATGTATTTGTCGTAGTCCGTGACGCCGTGGGAGTCAAATAACACGACTGCGCCGCTCTCCATGGCCTTGGCGACCGCGCCGATCGTGGCCTTGGAGCCGGAATAGAGCGTGTAGGTTCCGCCGGTGGAGGCGGCGATGCTTTTGGCCTCCTTTTGGTATTGATCGGTGAAGGTACCTCCCTCGGTGGGGTGGCCGTACCACGGGCCGATCAGGTAGACGTTCTTTGCGTCCGGAGAGCCGCCCCGTTTTGCATAAGAAACGGTCTGCTCAACGCCGAATTCCTTGTCGGTCGTCGCCGCGGCGCCGTTCGTGCGGGCGCGGAGCGTGGGCGAATAGCCCTGCGGCACGCCGTCTGCATCCTCCCAGAAGAACATGGCGTTCGTTCCGTCGTAGGTGCAGGTGCCGAAGCGATAATCAGTCGACGAGGTGACGAGCTTTGCGATGCCTTCTGAAAGCGACGCGTAATCCGCAGCCGTTCGCTCGTCGTCGACGCCGCGCGTCCTGCGCAGATGCGCTTTCTCATAGGCAGCGATCTGCTTCCATACATCCTGCCTTGCCGCAAAGGCGGCCGTCGGGAGCAGCGTCAGCAGCAGCATCAGGGCAAGCAGCCACGCTATGACTCGTTTGGGGAAATGTTTCATTGCAATTCTCCTTTTCAATTTTATATCTATTTTGTTTCCGGCGTCCGCCGGAGAGATTACAGCTTGAGCTTCGGCCGCAGGCGCACGGCGTAGAGCCGCTCCAGACGCGGCAGCAGCCGGTCATAGAGCACGAAGCAGACATTGGCCAGCACCAGCGAGGCCGCCAGCATCCAGTGCTTCATTTCGGCAAATTCCGCCGTCAGCTCGGAGAGCTTGAACACATAGAGCATCAGCCCGTAGGCCGCCGCCGTCGCGGCGTTGGCATAGAGAAGCTTCACGAGCCACTGCACTGCGTGCAGGCGGATGCGGCAGAGATAGCGCCGCAGCACGGGGTAGCAGCCGAAGAAGAGAAAGAGGAAGGCCGTCTCCTTCTGCGGCGCCAGCAGCATGGAAAGCGCCGCCACGACCGCGAACCAGAGCATCCCCCAGCCCGTCCCGCACTCGGCATAGACCGGCACGAGCACCATGGAGGCCAGCACGGCCGAGGCGATGGTCGCGACGGAAAGGCTGCTGCCTAAGAACATCACGGCGACGGCCAACGCCGCCAGCACGCCGCAAAGGGCAAGCTTCTTGGTGTTACCGCTTCTCATCGCGCTTCAGGCCGCCCGCGTTGTTTTTCAGCAGGTCATACTTGATGTCCCAGAGCTTCTGCGACAGGTCGACATAGTAGCAATGCGGATTGTCGAAGCGCTTGACCTCGTCCCAGAGCGTGTCGATCTGCTGCCTGCAATAGTCGCGGATCTCGTGCAGCGTGGGCAGCTGATAGACCAGCTCGCCGTTTTTGAAGATCGGCACCTGAAGCTCGCGCGCGGTGAAATTATAGACGGTCTTTTGCTTCCACGTGGCCTCGGGGTCAAAGATCAGCAGATCCTGACTGTCGTCGACGACCTCGTCGTGCACGCAGAGATAATCCGCGATGGCCTTGCCGGTGTCGTTTCCGTAGAAGCGGTAGAGCTTTTTGAAGTGCGGATTGGTGATCTTGCCGACGTTTTCGGAGATCTTGATCTTCGGAACGATCTCGCTATCACGTTCAACGGCGACGAGCTTATAAACGCCGCCGAAGACCGGCTCGCTGCGGGCAGTGATAAGGCGTTCGCCGACGCCGAACATATCGATCTGTGCGCCCTGCCGCAGCAGATCCTGAATGATGTATTCATCCAACGAATTGGAGCAGGAGATCTCGCACTCCGTCCACCCTGCCTCGTCGAGCATTTTGCGCGCCCGCTTGGTCAGGTAGGTCATGTCGCCGGAATCCATGCGGATGCCGCATTTTTTGATGCCGAGCGGCTTGAGCACCGTCTCAAAGGCGCGGATGGCGTTCGGCACGCCGCTCTTGAGCGTGTTATAGGTGTCGACGAGCAGGACGGCGTTGGTCGGATAGAGCTTGCAGTAGGTCTCGAAGGCCTCATACTCCGTGTCGAACATCTGCACCCACGAGTGCGCCATTGTGCCGCCGGCGGGCACGCCGTAGAGCTGGTCGGAGATCGTGCAGGCCGTCGCAGCCGCCGATGTAAGCCGCGCGCGCGCCGAGGATCGCTCCCTGTGCGCCCTGCGCCCGGCGCGAGCCGAACTCGAGCACGCGGCGTCCCTGCGCGGCGCGCACGACGCGGTTGGCCTTCGTGGCGATCAGGCTCTGGTGGTTGATGACAAGCAGAATGTACGTCTCCATGAGCTGCGCCTGGATCGCAGGCGCGCGGACGGTCAGCACCGGCTCGCGCGGGAAGATGGGCGTGCCCTCCGGAACGGCGTAAATATCGCCCGTGAAGCGGAAATCGCGCAAATATTGCAGGAATTCCTCGCTGAAGAGCTTTCTGCCGCGCAGATAGGCAATGTCCTCGTCGGTGAAGTGCAGATCCTTGATGTATTCGACGACCTGCTCCAGCCCTGCGGCAATGGCAAAGCCGCCGCCGTCGGGGACGTTTCGGTAAAAGACGTCAAAATAGCAAATACGGTCGCGCATCCGGCTGGAAAAGAAGCCGTTGCCCATGGTCAGCTCGTAAAAATCGCACAGCATGGTCATGTTGAGTTTCTCGTTGTGGAAAGGCATGGTAATTCCTCCAAATGCTCTAAAGAATCATCAGCTCCAGCAGGAGCACGGCGGCGCAGCAGGCCGCAGCAACCCGGAACAGCCCCGCGCGGAGCCATGCCAGGAGCAGGCCGACCGCAAGCGCAGCCAAACCGGCATAGGGGCTTTGCGTTGCATCCATGATGGCCGGGAAGGTCATCACGGAGAGGGTCACATAGGGAACGTAGAACAAAAATGAGCGCAAAAAGCGGTTGCGGATCCGCCCTCGGATGAGCGTGAGCGGCAGGATGCGGATGGCCGCCGTCACGGCCGTCATAATGAGCAGGTAGAGATAAAAATTATGGCGCATGCTCTGCCTCCTCATCCTTGACCGGGAAAAACAGCGCGGCAGCCGAGGCGAGCGCAACGGTCAGCACAATGGTGCGCGTCCCCTCCGACAGGCCGGAGACGACCGGCAGCCGCGAGCAGGCATAGCTCAGCGCGAAGCAGAGCGGCACAAGCCCAGCAAGCACGCGGTTTTCCCGCCCGGGCGGAATGATAATGGCCAGAAACATGCCGTAAAGCGCGACGCTCAGCGCGCTCGTCACGCGCAGCGGCAGAGCGCTGCCGGCAAGGATGCCCAGCACCGTGCCGAACGCCCAGCAGGGAGCGGCGACGGTGATGGCACCATAGGTGTAGCACGGGTCGAGCGTCGGCCTCTGCGTCATGGAGATCCCGAAAAATTCATCCGTGACATAAAAACCGAGCAGCAGGCGGTGCCGCAGCTTCAATCCGGGGGAAAGATGCTGGCTGAGCGCGCAGCTCATCAGCAGGTAGCGCGCGTTGGCCACCAGCGTCATGACCGCCAGCTCCGTGTAAGCCGCGTCGGCCGCGATGCAGACAAAGGCTGCATATTCCCCCGCCGATGCGTTCAGAAACGCGCTGGTCAGGAAGCCCTGAAGCGCCGTGACGCCCGCCCTTCTGGCAACGATGCCGAGGGAAAAGGCAACGGCAAAATAGCCGAGGGCAATGGGCACGCCGTCGCGCAGTCCCCTGCGATAGGCATACCGGGATTCTCTTTTCATGGGTCAAAAAATTGCTCTTTCTTTTGGATTTTCGGAAAGGGCGGGCGGTTTTCCCGCTTTCAAGGCTGCGGGATGGAGGAAACGCTCCGCCGCTCAGCCGATAGCGTTCGATTCAGAGATCGATTTGTTGCTTTGCAGATAGCGCATCAGGATGGTCGCCACCTGCGCGCGCGTGGCAAAGCCGGACGGGGAAAGATAGTTCACGCCGCCGATCCGGTCGCCGCCGATGTAGCCCTGCGCCACGCACCACTGCATCGGTGCCCGCGCATAGGCATGAACCTGCGCCGCATCCGGGAAGCCCTGCAGCTCCGCCCGCGCAGAGAGATCCTTGCCGCACACGCCGGCATACCGGTAGAGGATGGCGGCCATTTGCTGACGCGTGACGTTTCCATTCGGGTCAAATTTGTCCGGCGAGACGCCGTTCACAACGCCCTTTTCCGCCGCCCACGCGACAGCCTGCGTATAATAGGCTCCCTCGGGGACGTCAGAGAAGCGATTTTCGCCCTCCTTCGGCGCACCCTCATGCCGCCAGAGCACCGTCACGAGCATCGCGCGCGTCATCGTCGTGTCCGGTTCAAAGGTCGTGCCCGACGTGCCGTTCATAAGCTTCTGCTGAAAGGTGAAGCGCACAGCGGAGCAGAACCAATCGCGCGCGCCGACGTCGCGATAGGGCACGCCCGTGCAGTCCTTTTTCATCAGGCGGAAGAGTGTCTCGTCTCTCGAGCCGACATAGAAGCAGGCCACGCCGCCCAGGCCGTAGGCTCTGGCCAGCGCCTGACGGCGCTGCAGGCCGGCCTCGCTCTCAAAAGAGACGCGGTAGGACTTGCCATTCTCGGAATAGGTAAAATACGCATCGTCCCACTCGTCGTCGGTTTTTCGAACCTCCGCGCCCGAGCGCTCCAGCAGCGCCTGCACCCGGCCGCGCGTGATGTTCTCGGCGGTATGGTCGGTCGTGTTATATTTCACGCCATAGCTGGCCATGCCCATCAGGAGCTTCTCCGCGCCGATGGACTCGGCAGCATAGCGCAGGCAGCGACTGTGATAGAGCAGGTTGCTCAGGCCGCCCGCGTTGCAGGCGTAGTTGTTGTAATCCCTCGCGTTGCACAGGTCGTAGGTCGTGAGCATCACCAGATCGGCATACTGCGCAGCGGCGGAATAATCGTAGATCGTGCGCCGCTCCTCCTGCTCGGACATGGCCGCGCCGTAGCTCAGCAGCAGGAGCTTGCCGCGCCGGTGCAGCGCCTCGGCCGTTTTGGCGATCAGTCGGCGATACGTCTCGCGGAATTCCGCGCCGCTGAGCTCGATGTCAAGATTCAGGCCGTCCAGCCCGTATTTATCCACGACCTGCATCAGCTCGTTGACGGCAAGCTCCATGCTTGCCTCGTCGTCGCGAAGCTTTTTCAACACATCGTCCTGGTAGTAGTTGATGACGCCGCCAAACACCGCGATGCCCTGCTGCCTGCAAAGGCGCATGGCCTCGAGCTGCGGATTTTCCGCGTCCGTGCCATAGATGCAGTGGTCGATCTGATCGCCGACGAGCTGCATGGTCGTTTTCTCGCGCATCAGATAGATCGAGTCAAACACCGCAATGTTGAAGCAGTCGAGGTTGCTCCGAAAGGACGCAAGCTGCTCCGCAGCCGCCTCGGCATCGTCGTAGCAATCCTCGTAATATGCAACAGAATACCGGTATCCCCGGCTGATCTGCCGAGTCTGCACCGTTGGGCGCACCGTCCAGTCCGGGATCAGATAGGCCTCCAGCGCCCTGCGCGGAACCGTCTCCGAAACATCCAGCGCCTCGCTGTAGGCAAGGATGCCATAGTCGACCGCCGCGCAGAGCGTCAGCCGCTGCTCGGCGGAAAGCCCTTGCGCTCCGCGGAATTCATAAAGATTCACCGCGTCATAGGAATAGATGCCCTTGCTATGCGCAAGAAATTCCGCGATAAACGCCAGCGTCGCCGAGGCATCGTAGTCCATACCGGAGGGGTCGATCGTTCCCTTCACCGCCTCGCCGCGGATATAGGGCGCCGCCCAATCCGAGGGCAGATTTCCCTGCGCATCGCGCGGCGTCTCGCCGGAGGCACCCTTGTCCCAATAGGAATAGGCCAGCGTCAGCGCAAGATACTCCTCCTGCGTCATGGCGCGCTCCGGCTCCTTTGTCAGGTCAAAGTGCCAATCGGGAAACTGCTCATAAAAATACTGAGACGCAGCCTGCGCCATCGGCGGGCAGCCCGCCAACAGACAGGCGACAAGCAGCATTGCAAGAAACCGTTTCATTCTGTTCACTCCTTCTTTATTCCGCTCGCAAACGCTCGCAAAGCGCGGCGTCCGGCGTGACGATCACGGTGCGATAGCGGTCATAGACGACCATACCGGGCTTCGCGCCGTTCGGCTTGCGCAGATTGCGCACCTGCGTCACGTCCACCGGCACGTTCTGCCCCTCGCGCGCCTGAGAATACCACGCGGCCAGCATCGCCGCCTCGGTGATCGTTTCATCCGATACCGGCTCGCCGGCGCAGCAGACGATCACATGCGTGCCATGGAATTTCTGGATATGCAGCCAGAGGTCGTTGTGGCGCGCCGTCTTCATGCTGAGCTGATCGTTCTGCCGGTTGTTGCGCCCGACTAAGATCTCCACGCCGTCGCTCGAGACGAAGCGCATCGGCTTGCTGGCCGGCTGCTTCTGCTGCTTGCGCCGGTCGGCGCTGCGCAGATAGCCCCCGGCCTCCAACTCGGCGCGGATCTCGGCAAGGTCGCGCTCGTTCTCGACGCGGCTCAGCTCGTCGAGCACCGCCCCGAGATAGTCCTCCTCAAGCTCGCCGCGCGCGATCTGCTCGGCGAGGATCTTTTCGGCATGCTTTGCCTTGTTATATTCCTTGTAAAACCGGGCGGCATTTTGCTGCGGAGAAAGCTCGGGACGCAGCGGGATCTCGATCTGGGGCATTTCCTCCTGATAAAAATCCACCGCGTGCAGAACCGTCATGCCGCGCGTCATTGCGTGCAGATTGGCCGTGACGATGTCGCCGCGCCGCCGAAGCGTCTCGCGGTCGAGCGAGGCCTCTCGCTCCCTGCGCTGGAGCGCCAGCTTGCGGCGGGTACGCTCGTAGAGATTGGTGACGGCCTTGCGCAGGCTCTGCGATTTCTGCAGCATCCGCTCGCGCCGCTCCGTCTCGGTGTAAAACGCGTCGAGCAGCGCCGAAAAGCTCGGCATCGTCCGCGCGGTCATATAGTCGCCGTACTGCCGGATCGGGCAATAGGTGAAATCCTTCGGCTGCTCTCCGCACAGCAGCAGCGTCGGCTCCCGCATTTTCAGCAGCGGCGCATGCGGCAGCCATTGTGCAAGCCGTTGTGCGTCAAGCGTGCGCACATCGGCATCCGTCTCGCCGCAGAAGTCAAAGGCAAGCTCCCGCGCGATCAGCGGGGAGACGCCCGCAATGCGGTCGAGCAGCCATCGGTCGAGATG
>URLT01000056.1 GCA_900548795.1 uncultured Eubacteriales bacterium
TCGGTAGCGAGATATTTGCCGCCGCAGGTGATGTAGTAGGTGCCGTCGGCGTTTTTCTTCAGCTTATAGACGCCGGCGCCCTCATTGGCGCGCAGATCCTCCGCCGCAACGGCTCCGATCGCGCCGCCGTCGGCGCTTCCTGCGAACACCGCGGAGCCGGAGGCGCTGTAAATCACAACGGCCTTACCGTCCTCGGGGATCGCATCTAACTTCGTGATGGGATAGCTCTCGCCCGCCGCAAACGCGATGGTCGGAAGCATAGCGAGAACCATTACCACAACGAGCAGCATGGCAAGGGATCTCTTGAGATGGTTCCTCATGTTTTTTCCTCCTTAATTTTTTGTAGGCTCTGCAAAAGGGCGCAAAGAGCCTAGTTGGATACTATCATGATAGCACAAATCAAAGAAAAATGCTACAGGAAATGTCCCTGTAGCATTTTGTTTTTCGTTTTTTGTGAATTTTCACGGTTTTCGCAAAAATTCCTTGGCTTTTTCGTCGTTTTACAGAACTTCTATTCTCAGAAAACGACCGTATGCCGTCATTTTTTCACTTTTGTGTATTTTGCCGGATTTTAGGGGGCTTCCGGGCGGATCAGCGCCTGTACAACGTATCCGGCGAGCATCAGACCCGCGCACGACGGCACCCACGAGACCGATCCGGGGACGCTTCTGCGACCCGGAGGCGGCGCCTCGCCCGACTCGAGCTGGGCGTGCGGCAGCTCCCGGCTGTAGAGCACGGTGTGACGCTTCACGCCGCGCGCACGAAGCTCGCGCCTCAGGATGCGCGCCAGATGACAGCCGCTGGTTTTGTAGATGTCCGTCACGCAGAACTGCGTGGGGTCGAGCTTGTTGCCCGTGCCCATGGCGCTGATGATCGGGATGCCGCGCTCGAGCGCCGTGCAGATCAGGCTGAGCTTGCAGGAGACGAGGTCGATCGCGTCGACGATATAGTCGCACGGCGCGGTGAAAAAGCGCTCCTTGTGCTCCTCGTCGTAATGCGCGGCAAGCGCGCTCACGCGGCAGTCGGGCGAAATATCCCGGATACGCTCGGCCATGACCTCGGCCTTATTGCGGCCAAGCGTCGAATGCAGGGCGCAGAGCTGCCGGTTCAGGTTGGTCAGCCCCACGGTGTCGCTGTCGACCAGCGTCAGCGCGCCGACGCCCGCCCGGGCAAGCCCCTCGGCCGCATAGCTGCCGACGCCGCCGATGCCGACGACCATGACATGCGCCCGGGCAAGGCGCTCCATCGCCTCTCGGCCGAGGAGCACCTGCTCACGCTGGAAGGCCTGCTCCATCCTCGGATCAGTTGCTGCTCGTTCCGAGGATGCGGCCGACCTCCGCCTTCATGGCGTTGTCCAAATCGAACCCGTTGGCTGCCTGTGCAGCCTCGGTCACGCTCTTGTACCAGTCGGTGCGGAGCTGGTTGGTGACGTTGTAGTAGCGCAGAGTGTGCTCGTTGGCGCCGACATAGTAAACAAAATAAATCTTGCTGTCCGTCTCGAAGCGCTTCCAGTCGCCCGCCTTGCGGGTCTCGAAGGCGCCCCACTTGAGGATCTCGCGATCCATACTCGCGAGGGACGCACGACCCATAGCCTCAACGGGCTCGGTGTCGGCCTCGGCGTTGTTGCTGAGCATCTGCTTTGCGAAGTTCTCCTGAGAGCCGTCGCTCTTGAGCGCGTTCTCAAAGACCTCGGCCTTCTTCTCGACGGAGACCTCAGCCGTCTCGGTGTCGGAGGCGTCGTCGGTGTTGCCCTCGGAGGGCTTGTCCAGCGAGAAGTAGAGCAGGTCAAAGGTGTCATAGTCTTCCTTGTCGATCAGCTTCAGGACATAATAGGTGTTGCCGTCCTCGCTGGCAAACAGCTTGACGTCGCCGGCCTTGGCCGTCTCGAACAGCCACTTTGCGGCGTCCTCGGTGGCGGCGGAGGCCGCGTTCTCCTGCGTCTGGTCGGCGTTGAATTTCACGCTCTCGTCGTTCTCGTCAAAGCGCTTGGCGAACTTCTCGGCGTCCTGCTTTGCCTTGTCGCGCTCGGTGTCGGTCGGCTCCGGCGTGCTGGTCGTGCCTTCCTCGTCGGTCGTAGACTCGACATAGGAGGAGGCGTTCACGGTGTAGAGCGCATAGGTCGCCTTGTCAAAGGTCTCGGGGCTCTCGTCGTAGCGCTTCTGAAGCTCCTCGTCGGAATAGGTCAGGGAGTTCGGATAGGCGCTGGCGATGTGCGTGATCTCGAGGTATTCGCGGTAGCTCTTTTCGTTGCAGCCCTCGCCGTAGACGCGGGAAAGGAAATCGTTCAGGCTCAGCTCGCTGTTCTTGGCATAGCCCTTGAAGGCCTCGACCTCCTCTTCGATGTCCGCCTTGGTCTCGTCGTCCAGCTCGTAGCCGGCCTTCTGCGCCTCCTCATAGACAGAGATCGCAGCGGTGGCGTTCTTCTGCGCGACGTCGACCAGCAGCTCCGCCCATGTTGCGTCATAGACGGTGCCGTCGTTGTTCACATTGGAAAGGTAGCTCGAGTCGATGCCGAACAGCCCCAGATAGCCCGCGCCCTCGGTGGTGACCTTCTGCTCATCGAGCGCAACGGTGCCGTCGATGCCCAGATAGGTCTTGTAGCCGCTGAGGTTATTGACCAGCGTGTAGTAATAATAGTTGAAGTTCTTCACGGACAGATCATAATCGCCGACCGTCAGCACGGTCGCGTTGCGCTCCGCCGCGCGGAAGGCAAACATGCCGCCGAACACAAGAACCGTCACGGCGACGACCACAATGGTAAAGACCCAGCCTTGGGAAAGCTTTTTCTTCGTCTTCGGCGCTGCGGGAGACTGCTCTGCCCCAACGCGCTTTTTTCTTTCACGGGAAGCGCTCATTTTGAACATACCTCTTTCAAACATTTTTCGGATTATACAAACCGTATAACTCGCTCTATTATACAAAGAAACGCTTGAAGTTGCAAGTATAAAGTGCGCAAAAACAAAAAAATTCCGCCGAGCGCTGCGTCGGCGGAGTAATATGCGGAAAAACGCGGCGGCCGAGCCGCCGGTTTCCCGGTTCCTTGTGGCTCCCCGCTATAGCCGTGTAGCCCCATTTATAACCTGCACGTGTCGGCAGGTGGGTCGCCTCTCCGCCTCTTTTCAGCTTCCAACGTCCATTCTCGGTCAAAGCCGGAACGGGAGGCCTGCACGCCGAGACGGAAGTTCCGGCGTCCCTTATCAAAAATGTGGGTCTAAAAGGGGCTATCACGCACCAAGCAGGGAGGTTCAGACGGTCATAAACGGCTGAAACCGTCAAAGCTCAAAGCTTACTCCTCAGAATCGGCGTCCTCGTCCTCGTCCTCGTCATAGAGGTTCTCCATCAGAAGGTCATAGACGGTCTGCAGCTCCTCGTCGTCATCGACGGTGACGAGCATCGGCTCGCCGTGCTCATCCGTGGCGGATTTGAGGATGTTGACCTCCAGCTCCTCGGCGTCCTCGTCGGCGTCGGCCGGGGTCAGCGCAAGATATTCCGCGCCGCGGTAGGTCACGGAGGACAGCACCTCCAGCTCGAATTCCTCGCCCTCCTCGTTTGTGATGGAGATCACGTCGCGGCCGAATTCCTGTTCCATTGCATTGCCCTCCCGGTGATTTTGCTGTTCTCTTCCTCTTTATTGTACCCGATTTTCCGCGAAAATCAAGAGGAAATCCGGCGAGAAAACTTCCCGGAAATGCGGCGCGCGCCCGCTTTCCATGCGGAATGGAAAATTTTGCATTTTCTCACAGCTTTACAGCGTGTTTTACTTCTTTTTTATCGAAAAAATCCAACATAAAAAATTTTTATAAGGATTTGACAGACGTGATATAATTATTAAATAGGGAGAATGGGTAATATACCTCTCTGGCGGCGCACACCGCCGCATATGCGTCTGCGTTTTTCCGGCGTCCCGGACGCCGATTACAGAAAGCGAGGTTCAATTCTATGCCAGACAACAACCAACTGTCCGCAAAGCGTCCCAACCGCGCCTGGCGCGTCGTGCAGGTCATTGCGCATGTGCTCGGGCAAATCTGCCTCTGGGCACTTGTGGTCGCCGGCACCGTTGCCGTGATCGCGGTGATCGCCGGGTCGATTTTTATGAATCGCTTCTCCGACTATCTCAAAACCGACGTCATTCCCAAGGCGGAGGATTATGCCGCGTCGCTGGAGCTGGACAACATCTCGCTGGATCAGACCTCCTTTATTTATTATATCGATCCGGCGACCGGCGCCGCCCGCGAGCTGCAGCAGCTCTACGCCACGCAGAACCGCGTCTGGGTCAGCTATGACGAGATCCCGCAGGATCTCGTCAACGCCGCCATCGCCATCGAGGATAAGCGCTTCCGCGAGCACGACGGCGTCGACTGGCTGCGCACCGTCTCAGCCGTGCGGAACTTTGTCGGCGGCGACTCGTCCTTCGGCGCGTCGACCATCACCCAGCAGCTCATCAAAAACCTCTCCAAGGAGGACAGCGTGACCGTCAACCGCAAGGTGCAGGAGATCTTCCGCGCCCTTGCCGTGGAAAAACGCTACACCAAGGAGGAGATCATGGAATGGTACCTGAACACGATCTACCTCGGTCAGGGCTGCTACGGCGTGCAGAGCGCCGCGCAGGTCTACTTCGGCAAGGACGTCAGCGAGCTGTCCACGGCCGAGTGCGCCTGCATCGTCGGCATCACCAACAACCCTTCGCTCTATGATCCGTACTATTTCCCCAACAACAACCGCAAGCGCCAGACGACCATCCTCGAGGAAATGTACAAGCAGGGCTACATCGAGACCGAGGCCGATCTCGCCGCAGCCGAGGGGCAGGAGCTGCTCTTCCACAACGGCCGCTATGACGAAAAGACCTACACCTGCGGCTCCTGCGGCTTCAACGGTCCGCGCAGCGAATATATCCACGAGGACAGCGCCTACCTCTGCCCGAGCTGCGGCACGCAGAATTTCTCGGTCGAGGATTCCGAGGGCTATTCCTACTTCGTCGACACGGTCTACCGCGACGTGGTCGAGGACTTCCAAGAGGCCTTTGACCTCAGCGCGCAGGCTGCCGAGCGCAAGCTGCTGACCGGCGGCTACCGCATCTATGCCACGGTCAACCCCGACATCCAGAATCTGGTCGACCGGGTCTACAGCGACGTCAACAACGTCCCCGGAACCGTCAGCGCCCAGCAGATGCAGTCGGCCATTGCCATTGTCGACAACGCCACGGGCGACCTGATCGCCATCCGCGGCGGCGTCGGCGAGAAAAACGGCAGTCTGACCTACAACCGCGCGGAGGCGGCGCTTCCGACCGGCTCGGCCATCAAGCCCGTCTCGGTCTATGCCCCGGCGCTCGACGCCGGCGTCATCACGCCCGCGACCTCCCTCTCCGACTCGCCGCTGTTCGACAACTGGCCGCAGAACAACTCCCGCTACTACAGCGGGCAGTGCCTCGTTCTGCGCGGCCTGACCAGCTCGCTGAACACGATCTCGGTCAAGACGCTCGACCGGCTGGGTCTGGAGAACAGCTATAACTTCATGACGCAAAAGCTCGGCTTCACGACGCTGGTCGACTCCGTGACGATCGGCGGGCAGGAATACAGCGACATTGCCTATGCCCCGCTGGCACTGGGCGAGCTGACCTTCGGCCTGACCGTGCGCGAGATGACGCAGGCCTACGCGAGCTTCCCGAACAACGGCGTCTTCCGCGAGGCGCGGAGCTACTCCCGCGTCGAGGACAGCGAGGGCAACGTCGTTCTGGACAACACGCAGGATACGCACACCGCCATCGGCACCAAGGCGGCATACTATATTAATTATATGCTGCGCAACACCGTCAACTACGGTCTTGCCAGCGGCGCGTATATGAGCGGCATGGACGTCGCCGGCAAGACCGGCACCTCCGGCAACAACCAGACGCGCTGGTTTGCCGGCTACACGCCGTACTACACCGCCGTGGTCTGGTGCGGCTATGACGAGCCGGAGCAGATCATTCTCTCGAGCACGTGGCAAAACCCGGCCATCACAATGTGGAACCAAGTCATGAAGCCCCTGCACGAGTCGCTCGAGGGCGCAAGCTTCTATCAGCCCGACGGCGTCGGCTACTACTCCATCTGCGACGACTGCGGCAAGCTGGCCACCGAGGCCTGCGAAAAGGACATCCGCGACGGCAGCGACCGCGTCAGCAGCGTCAACCTGTTCTACGAGGACGCCCCGACGGAGAAATGCACCTGCCATGTGCTCGTCGACATCTGCGACGCCTCCGGCAAATACGCCACCGACGCCTGCCGTGAGGCCGCAGGCAACTCCATCTCGCAGGTCGGTTTGATCGTCAAGAACAACGGCTTCGAGATGCAGCCGGACTCGGAATATCTCTATGACCCGACCGACTCGAACATGTGCCATGTGCACAGCGGCACGCCCGAACCGACCGACCCGACCGACGAGCCGTCGCCCACCGAGCCGACCACCGAGGCGCCGGAGCACGCCGCGCTTCCGCCCACGCAGGCCGAATGGCTGCGCCGGCTGCGTCAGGGGCTTTGAGCCGCGCGCCGGACATGCATTATTATAATATCGTTAGAAAGAGACTCTGAATTATGTGGAAAGCAGACCAATGGAAGGATTATGAGGTGCTCGACACCTCCGACGGCGAAAAGCTCGAGCGCTGGGGGCGCTATTTTCTTGTTCGCCCCGACCCGCAGGTGATCTGGCGCACGCCGAAGCTCGACCCGCGCTGGCGCAGCTTTGACGCCCGCTATTCCCGCTCGGAGACCGGCGGCGGCCATTGGTCAAAAAACCGCCTTCCGGAGCGCTGGCAGGTGCGCTATCGCGAGCTGACGTTCAACGTCAAGCCCATGAATTTCAAGCACACGGGCGTCTTCCCGGAGCAGGCGGCCAACTGGGATTTTATCGACGAAAAGATCCGCTCCGCCGGGCGGCCGATCTCCGTTTTGAATCTCTTTGCCTACACCGGGGCGGCCACGCTGGCCGCAGCCGCAGCCGGGGCGAGCGTCTGCCATGTGGACGCCGCGCGCGGCATGGTCGCATGGGCGCGCGAAAACGCCGCGTCCTCCGGCCTGAGCGACGCGCCGATCCGCTGGATCGTCGACGACTGCGCGAAATTCGTCGAGCGCGAGATCAAGCGCGGCCGCCGCTATGACGCCGTCATCATGGATCCGCCGTCCTACGGGCGCGGCCCGTCCGGCGAGATCTGGAAGCTGGAAAAGGATCTGTTCCCGTTTTTGCAGCTCGTGAGCGGCGTGCTGTCCGACGAGCCGCTGTTCTTCCTCATCAATTCCTACACCACCGGGCTTGCCCCGTCGGTTCTGACGTGCCTGCTTGACAGTCTCATCACGCCGCGCTTCGGCGGGCACAGCGAGGCCGACGAGCTGGGTCTCCCCGTGACGGACTCCGGACTGGTGCTCCCCTGCGGCGCATCCGGCCGCTGGACAAAATAAAGGACGCAATATGACAAACAACGCCATCGAGATCGACCGTCTGCGCTGCTCCTACCCCGCGCAGAACGGCGAGCCAATCCCCGTCTTTGACGGGCTGAGCCTGAACATTCGCGAGGGCAGCTTTGTGGCCGTGCTCGGCCGCAACGGCTGCGGGAAATCCACCCTCGCCAAGCATATGAATGCCATCCTGCTGCCCGAGGGCGGCAGCGTGCGGGTCTTCGGCATGGACACCTCCACCGAGGAGCTGCTGAACATCCGCCGCACGGTCGGCATGGTCTTCCAGAACCCGGACAACCAAATGGTTGCAAATGTCGTCGAGGAGGACGTCGCCTTTGCTCCGGAAAATCTGGGCGTCCCGCCCGAGGAGATCCGCCGCCGCGTCGACGCCGCTCTGGCCGCCGTCGGCATGAGCGAATACCGCGAGCACGCGCCGCACCTGCTCTCCGGCGGGCAAAAGCAGCGCGTCGCCATTGCCGGCGTCATCGCCATGCAGCCGCGGTGCATCGTCCTCGACGAGCCGACCGCCATGCTCGACCCGCAGGGGCGCGCAGAGGTGCTCGACACCATTGAGACGCTCAACCGCGAAAAGGGCATCACCGTCGTGCTCATCACGCACCACATGACCGAGGCCGTCCGCGCAGACCGCGTGATCGTTCTGCACGAGGGCGGCGTCCTCGCAGACGGCACGCCGAAGGAGGTCTTTCCGCAGGTTGAGCTGCTGCAAAACGCCGGGCTGGACGTCCCGGCGACCACCCGTTTGCTTTATGAGCTGAATCGTCAGGGCGCTTCCCTGCCCCTTGACGCGCTCTCCACAGAAGAATGTGCGCAGTCACTTTGCCGCTGGGCGAAGGCTTGACCCACGCAGGAGGAATTACCCGTTGTCAGCCATTATCGAGGTCAAACATCTCAGTCACACCTATAGCGTCGGCACGCCGTTTGAGCACGTTGCCGTCGAACAAATGAATTTCACCGTGGAAAAGGGCGAATTGATCGGCATCATCGGCCACACCGGCTCCGGAAAATCCACCCTCATCCAGCACCTGAACGGGCTGCTCAAGCCGTCCGAGGGCGACGTGCTGCTCGGCGGCGAGAGCATCTGGAAGGACAAGCAGACCACCCACGCCGCGCGCTTCCGCGTGGGGCTGGTGTTTCAATACCCGGAATATCAGCTTTTCGAGGAGACGGTCTTCCGCGACATCGCCTTCGGGCCGAAAAACATGCGTCTGGACGAGGCGGAGGTACGCCGCCGTGTGCTGCGCGCCGCCGCCTTTGCCGGCGTCGACGAATCGCTGCTGGACAGCTCGCCCTTCGAGCTTTCCGGCGGGCAGAAGCGGCGCGTGGCCATCGCGGGCGTGATCGCCATGGAGCCGGAGGTCGTCATTTTTGACGAGCCGACGGCCGGGCTTGACCCGGCCGGCTGCCGCTCGCTTCTGAAAAACATCACCGAATACCGCCGCGCCACCGGCGCGACCGTGCTCATGGTCAGCCACAGCATGGATGACGTCGCGCGGCTGGCCGACCGCCTGCTCGTGCTCAACCACGGGCGGCTGGAGCTGTGCGGCACGCCCGCCGAGGTCTTTGCGCAGGCCGAGCACCTGCGCGCGATCGGTCTGACCGTCCCGGAGGTCACGTCGCTCTTCCTGCGGCTGCGCGAGCTGGGGCTGCCGGTCGACCCGGCGACCTATACGCTCGAGGACGCGCTGCGTCAGCTCTCGGCGCTCCGGAAGGGAGGCCGGCCATGCTGAAGGACATCACGCTCGGGCAGTACTTCCCCGGAAACACCCCCATTCACCGCATGGACCCGCGCACGAAGCTGCTGCTGACGCTGGTCTATATCGTCGCGCTCTTCCTTTGCAAGGGGTTCTTCTCCTATGCCGTCGCGCTGGTCTTTCTGGTCACGGCGGTCGCCGTCTCACGCATCCGACTGAAGGCGCTCTTCAAGGGGCTGAAGCCTCTGCTGATCCTCATCGCGTTCACGGCGCTGCTGAATCTGTTTTACACCGACGGCACGGTGCTCGTGCGCTTCTGGATCTTCAAGATCACCCGCGAGGGTGTGCGCAACGCGTGCTTCCTCGTGCTGCGCATCGTCATGCTCGTCGCCGGCACCTTCCTGCTGACCTACACGACCTCGCCGATCTCCCTGACCGACGGGCTGGAGTCGCTGCTCTCGCCGCTGAAAAAGATCAAATTCCCGGTGCACGAGCTGTCCATGATGATGAGCATCGCGCTGCGCTTCATTCCTACTCTGATCGAGGAAACGGACAAGATCATCTCGGCGCAAAAGGCGCGCGGCGCCGATTTTGAGACGGGCGGCCTAATCCGCCGCGCCAAGGCGCTGCTGCCGGTGCTCGTGCCGCTGTTTGTCAGCGCGTTTCGCCGCGCCGACGAGCTGGCCGTCGCCATGGAGTGCCGCTGCTACCACGGCGGCGAGGGGCGCACCAAGCTGCGCCAGCTCCGCTTCCGGCGGCGCGACGCCTTCGCCTTTGCGGCTGGCTTGCTCCTGCTCGGGAGCATCATCACCCTGCGCGTTTTCGGACTGTAACGCTTTGACCCAACGGAGGTGCAGCAATGCGAAACATCGCCCTGTTTTTACGCTATGACGGCTCGGCCTACCACGGCTGGCAGGTGCAGAAAAACGCGCGCACCGTCGGCCGGACGCTTGAGGAGGCCGCCGCGAAGGTCTGCGGCCATCCGGTGCATATGACCGGCTGCGGCCGCACCGACGCAGGCGTCCACGCGCGGGTCTATGTTGCCAATTTCCGCACGGAGTCGCACATCCCCGCAGAGCGACTGCCCTACGCGCTCAACACCCATCTGCCCATGGACATCGCCGTCTACGACGCCCGCGAAGTGCCCGAGCGCTTCAACGCCATCGGCTCGTGCGTCAAAAAGGAATACACCTACCAAATCTACAACTCCCCCATGCGCGACCCATTTTATGTAAACCGCGCATGGTTCTACCCCAAGCATCTCGACGAGGCGGTTCTACAGGCCGCTGCCGACCAGTTCGTCGGCACGCACGATTTTGCCGCTGTCCGCTCGGTCGGCACGGAGGTCAAGTCCACCGTGCGCACCGTCCACCATTTTCAGGTGGAGCGCCGGGGCGACCTGCTGCTCTTCCGCATCTGCGCAAACGGCTTTCTCTATAACATGGCGCGCGCCATGACCGGCACGGCCGTCTACGCCGCCGAGGGCAAGCTCCGCCCGCAGGACATCCCCCAAATCCTTGCCGAAGGCCGCCGCACGGCCGCAGGGCCGACCGTTCCGGCCGCAGGGCTTGCCATGACGCAGCTCTGGTACGACGACGGGGAGGTGGCCTTCCATGTCGAATAGTTCTGTCTCTCCGCGCAGACTGCTGCCGATTTTTCTGGCGCTGGCCGTGCTCGTGGTCGGTCTGTTCGCGGCCTTCCTGCTGCTCAACACGAACGCCCTCGACGGTCTGAAGCGCCGCACCTCGCCCGCAGAGGTCATGCGCTTCGACGCCTCCGAGCCGTGCGTCTGCGCGCTGTCGAGCGGCCGCCTCGCCGTGGCCGACCCGACGGGTCTGCGTCTGCTTGACGCCGACGGCGCCGTCAGCGCCGAGTGCGCCGGTGGGCTGTCTGAGCCCGCCGTCCTGACCGCCGGGCGCTTCGCGCTTGCTTATGATCTCGGCGGCACGGACGCGCTGCTGCTGCGCGACGACGGCAAGACCTGCCTCAGGCTCCGCCCGGAAACGCCGCTCTACGACGCCGCACTCAGCGAGAACGGCAGTGCCGCGCTGCTTCGCGAGGGCGACGGCTGTCTTTGCGTGCTCGAGGTCTACCGCAAAGGCGGCGACCTTGCCTATCGCCGCAAAGCCAAAACGCAATACCTCACCGCCTGCGCCCTCTCTGCCGACGGGACGCTGCTGGCCGCCGCGGCCGCCGGTGCGTCGGACGCCGCGTTTCAGAGCGCGGTGGAGCTTTATCGCACCGGAACGGACGAGGTCGTTTTCCGGCTCCCCCTCGGGCAGGAGGTGCTCTGCGACCTTGCCTTTCTCTCCGACGGGACGCTCTGCGCCGTCGGGGAGCGCACGCTCTATTTTCTCTCTGCGGACGGCGCGCTGCTCGGCAGCTACTGCCCCGAGGGCGGGCGCCTGCTGCGCTGGAGCTTCCTTTCAGACGGGCTCAGCGTGGTGACGGAGTCGTTTTCCGCCGGCGCGCCCCGCAGCCTGCTCCGCCTCGACGCGAGCGGCCGCGTGCTGGCCGAGGCCGCGCTCTCCGAGATGCCGCTCAGCCTGTCGTGCGCCGGGAGCTACACGGCCGTTTTGAGCGAAAAACGGCTGACCGTCTATGACGGGCAGCTCCGCGTCCGCTATGAAGCCGAGCATTCCGGCAGCCGTCTCGTGCTGATGCGCGACGACGGCGTGGCCTACGCCGTGCGAGCCGGCGAGGCCGTGCCGTTCAACCCATGATTTTCAAAGCAAAGGAGGAAC
>URLT01000057.1 GCA_900548795.1 uncultured Eubacteriales bacterium
CCGTCCGCGTCTACACCGCCACCGGCGACGGCCACGACCTCGACGTGAAGTACACCGTCAGCGACACCACCTACACCTTCCTCATCCCGGCCACCTATAAGCCCGACGTGCACACCGTGCAGGCTGCCGACGTGATCGTCGCCGTGACCTTCCGCAAGGCCTGCTACACGCTGACCAAGGCGGCCGACTGCGAGACGGACGGCATGATCTCCGTCAACGGTTCCGTCGCGACCGAGACGAGCTTCGAGTATCTCTTCATGGATCCCGTCACCATCACCGCCACGCCGAAGGACGGCTACTACGTTGCCGCCATCGTTGCGCAGAGCGCCGACGGCTCCGAGAAGTTCGAGATCACCGGCACCAAGCCTGCGGTCGACACGATCCGCGGCGACGCGCTGACCCTCAGCTTCCTGATGCCCGCCTGCGACCTGACCTACACGGTCGACTACGAGAAGTGTGACTTCTCCATCACCACCGTGTTTGACGCCGAGCAGGGCACCGTTACGACCAGCCCGGCAAACATCGCGCAGCTCGACGACATCGTGACCGTCACGGTCGAGCCGAAGCCCGGCTACCGTCTGGCCTCCCTCACCGCGACCTACGCCGGCGGCGAGAAGTCCCTCGTCCTGACCGAGATCGCCGAGAACCGCTACACCTTCACCATGCCCGCGGCGGCCGTCACCGTCACGGCGCTGTTCGAGGAGGTCAACTACACCGTGACCCTCACGGTCGACGGCGAGGCGACCACCGCGCTCAACGGCTTTGACACCGTGAACATCGGCGTCGATTATCTTGACACCGTGACGGTCTCCGTCGCTCCGGCTGCCGGCTGGGAGCTGACCGCGATCACGGTCGACGGCGGCAAGATCACCGTCAACGAGGAAATCAAGCAGGGCGGCGGCGACTACACCTTCACCATGCCCGAGCACGACGTCGCGGTCGAGGTCAAGCTCACCAAGACCGGCTACGGCCTGAAGGCTTATGCGATCAACAGCTTCGAGAGCGGCCACGGCAAGGTCACCCTCAACCCCGAGCGCGTGGCTTATGTCGGAGATCTGGTCACCATCACGGCTGACCCGGACGACGGCTACCGCGTCGGACGCGTGATCGTTCTGGATGTCAACGGCAAGACCGTCCCGGTCAACTATGTGAAGAACGATTATGACTACATCGAGACGTGGAGCTTCACCATGCCGGCCTCCAACGTTGAGATCACGGTCAAGTTCGAGGTGCAGGGTTCGTCGTACTACGATGACGTCCGCACGGACGCGTGGTACTATAACGCCGTCACCTTCGTCACCGACCGCGGTTACTTCAACGGCGTCAGCGAGATGCTCTTCGCGCCGTATATCGACATGAACCGCGCCATGTTCGTCACCGTGCTCGGCCGCATGGCCAACGTCGACACGAGCATGTACATGGGTCTGGCCTTCAGCGACCTTGAGGCCGGCATGTACTACGTGCCTTACGTCAAGTGGGCCAACGAGAACGGCATCGTCCTCGGCCGCAGCGACACGATCTTTGATCCGGAGGCCTCCATCACCCGCGAGGAAATGGCCGCGATCATGTATCGCTACTGCGAGTACATCGGCATGGACATGACGCCGAAGAACACGATGTTTATGGATCGCTACACCGACCGCAATGAGATCAGCGATTGGGCTGTGACTTATGTGGAGTGGGCAGTCGGCTGCGGCCTGATGCGCGGCATGACTGACCACACCATCGACCCGCTGGAGCACGCCACGCGTGCGCAGGTCGCGCAGGTCATCATGAACTTCTGCGACAAGGTTCTTTACCGCTAAACAAAAAAGGGAGGAGCGCCTCGGCGCTCCTCCCTCGGCGTATCGAAAAATCTTTTTCGGCACGCCGGCAGACAGCAAACCGATTCGGAAGTCAAGCAACACCCGTCGGCGTATGAGAGAGAATACGGTAGGGGCAAAGTCAAAATCCTTGCGTAACAAGTAAAAAACGTCCCAATTTCCGTGTCATTGCGAGGCCGCAGCGCGGCCGTGGCAATCTTAAAGTGAACGGTATGGCATCCCGTGGCGAAGCACGGGAGCGGGAAGCAAAAAGGAATACCTATAAAAAAACAAGAGCTTGGCTGCTTCGTTCCACTCAACCATAGTTCGTTTCGGGATGACAAATCGCTTCGTTAAAGATTGCCGCGTCGCTTCGCTCCTCGCAATGACAGGATCGGGAGGTTTGATTGAAAATACGGAACGAAAAACCGAATCTTCGGAATCCGAAAACGGTAGGTTTTTGATTAAAAATGCTTGGGAACCTCTGAAACAATCATCTGCGTCGCTCAGCGGGTCTTTTGCCCCCACTGATACGGATTCCTGATTCAAATATTGAATCAAGAATCCCGTGTGCTACGCACACTCGCAATCGTGCGAATGCACGCTGCGCCGTCTCGTGCAGACTCTGACGCGCCGTTGGCGCTATAAAAAGCGCTTCAAGCTTTTTAACAGATTCTGGTATCAGCCGAAACGATCCAATCAGCGACGAAGCTCAAGCGCAAAACGCTCCCCGGGAGCAGAGCACGAACGGCCGTGTCCGTGCCCGCCCTCGGGGAGCGTTGCGTTGCTTTGCCGCGCAAAGACCGCGCGGCCTCGGCGGGGCTTTATGTCAAAATTGCCTTGTGGTAGACCTTTTTGCCCTTGCGGAGCTTCACGCCGCGGCGGAGCTGCTCGGCCGTGAAGCAGACGTCGATGCCGCTGACCTTTTCGTCGTCGGCCAGCACGCCGCCCTGCTGCACCAGCCGGCGCGCCTCGCTTCTCGTGGGCGCCAGCTTGCAGGCCATCATGAGGTCGAGGATCGCGATCTTGCCGTCGGTGAGCTGCGCCTCGGTCAGCTCGGTCGTGGGCATATCGGAGTCGTCCGCGCCGCCCGCGAAGAGCGCCTTGGCCGCCGTGCGCGCCTTTTCGGCCTCCGCCTCGCCGTGGACGAGCTTCGTCAGCTCATAGGCGAGGAGCTCCTTGGCCTTGTTCAGTTCGCTGCCCTCCCACTTGTCCATCTCGTCGATCTGCTCGAGCGGCAGGAAGGTCAGCATCCGGATGCACTTCATGACGTCGGCGTCGTCGATGTTGCGCCAGTATTGGAAGAAATCGAACGGGGAGGTCTTGTTCGGGTCGAGCCAGACCGCGCCCTTGGCCGTCTTGCCCATCTTTTTGCCCTCGGAATTGAGCAGCAGCGTGATGGTCATGGCGTGGGCGTCCTTGCCGAGCTTGCGGCGGATCAGCTCGGTGCCGCCGAGCATATTGCTCCACTGGTCGTTGCCGCCGAACTGCATGTTGCAGCCGTAGTGCTGGAACAGGTAGTAAAAATCGTAGGACTGCATGGGCATGTAGTTGAACTCGAGGAAGCTCAGCCCCTTCTCCATGCGCTGCTTGAAGCACTCGGCGCGCAGCATATTGTTGACCGAGAAGCACGCGCCGACGTCGCGAATGAACTCGATATAGTTGAGGTTCAGCAGCCAGTCGGCGTTGTTGACCATCTGCGCCTTGCCCTCGCCGAATTCGATGAAGCGCTCCATCTGCTTTTTGAAGCAGGCGCAGTTGTGCTCGATCGTCTCGCGGGTCATCATCGAGCGCATGTCCGTGCGGCCGGACGGGTCGCCGATCATGGCCGTGCCGCCGCCAATGAGGGCGATGGGCTTGTTGCCGGCCATTTGCAGACGCTTCATCAGGCAAAGCGCCATAAAGTGGCCGACGTGCAGCGAGTCGGCCGTCGGGTCGAAGCCGATGTAGAACGTGGCCTTGCCGTTGTCGATCATTTCGCGGATCTCTTCTTCGTTGGTCACCTGCGCGATCAGACCGCGGGCGACCAGCTCGTCGTATACCTTCATAGTTCCTCCTAAAAAATCAACGCCCTCTGCCCGGTGCTCCGGACAGAGGACGTAAAAAATTACGCGGTACCACCTCTGGTTCGCAGACGCCTCGCGGCGGCTGCCTCGGCGGGTCGTGAAGGATGCTCTGATTCAATCGCAAGAGTGGTCAGCGCGGGATTTTGTTTCAAACCGATCAGTTGGGACAAAAGACCCGCTGAACGCCGCAGACGATTGATTCTGAGGTTCCTTAAAACCCCTGCGCGCTCACGGGCGCACCCGTCCGACCCTACTGCCGCTTCAGGCCGGCCGCTCCGGGATGTAGTTCGCCGCGTCCTCCGGCCGCCTTGCACCAACCGGCGGCTCTCTGCGCGTGAAGCGCGCGGGTACTTCTTCCCTTCCTTGCGTTTTTTCTATCCTATCAGACAAATCGGCTTTTGTCAAGCCTGTCTTTGCTTGAGCATCTCGCCCGCGCTTTGCAGGGTCGTCTCGGTGATGTTCGCGCCGCCGATGATGCGCGCCAGCTCCTGCCGCCGCCCCTCGAAGTCCAGCGGCGTGACCTCGGTATAGGTGCGGCCGCCGGCCTCGCGCTTGGCGATGCGGAAATGCGTGTCGGCAAGCGCCGCAAGCTGCGGCAGATGCGTCACGCAGAGCACCTGCTTTGTGCGCGAAACGGCCAGCAGCTTTTCGGCCACGCGCTGTGCGGCGCGGCCGGAGACGCCGGTGTCGACCTCGTCAAAGATCAGCGTGGGCACGCGGTCGCGCTCGGCCAGCACGTTCTTGAGCGCCAGCATGATGCGCGCAAGCTCGCCGCCGGAGGCGACCTTGCTCAGCGGCTTGAGCGCTTCGCCGGCATTGGCCGTCATATAAAACGCGACGGCGTCCGCGCCCAGCGGCGTCAGCTCCGTCTCGGTGAATACGCAGGAAAATTCGACCTTTTTCATGTCCAGCTCGGCCAGCTCGGAGCAAATGCGCGCGCTGAGCTGCTCGCCCGCCCGCTTGCGGCGCTCGCGCAGCACGAGCGCGGCCTCCTGCGCCGTCTGCTCGGCGGCGCGCAGCTTTTTCTTGAGCTGCTCGACGCGGTCGCTGGAAAATTCGATCTCATCGAGCTCATTTTTGGCCTTTTCCAGATAGGCCAGCATCTCCTCGCAGGTCGGGCCGTACTTGCGGCGCAGCCGGTGCAGGATGTCGAGCCGCTGCTCGACGTCGTCCAGCTCGGCCTCGCTGAAGCTCAGCGCGTCGACCTGCTCGGCGACCTGCTCGGCGCAGTCGCGCACGCGGTACATGAGGTCGGCCACCGTCTCCTGAAGCGGGGCAAACTGGTCGTCGATGCGCGAAAGCCGCGCCAGTGCGCGCTCCGCCTGACCCAGCAGGGTCGCCGCGCCGTCGGTCTGACTGTCGCCGTCAAGGCAGGCGGAGGCCTCGTGCAGCCCGTCGGAGAGCTTCTCGGCGTTTTGCATCAGCTTGCGCCGCGCCTCCAGCTCCTCCTCCTCACCGGGGCGCAGATGCGCCTTCGTCAGCTCGTCGATCTGGTATTGCAGCGACTCCATGCGGCGCAGCTTTTCGCTCTCGTCCATGGAGAGCCGGTCGATCTCGCGGCGCAGGGCGCGCACGGCCTCGAAGCGCTCGGCGTAGGCCGCACGCTCGGCCTCGTCCTCGGCGAAGCTGTCGAGCAGGGTGAGGTGCTGTGCCTCGTCGAAGAGGGCGGCGCTGTCATGCTGGCCGTGGATGTTGATGAGCTGGACGCCCAGCCTTTTCAGCACACCGACCGTGACGGCCGTTCCGTTCACGCGGCAGAGATTTTTCCCGTCAACGGTCAGCTCGCGCCGGATGTCCGTCTCGGCGTCGTAGGGCACGCCGTTTTCGGCGAACCACGGCAGCTCGGGCACGCGGTCGAAGATCGCGCGCACGCAGGCGCGGCTCGCGCCGGTGCGGATCATGTCGCGGTAGGTGCGCTCGCCGAGAATGGCGGAGATCGCGTCGATCACGATCGATTTGCCCGCGCCCGTCTCGCCGGTCATAACGTTGAAGCCGTCCTCAAAGACGATCTCTGCCTGCTCGATGACGGCGATGTTCTCAATGTGCAGCAGTCGAAGCATAGCGCTTGTCCCCCGGCAATTTTAATCGAGCATTCTGTGGATCTCCGCGCAGAATTCCGCGGCGGAGGCGTTGTCTCGCATAATGACGAGCGTCGTGTCGTCGCCGGAGAGCGTGCCGACCACGTCAGGCATGTGCAGCGCGTCGATGTTTGCGCCGGCGGCCGCGCCGAGACCGGGCACGGTCTTGACGACGATCAGGTTTTGCGCATAGTCGATGTTCGTGACGCATTCGCGGAAGATCACGCGGAAGCGGCTGTCAAAGCGGTTGACGTCGTGGGTCTGCGGCGCGGAATAGTGGTAGCCGCCCAGCCCGTCGAGCGTTTTGATGATGCGCAGTTCCTTGATGTCGCGCGAAACGGTCGCCTGCGTGCTGCGGAAGCCGCAGGCGTTCAGCTCGTTGAGCAGCTGCTCCTGCGTTTCAATGTGTTTTTCGGCGATCAGCTCCAGAATTTTCTTCTGACGGTTCGCTTTCATGAGGAAACCTCCCGATTTATTTGAACTTATTTCTTACAATGTCGAAAAAGCTGCGGTCGCTGAGGCGAACGAGCTTCGTGGTGCAGGACGCGGCGGTCACGGTGACGCGGTCGCCCGCGCTCAGGCGCAGGGCGCGGCCGCCGTCGACCGAGAGAAAGGCGCTTTTCCTGCCGATGCGCCCGATGGTCGCGGTGATCGTCCGGTTGGACGCCGTGACGACGGTTTTCGTGCGCAGGTCGTGGGCGCAGATCGGCGTGATGACGATGTTATGCGCCGACGGCTCGACGATCGGCCCTCCGGCGGACATGGAATAGGCCGTCGAGCCGGTGGGCGTGGCGAGAATGACGCCGTCGCCGCTGAAGCTGACGATCTCGACACCGTCACAACTCAGGCTCATCTGCACCACGCGCGCCACGGCGCCCTTGGTGATCACGGCGTCGTTGAGCGCGACCTCGTCGGCGATGCATTTTCCGTCGTGCTCCGCGCGCACGCGGAGCATCATGCGCTCCTCCACGCGCCAGCCGTCGCCGGCCAGCAGCCTCAGGCGCTCCATGTCGGAGGCCTCCAGCTCGGCCATGAAGCCCATCGTGCCGATGTTCACGCCCAGCACGGGGACACCGGCGCGCGTGGCGGCCTTGGAGGCGTGCAGGATCGTGCCGTCGCCGCCGAAGCAGATCAGAAGGTCGGCCGTCGGCAGCTCGCGGTGCAGCTCCTTGAGCACGATGCCGCGCGGCAGCTCAAAGCTGCGATCCACGTCAAAGGCGAGGCAGATGCTCGTTTCGATGCCCGCGTCGTCGAGGATCTGCGCGGCCTGCAGGGCATATTTGAAATTCCAGTCCCGATAAGGATTCGGGGTCAAAATGACTTTTTTCATAGTGCTTCATGCGCGGCATCGACCAGCGCGGCGACGTCCGGACGCACGGCGTCCGACGGCTGCATGGAAAGATGCCCCAAAAATTCAATGTTGCCCTCCGGCCCCTTGACGGGGGAGAAGGTCAGACCACGGACGGTGAAGCCGAGCTCGTCGGCAAGCTCGAGAAAGTGCGTCAGCACCTCGACGTGCGTGCTTTTTTCGCGCACGACGCCCTTTTTGCCGACCTTGTCCTTCCCGGCCTCGAACTGCGGCTTGATGAGGCAGAGCACCTGCCCGGTGGGCTTGAGCAGCCGCTGCACCGTCGGCAGCACCAGCCGCAGAGAAATGAAGCTCACGTCGATGACGGACAGGTCGAGCGGCTCGCCCAGCTCCTCGGGCGTGACATAGCGGATGTTCGTGCGCTCCATGCAGACCACGCGCGGGTCGGTGCGCAAGGACCACGCGAGCTGGCCGTAGCCGACGTCGATGGCGAACACCTTTTTGGCGCCCTTTTGCAGCAGACAGTCGGTGAAGCCGCCGGTCGACGCGCCGGAATCGCTGCAAACATAGCCCAACGGCTCGACGCCGAATTCGCGCAGCGCCTTTTCCAGCTTCAGGCCGCCGCGGCTGACAAAGGGACACGTCTCGCCGCGCACCTCAACGGAGGCGTCGTCGGCAACGGGCGTGCCGGCCTTGTCGCACTTCTGCCCGTCGACATAGACCGCGCCGCTCATGATGAGCGCCTGCGCGCGGCTCCGGCTGTCGCACAGGCCGCGCTCGGTCAGCACCAGATCCAAACGTTGTTTATGCTTCATGCAGCACCTCCTGCGCCTGCTTTGCCAGCGACTCGGCGTCCAGCCCGTAGAGCGCCTGCAGCTCCGGCACCTTGCCGTGGGGGATAAACCGGTCGCCCAAATTGCACAGCCGCGTCGGCACGCGAAGGCCGATCAGACGCAGCTGAGAGAGAATTTCCTTTCCGGCGCAGCCGATGCAGATCGCGTCCTCGGCCACGAGCAGGCGCCTCGTCTTGCGCACGGAGGCGGCGATCTCCCTCATGCGCACCGGCTTGACGGATTCGAGCTTGATGACCTCCGCCGAGACGCCCTGCCGCTCGAGCAGCTCGGCCGCCGCAAGCACGTTGTTGATCATCGTGCCGTAGGAGATCATGGTGATGTCGCTGCCCTCGCGCAGCACGGGCTGCTCGGCGACCTCGGAAAAGGCGCCGTCTCCGCCGCGCGGCCAGCGCACGGCGACCGGCCCGTCCAGCTCCAGAACGGCTCGGCGCAGCATCACGCGCAGCTCGGCACGGTTCGAGGGGCAGAGCACCTGCATCCCGGGCACGGAGCGCAGATAGTTGACGTCGAACACGCCCTGATGCGTTTCGCCATCCTCGCCGACCAGACCGGCGCGGTCGACGGCGAACACAACGTGCAGATGCTGCATGGCGACGTCCTGAAGCAGCATATCGTAGGCACGCTGCAAAAAGGTGGAGTAGATCGCGACGACCGGGAGCATTCCCTGCTTGGCAAGGCCGCCTGCCATGGCCACGGCGTGCCCCTCGGCGATGCCGACGTCGAAGCTCCGCTCTGGGAAACGGCTGAAGAAATCCCGCAGCCCCGTGCCTTGGATCATCGCCGCCGTGACGGCGCAGATGCGCGGCTCCTCGGCGGCCAGCTCGCAGAGCGTCTGGCCGAAGGTGTCGGAAAAGGTCGGCGTGTGCGCCTCGAGCGGCGTTCCGCGCTCGGGGTCGAAGCTGCCGATGCCGTGGAAGACGTCGGGGTTCGTCTCGGCGGGGGCATAGCCCTTGCCCTTTTGCGTGATGACGTGCAGCAGCACCGGGCGGGCGCAGCCCTTTGCCAGACGGAGCATGTACTCCAACTGGGTGACGTTGTGGCCGTCGATCGGGCCGTAGTAGTCGAAGCCCATCTCCTCGAAAAAGGTCGAGCCGAGCACGAGCTTCTTCCAGCGCTCCTTGACGGCGTGCGTGAAGCGATAGACCGCCTTGCCGCCGGGGATCTTGCCGGTGATCGTTCGGTATGCCTTTTTCAGGCGGAAATAGCCCGGACGGATGCGGATCTGGGACAGATGCTCGGAGATGCCGCCGACATTCGGCGCGATCGACATACCGTTGTCGTTCAGGATCACGATCAGCGGCTCGTTGCTCTCGCCGGCGTCGTTCAGCCCCTCGTAGGCCAGACCGCCGGTCATTGCGCCGTCGCCGAGCAGGGCAATGACGCTGTAATCCTGCTTTTGCAGGGTACGGGCGCGCGCCATACCCAGCGCCGTCGAGACGGCGGAGGAGGCGTGCCCGGCGACGAAGGCGTCGCAATCGCTCTCCGACGGCTTCGGGAAGCCCGAAAGGCCGCCGAAGCTGCGCAGGGTGGGAAACTGCTCCCGCCGCCCGGTCAGGAGCTTGTGGACATAGGACTGGTGCCCGACGTCAAAGACCAGCCGATCCTTCGACGTGTCGAAAACGCGCTCGAGCGCGACCGACAGCTCCACCACGCCCAGATTGGAGGCGAGGTGACCGCCGGTGTGCGAAACGGTCTGCACCAGCTCCCGGCGCAGCTCCTGACAGAGCAAGGCGACCTGCGTGTCGTTGAGCGCCAGCAGATCGTCGCGGGAACGGATGGTATCTAATATAATCAATCTTACACTACCTGTCTCGGAGCGCCGCAGGGTCGCAGGATCGCGCGGCGCGCCTTCTGTATTTGTGACTAATTTTTGTGTTTCTTGGGCGCCCCTTTGCCGAACACGCGCCGGAAAAAGGCGACCGGCTGCGCCACGGCCAGAACGATGCCCGTGGCCTGCTTCATGGCAAGGGTCTTGCCCATGGCCTTGCCCGCGATGGTCAGCCCTGCGACCAGCGCCGACATGATGAGCTGCGCCACGGACTCCGGCGCGAAGCGCTGAAGCGCCATGACCGCCAGCACCGCCGAGGCCGAGCCGGACACGACGCCGCAAATATCGCCCACGACGTCGTTGCAGAAGCTCGAGACCTTCTCTGCGTTGCGCAGGAGCATCAGCGCCTCGGCCGCGCCGCGGCGTTTTTTTGCGGCCATGGAATGGAACGGCTTTTCGCCCGCCGACATGACGGCCACGCCGATGATGTCGAACAAGATGCCGAGCGCCACGATGAACAGCAGCACCAGCGACGCGACGACGACGTTGACGCGCTCCATGATGGCTGAGGACAAAAAGGAGATCGCCGAGGAGATCGCGATCGTGACGAAGAAGATCGTGATGACCCAGCGAAGGTTACCGCGTTTTTTTTGCTTTTGCTTGCCCCGGCTTTTTGGGGCGTCGTCCGGTTTCAAATCGGAACCCTCCATAATCGGATTGAAGTATAAAACTTCATGCAGGAACGTTGCACCACGAAAATGCGCAAAGGCATAAGCATGAAGTTTTTGTGCATCATTTCCGGTTGCCCCACAGGGGCGAGGAAATGGCACAGTTCTTAGGAGCCTCTGAATCAATCGTCTACGGCGCTCAGCGGGTCTTTTTCTCCAACTTATCGGTTTGAAACAAAATCCTTCGCTGACCGCTCTTGCAATTTAATCAGAGCTTCCCTTATTTTTGCTATGCTTTTGCATAGCAAAACAGTGGCAGCAGACAGAGTAAATCTTGCGGCTTAGGTCGGGTTGGCTTTCCCCGCGGGCTACCGTTCGTCGCCGGACGGCCGTTTCCGTTTGAAGTCCGCGCCGGAGCGTTGCCGCATCCGGTACCCGATTGCCACTCAGACCGCACTGCAATCCTCTGTCTGCCCGGAATCGACTGCTTAGGTGTTTTCCACAACATCGCGTCTCGGTTCTATCCTCTTTTGCAGCCACGATTTCAGCGAGCAATATCGTCACGCCGCTGCGGCCGCAGCGGTCAACGCCTGTTCTCCCATCCCAACGTGCCCACGCAAGGCAGGCTACACTGCACCCAGCACATGATTCTAAGCACCGCGATGCAGGTTCTGTCCTGCTTCGTACGCAGTCCGGGTCGTAACACTTTACGGCTGTCGCACAAGAGCAGGTCTCCACGGAAATCGGGTCGGTCGGTATATGCCGTTACACCTCGCCCGAAAGCCTTAACCCCCAGCACCCACCCTAATCTGGGCGAAAAAAGCAAGCACCAGGGACTTCATCGATATGCCCTTTAAAGGATTTTTAGGCCCTTCTTCGAGACCGAGACGCTTTGACTAAGATACAGCGCCACTGTATTTCATAATAGCATATTCCGCCCGAATATACAAGCCATTTTTTACGGAAATTTTGAATATTTTGCATGTTCATTCCGGAAAATGCGTGTTTCGGGGCGCATTTCCCCGCAGCATGAAAATTCTTCCGAAAAATACGGAGCCGCCCCTGTGTATATACGCGCATATACACAGGGGCGGCTCGGAGAAACGCTGCCGCGAAGCAGGGAAGACGCGGTTATTCGATCAGGCCGGATTCCCGGAGCAGCAGCTCCACATCCGTGCCCTTGGCCTTCTTCAGCACGACCTTGAGCAGCTCCTTTTCCTTGAAGGAGAGCTTCACCGAGCTAATCGGCTTCTTGTCGAGAGCGTAGTAGCAGGCGCGCAGCAGCTCGCGCACGTCGTACTTGCTGCCCCAGACCT
>URLT01000058.1 GCA_900548795.1 uncultured Eubacteriales bacterium
CATGCTCTTCAAGAACAACGCCAAGATCGGCGCGAAGTACTTCCCGGACAAGCTGGGCGTTCTGAAGGCGGGCGCGGCCGCCGACGTGATCGTCATGGACTACAAGCCGTTCACGCCGTTCTCCGACGCCAACATCGACGGTCACATCCTCTTTGGCATGACCGGCCGCCAGTGCCAGACCACCATTGCCAACGGCAAGCTGCTGATGAAGGATCGCGAGCTGGTCGGCATCGACGAGGAGGCCGAGAACGCGCACATCCTCGAGCAGTCCGAAAAGCTCTGGGGCGATCTGAACCACTGCCGCTATAATGCCGATGGTGAGTGCTGAGCAGGGAGGAGCAAACGCCCATAACGGGCTGCGCATCCCGAATTTCAGACCCCGGCAGCGCGCCGCGCAGATCATCCTGCTGGCGGTGCTGCTCTGCGGCCTCGGCGGCGAGCTGGTGCACCTGCTCTGGCCGACGCTCCTGACCGGCAAGCTGCGCTATCTGCATCTGCTCGCGCCGATGGAAGCGCTTCCGCGGAGCTGGCCGCTCCTGCGTCTGCCGCTGCTGCTTCTGCTTGCGCTTCCGCTCGTCGGCTGGGTTCTGATCTCCGCCGGGAGGCCGCGCGCAAGGCTTTTGATCGTCTTCCCGCTCGGCGCGGCGGTGATCCTTGATCTTTGCTTCATGTTTCTTCACGCCATCCGCGGCGCAGCCCGCTGGATGCCCGCAGAGCTCGGCTTCGCCGTGCTGGAGGGGCTGCCGCTGCTGTGCTATGCGGTTCTTGTTCTGCTCTGCCTGCGTTATTGGCAGCCGAAATAACGGGAAGGCCGCGCTTCCCGGACAATTTAGGAGGTTTCATCCATGTCAGAAAGAATGTATCCGATCCCGTTCCGCTCCCTGATGAACTGGGCCGTCACCGAATACGCCCGCGAGGGTGAGCTGTTCGGCGTCCACTCGGTCTACCGTGCAGACGGGAAGACTCTGCCGATCTTCGGCGAAAAAATCGAAACGCCGTTCGGCCCCGCTGCCGGCCCGAACAGCCAGCTTGCGCAGAATATCATCGCGTCCTATCTGGCCGGCGCCCGCTTCTTTGAGGTCAAGACCGTTCAGAAGATGGACGGCCACGATCTGGCCGTGTGCGTGCCGCGCCCCTGCATCCTTGCCGATGACGAGGGCTACAATCAGGAGTGGTCGACCGAGCTGACCGTTCCGCAGGCGCTCAACGAATATATCAAGGCTTGGTGCGCCCTCAAGGTGCTCTCCAAGGTCTACGGCCTCGGCGATCCGGACGGCTTCGTCTTCAACATGTCCGTCGGCTATGATCTCGAGGGCATCAAGGGCGAAAAGGTCGACACGTATATTGAGAGCATGAAGGACGCCTCCGGCACGGAGCAGTTCCGCGAGTGCCTTGCCGTGCTGACCGAGCTGTTCCCGGAGGAGAAGGACTTCATCGCGGGCATTTCGCCGCGCGTTTCCCGCTCGATCACCCTGTCCACTCTGCACGGCTGCCCGCCCGACGAGATCGAGCGCATCGCGACCTACCTCATCACCGAGAAAAAGGTGCACACCTTCGTCAAGTGCAACCCGACCATCCTCGGCTACAAGACCGCGCGTTCCGTCCTCGACGGCATGGGCTATGACTACATCGTCTTTGACGAGCACCACTTCAACGAGGATCTGCAGTGGGAGGACGCCGTGCCGATGTTCGAGCGTCTTCAGGCTCTGGCCGACAAGACAGGCGTCGAATTCGGCCTCAAGCTGTCGAACACCTTCCCCGTCGACACCACGCGCGGCGAGCTGCCCGGCAACGAAATGTATATGTCCGGCCGTTCGCTCTTCCCGCTGACCATCGAGATGTGCAACCGCATCTCCCACCAGTTCAAGGGCAAGATGCGCATCTCCTTCGCAGGCGGTGCGGAATACTTCAACTGCGACAAGCTGTTTGACGCGGGCATCTGGCCGATCACCGTCGCCACGACCATCCTCAAGCCCGGCGGCTATAACCGCCTGAAGCAGATGTGCGACAAGCTCGCCGATATGCCCTTCCGCGCCTTCTCCGGCACGGATTCCGCCGCGCTCGAGGCCATGTCCGTCGAATGCCGCACGAATGTGCACCATGTCAAGCCCATCAAGCCGCTGCCCGCCAGAAAGTCCGAGCAGCCCGTGCCGTGGCTCGACTGCTTCACCGCGCCCTGCAAGGGCGGCTGCCCCATCGAGCAGGACATCCCCGAATATATCGAGCTGTGCCGCAAGGGGCTTTACGGCCCGGCGCTCAAGCTCATCACCGAGAAGAACGCGCTGCCCTTCATCACCGGCACGATCTGCGCGCACCGCTGCCAGGGCAAGTGCTCCCGCAATTTCTATGACGAGTCCGTTCAGATCCGTGACACCAAGCTGATCGCGGCCGAAAAGGGCTATGACGCGCTCATGGCCTCCATCCACGCGCCCGCCAAGAGAAGCGGCAAGAAGGTCGCCATCATCGGCGGCGGCCCGACCGGCATCGCTGCGGCCTATTTCCTCGGCCGTGAGGGCGTCGAGACGACGATCTTCGAGCGCGAGAACAGCCTCGGCGGCATCGTGCGCCACGTCATTCCAGCCTTCCGCATCTCCGACGAGGCGATCGACAAGGACGTCGCCCTGATGCGCAAATATAACGTCGACGTGCGCCTCGGCGCGCCCGCTCCCTCCGTTGACGAGCTGAAAAAGCAGGGCTATACGCACATTCTGCTGGCCGTCGGCGCATGGAAGGCCGGCAAGCTTGACATCGAGGGCAACGTCGTCGGCGTCATCGGCTGGATGAAGGAAATGAAGCAGCAGGTCAAGCCGAGCCTGACCGGCAGCGTCGTCGTGGTCGGCGCGGGCAACACCGCCATGGACGCCGCTCGCGTGGCAAAGCGCATGGGCGCGAAGGCAACGATCGTCTATCGCCGCACGAAGAAATACATGCCCGCCGACGAGCACGAGCTGAAGCTCGCCATCGACGACGGCGTGGAGTTCGTCGAGCTGGCCGCACCGGTCAAGCAGGCCGACGGCAAGCTGACGCTCGAGAAAATGGTGCTCGGCGAGCCGGACGCCTCCGGACGCCGCAGCCCCGTCGGAACCGGCGAATATTTTGACATCCCGTGCGATCTGGTCGTCTCGGCCGTCGGCGAGAAGGTCGATTCCGACCTCATGGCCACCAACGGCATCGAAATGGGTCGCAAGGGTCCGGCCTTCAAGACCAACGTCGAGGGCGTCTACGCTGCAGGCGACTGCCGCCGCGGCCCTGCGACCGTCGTTGAAGGCATTGCCGACGCCGCCGCCTTTGCCGAAATCGTCACCGGCAAGAAGCACACCTATGAGATCCCCGAGCAGGCCTATGTCACCAAGGCCGAGGCCATCGCCAAGAAGGGCATCCTCAAAATGGCCAAGGACGCCTGCTGCGAGGGCAGCCGCTGCCTCGACTGCAACACCGTCTGCGAAAACTGCGCCGATTCCTGCCCGAACCGCGCGAACGTCGTCATCAAAATGGCCGACGGCAGCCACCAGATCCTGCACGTGGACAAGATGTGCAACGAGTGCGGCAACTGCACGCACTTCTGCCCCTATGCCTCCGAGCCGTGCCATGACAAGTTCACGCTGTTCCAGACAGAGGAGGACTTCGCCGATTCGAACAACCACGGCGTGCTCTTCCTCGGCGGCGACAAGATCCGCGTCCGTCTGGCCGGGGTGCAGGACGTCGACCTGAGCAAGCCCAACGACCTGCCCAAGGAGCTCGAGTGCTTCATCCTGACCATTCGCGACAAGTACGCATACCTGTTCCGCTGAGCCGCGCCGTCGCGCAGCCCAAGACACCTATAGCAGCGAGGCCGGAAGCCCTGTTTCAGAGCTTCCGGCCTCGCTATTTCTGTTTTTGTCGGAGTCTCGCGTCCGTCAGCTTCCGAAGCGCTCGGTGATGCCGTCGACGCGCAGCGTAAAGTACGGCGCCGATCGGAAGAAGCACTCGCAAAATGCGCCGTCTGAGATCGCCTCGTCGCAGTCCGGCATCAGGTCGCCGTCCGTATCCGTCACGAGCGCAGACGTCACCGTTTGGCCGCCGACCGTAAAGGAATCGGTTCGAAAGACCTGCAGCGTGCCGTCCCTGAGCGCGGCGGCTGCCGCACTCTGCGCGTCCGCCGTCCCGGCCTCGGCCGCCTCCCCGATCTGCGTCAGCATAACGGCGTCGCGGTCAAAGCCGCCCGACCAATCCGTCGGGAGCGTCCGGCCGGCTCGAAACGCATCGATCAGCTCCTCATAGAGCACGCTCCACTGTGCCCGAGCCTCGTTCAGCTCCTGAGCGCACAGCGCGGGAATGCCGCTGTCGCGCTTCTCGCGGCACGCCTCTGCAGCGCCGCCCGCCGTTCCGCCCGCGATCACGATGCAGCCCTCGTCAAGCAGCTCGCACGCGGCCTCATATTCGGCCGTCGCGCTCTTCCACGTGTTGAGATAGCGCACCGTCATTGTCAGACCGGGGCAAACCGACCGCGCGCCGAGAAAATACGCCGTATAGCCCGAAATCGCCTCCGCGTCCGGAAACGGCGCAATATAGCCGAGCTGCGCGTCCTGCTCCGTCTCGCCGCGCTCGATCAGCCCGCCGAGCTTCAGCCCGGCCGCGATCCCGGCAACATACTGCGCTTCGAACAGCCTCGGCGACGCGTTGTGCAGATTGGCAAGCCCAGACGCCTTCGCCGAGTCTCCGCCAACGGCCACAAATTCCGCCTGCGGATTTTTTTTTGCCGCGCGCTCGACCGACCGCTGGTGCCCGCCGCGCGGATTGGTAAAGATCAGATTGCAGCCCTCGTCCGCACACGCCTGGAGCGCCTCAAAAAGTCCCTGCTCCTCACCCGTTCCAAAGCGCCAGACGACCTCTCCGCCGTCCATCGCAAGCGCCTCGAGCGCCTGCTCAATCCCCGCGCGCTGCGCCTCCGACTCGGCCACATCCTCGGCGTCGATCAGCGCCACGCCGATCCGCACGTGCTCCGGCGGCGCAGCCTCCGTCTCAGCCGTGCCGTTCCTGCAGCCGAAGAGCAGCCCCGCCAGCAGCGCCAGCGCGAGCATTCCTGCCAGACGATGTTTCATATCCGTCTCCCCTATCCCGCGCCCTGCGGCACGTCTGTTTTTTTGCGGGGTCTTTCTTTTATCCTATATCATACACAAATCCCCCGCCTGACACAAGCCCCAAATTTTCCCGAAGCGCTATTTTTTGCCGAAAAGCGAAAAAAAGGATTGACAAACGCACTGCCTCGTGGTATTATATTTGAGCAATCGGTCATGCCGACATGCGCGAGTGGTGGAATTGGTAGACTCGCTAGATTCAGGTTCTAGTGTCCACTCCGGACGTGCGGGTTCAAATCCCGCCTCGCGCACCATTGCCCCGAATCCTTTTGGATTCGGGGCTTTCTTTTTTGCAGCCGCGTGCCCTTTCAGACGTCGCGTTCACCGCTCGGCACTTCTGGCATCGCCCGATTTTTATCGGGCAGGCTGCATGGTTTTTCAGCTTCGCGATTTGAAAAATTCAGCTTTTTTCTCTATTTTTGTTCGTTTTTACTAGTTTGCGCGTCTTTTCCTCTTGTTTTTTTTTTGAGGATACGGTAGAATAGCCATAGGAATGACAAAATTCGACACCGCAGGAATTCCCATGAAAATTCCGCGCGGCGCTGTGAATACTATTTCAGAGGTGAGCCCCGATGGACGAGCAAACGCAGCAGCTTCTCGAGCTGTTTACACAACCGGCGTTTTGGGTAAAGGACGGTCTGGTCGAGTGGCGCAACTTCACCGCCAGAGCCCTGATCGCCGCGCAGACGGAGCTTTCCGCCCTGTTTGAGAACGGAGACAGGCTGTTTTCGCGCTGGGATCAGACCGGTCTGCTTCAGGTCAGCCTGCTGCTCGACGGAGAAGCCTATGCCGCCTCCGCGCGCAAGACCGGCGACGGCATCCTGTTTGTCGCCTCTCCGGCCGAGCGCGCCGGGTCGCTCCCGCTTGGCATGATCGTCAACGCGTCGTCCGGCCTGCGCCGCCCGCTGCAGGCGATGATGCAGGCGGCCGGAACGCTGTTTGAGCGGGTCGACACCACCCAGCCGGAAGCGGCCGAGGCCGCCGCCTCGCTCAATCGCTCGATGTACCGCTTCATGCGCATGTGCAGTCAGCTATCAGACGGCGGTCTGCTGCTGCTGCACCGTCGCCGCGCACAGAAGCGTCCGGCGAATCTTTCAAGCTTTCTCGAGGGCTTCGTGCGCGAGGTGCGGCCGCTCGTGCAGAGCGCCGGGCTCGTGCTGGAATATCTGCCGTCCGAGCAGCCTCTGCGGGGCGATTTTGACCTCACGCTGCTCGAGCGCGCGCTTTACAACCTGCTCTCCAATGCAATGGGCTACACTCCGGCGGGGGGGAGCATCATTCTACAGGCGCAGCGGCAGGGTCGCTCCGCAGTTCTGACCGTGACCGACAGCGGCAGCGGCATCCCGGCGGAGGTCATAGCCTCTCTCTATGCCCGCTCGGAGCAGCTCTCCCCGACCGACCCTCGCGGGGGTCTCGGGCTGGGACTGCCCATGGTGCGCGAGATCGTCCGGCTGCACGGCGGCGAGCTGACCGTCGGGAGCGCGCCGGGCGGCAGAGGCACCTGCATCACCCTCTCGCTCTGTCTGCAAACCGGCCCGCTCGAGCTGCGCAGCCGCTCCATTGTCTATGACTACTGCGGCAATCTGCATCACGGGCTGGTCGAGCTGTCCGACGTGCTGTCCGACAGCGCCTATGACCCGACTGATGTCGAATGATTTTCGGCATAACCGTGCATCCCGCGCCGTATATATTGACCGGAGGGGATGCATATGCCGACGGAAAACGCGCCGCAGGAGCTGCGCTTGGAAAACCGGGAAAAGCTGACGGTCAGCGGCGTTTCCGAGGTGGAAAGCTTTGACGAGGCCGCCGTGGCGCTTGCCACATGCCGCGGCCTGCTGGTCGTGCGCGGCAAGGAGCTGCATTTGCAGTCGCTCTCTCTCGACGGCGGCTGTGTGTGCATTCGCGGACAGATCGACGGCCTCAGCTTTGAGGAGCTGCGCAAGGGCGGTTTTCTGCGCCGCCTTCTGGGCTGATGGAGCTTTCACTGACGGTGCAGGCCGCGCAGTTCCTCGCCGCCGCGCTTCTGGGGCTGCTGTTCGGTCTGGTCTACGACTTCCTGCGCGGGCTGCGGCGGACGCTTCCGCGCCTGACGCCCCTGCTCGACGCGCTGTTTGCGCTTTGTCTCATCGTGTCCAATTTTTTCTATTTGCTCTATGTCGGCGGGGGTGAATTCCGCATTTTTATGTTTTGCGGCGAGTTGATCGGCGTATGCATCTATTTTACGGGTCTGCAGCGCGCCTTTACGTCTCTTTTCGCCGGATTTTGGCGCTTTGTAACGTATCCGCTGCGCGCACTTTGCCGACTTTTGAAAAAAACTTTTGCAAAAGTTTACTTTTTTGCAAAAAAGCTCTTTTCAAGCCGAAAAAAATCATGTACAATAAGGGAAGATATGGATCGTTCAAAGGAGGAATCGGGGTATGCGCAGGGTGTCCGTCGTCACAGCGCTCATCATCGTCGCCGTGGCCGTCTATGCGGTCGTCACCATCGTCAGCCTCCAGCCGAGAATCGAGGCGCTGCAGCAGGAGCGCGATGAGCTGGCCGCTCAGGCCGACGCCGCCGTCGGCGCGAACGAGGCGCTGCAGCAGGACATCGACGCGCTCGGTTCGGACGATTCTGTCCGGCAGATCGCGCGTGAGCGTCTGCATCTGGTCGAGGACGGCGAGCTGATCTATGTCGACAGTACCAAATAATCGAAGGAGTTTTCGTCTGCATGGAGCTTACGGTCGGAGCAGTACTGGAAGGGAAAGTTAAATCGATCACCAATTTCGGCGCATTCATCTATTTGCCCGAGAACCGCACCGGCTTGGTGCACATTTCCGAGGTCTCATCCTCGTTTGTCAACGACATTCACGAGCACCTCAAGGAGGGGCAGGTCGTCCGGGTCAAGGTGCTGAGCATCGACCCCAGCGGGAAGATCAGCCTTTCGATCAAACGAGCCGCCGCGCCCCCTCCCCGCCCGCAGCCGTCGCGCAGCGAGCCGACGCACCGCAGGGAGCCGCCGCGCCCGCGCGAGCCGCTGACCTTTGAGGAAAAGCTCAAGCAGTTCATGTCGGATTCCGACAGCCGCATTGCCGGCTGCCGCCAATATGAGCATAAAACGAAGTCACGCAGAAGATAACGGGAGGAAGTCATCCGGAAGCAGCGTTTCCGGGTGGCTTTTCGCAATTTCATACGACTTCCTGATTATAAATTATGAAATATTCTTAATCAGGGTTCCATGTGCGATACACACGCGCATCGTGCTGACGCGCGCTGCGACGTCTTATGAAGAATTTGATAAAAGGCTTCTTATCAAATTCCGGTTTCAGGAGGAATTCAGAATGCAGCATGTTTTGATCACCGGCGGGAGCCGCGGCATCGGCGCGGCCGCCGTGCGCGCCTTTTCCGAAAGCGGCGCGTCGGTCAGCTTTTTTTATCGGACACAGGACGATGCCGCGCGCGCGATCGCCTCGCAAACCGGCGCAAGGCCGGTGCGCTGCGACGTGGCCGACGCCGAGGCCGTGCGCAGCGCCGTCTCCTCGCTTCCGCCGGTCGACATTCTGGTCAATAACGCCGGGATCGCCCACTACGGGCTGATCTCCCAAATCACCGAGACGGAATTTCAGCGTCTGTTCGCCGTAAACGTCGGGGGCGTGTATCACTGCGTGAACGCCGTGTTGCCCGCCATGCTCCATAAGCAGGCCGGCTGCATCATCAATGTCTCGTCCATGTGGGGGCAGGTCGGCGCATCCTGCGAGGCAGCCTATTCCGCCACAAAGGGCGCCGTGATCGCGCTGACAAAGGCGCTTGCTCAGGAGCTTGGGCCGAGCGGCATCCGCGTCAACTGCGTCTGTCCCGGCGTGATCCTGACGGATATGACGCGCACGGTTGGGGCGGACACGCTGCGCGGGCTTGCAGAGCAGACCCCCCTCGGACGCAACGGCACACCGGAGGACGTGGCGGATGCCATGCTCTATCTGGCGCGAGCCGACTTCGTCACGGGGCAGCTCCTGCCGGTCAACGGCGGCTTTGTGCTCTGAGCCGCCGGGGCGCACAACATGTTGATATGAGCCAAAAATGCCGCCGCATTTCCGGCGTTTTTCGGCACAGCGCGCCGCTTGCCCGCGCTTTCCGCGCGTGGTATAATAGAAGTCAACAAAAAGAAAGAGGAGACAGAGCGGTATGCGGGGCGTTGCGTTAACAAATGAAGAGGTGCGAAAGCTGCTTTCCTGCGGCTGTCCGGACGCCGCCGTGCTGTATCTTTATCGCCGGGCGGAGCTGCCGCTGGAGACGGCGCTCGACAGTCTGCACTTTACCGTCCCGCAAATGGTCGCGGCGACCGACTGCCTGCGCCAGCTCGGTCTTTGGGACACGGGGCGTACTCCCCCGCTCCAGCCGGAGCGCCCGGCCTACACCGAGCAGGACGTGCAGCGCGCAATGAAGGAGCCTCGCAGCGAATTCCCGAAGCTCGTCGGCGAGGCGCAGCGCCGTCTGGGGCGCACGCTCTCCACCGAGGAGCTGAAGACGCTTCTGTCCTTCACGGATTATCTGCGTCTGCCGGTCGAGGTGGTCGGTCTTCTGCTGTCGTACTGCATGGAGCGGGCGCGGCGGCGCGGCGTGCGCACGCCGTCTATGCGCGCCGTTGAAAAAGAGGCTTATCGCTGGGCGGACGAGCACATCGACAACCTCGAGACCGCTTGCTACTATGTTCAGCAGCAGCTTCAGGTGCACACCCGCGTGCAGCAGCTTCGTCTGCTGATGCAGATCGACCAGCGCCGCCTGACGGCCTCCGAGGAGCAATACCTGACCGCGTGGATCGGCATGGGCTTCGGCAACGAGGCGATCCGCCTCGCCTATGAACGCACCTGCCTGAGCACGGGCGGCCTGAAATGGGCGTATATGAACGCGATCCTACGCTCGTGGCACGATCAGGGGCTGCACACCCCGCAGGAGATCGCCGCCGGCGACTCCGCCCCCGGTGTCCCCGCGCCCACACGCCGCCGGGAGCCGCAGCGGATGTTCCAGCAGCATAACGACGATATTTCCCCTCTGGAGCGCGAGGCGATCGAACGCGCGCTTGCCGAGGGCAAGGAGGACTGATCCATGGCCTACAGCGCACAGGTTCTGCGCCGGGCGCGCGCCCGGCTGGAGCAGGCCAAGCTCGAGCGCGAGCGCGAGAACGAGGCGCATCGCGCCGCCGCCTATGAGCGCTATCCCCGTCTGCGCGAGATCGACCGGGAGCTGCAGCAGGGCATGGCGGAGCTTGCCATGGCTTTTTTGAAGAAGGACAACGAGACGCTTCTCGGCGCTCTGCGCGCGCGCAACGAGCAGCTTCAGGCGGAGCGCACATGGCTGCTTGAGGCGGGCGACTTTGAGGAGGGCTATCTTGACGACGCGCCGGTCTGCGCCAAATGCGGCGGGACGGGCTATGACGGCTCGCAGATGTGCTCCTGTCTGCGCGAGCTCTGCCGTCAGGAACAAAAAAAGGAGCTGACCAATCTGCTCGGCAGCGGCCGGGAAAGCTTCGACACCTTCCGGCTGGACGTCTACAGCGACGCCTATGACCCGAAGCTCGGCACCTCGCCGCGTGAGCTGATGCACTCCAACCTGAATATTTGCAAAAAATACGCGGCGGGCTTCTCATGCGCATCCGGCAGTCTGTTGTTTTCCGGGGCGACGGGGCTGGGCAAGACCTTCCTCTCGGCCTGCATCGCGCGGCAGGTCGCTGACCGCGGCTTCAGCGTCATGTATGAAACGGCCATTCGCCTGTTCGGTGATTTTGAAACGGAAAAATTCGGCGCGCAAAACGCAGACGGTGCGCTCACGCGCAAGTATTTCGAATGCGACCTGCTCATCATCGATGACCTCGGCACAGAAATGACCACGCAGTTCACCGTCTCAGCGCTCTACAGCGTGCTCAACACGCGCATGATGGAGGGCAAGCCCATTTTGATCTCCACAAATCTGCTCCCCGACGCGCTGGAAACGCGTTATTCTCCGCAGATCGCCTCGCGCATCGTCGGCACGTTCCGGCTCATCAAATTCGCCGGCAGCGACCTGCGGCGCAAGGGGCTTTGACCCCGACAAATGCGAAAAGGAGGGCGATCAAATATGCTCGATTATAAAATTATGCATGGCAGCGTGCTGGACGGCTCCGGCAACGCTGCCTTTGCGGCAGATATCGGCATTCTGGACGGCCGCATTGCAGCCGTCGGCTCGCTTGCAGACATCCCCGCCGCCGACACACTCGACGCGCGCGGGCTGACCGTCACGCCGGGCTTTGTTGACATTCATCGCCACGCCGATCTCGCCGCCCTTCGCCCCGGCTTCGGAGAGCTGGAGCTGCGGCAGGGGCTGACGAGCATCGTCAACGGCAACTGCGGCCTCTCTGCCGCTCCCTTCGGCGCGGCACATCGTGAGCAGATCCTGACCTATCTCGAGCCGATCCTCGGCCAAGCACAGAATGATCTGCCGTCCGGCCGCATGGCGGACTATTTGCGCGCGCTGCGCCGGCAGCCGCTTGCGCTGAATGTCGGGATGCTGGTCGGC
>URLT01000059.1 GCA_900548795.1 uncultured Eubacteriales bacterium
GCGACGCCGCTGCGGATTACTTCAAGAATTGATCCCCGTTTTATTCGCTATCAAAACATAATTCATGATAAAATTATGCTAAAAAAGGCGCAGTCAGTATGCTTCGGCATACCGACTGCGCCTCTTTTCTGCGCTTATGTCTTCTCTTGTATCTGTGCTCGTATCTGCGCCTATGCTGCACTGGGGACGACGCACGGTGAGATTTTTTCTCCGGGCAAACGCTGCGCAGTCTCATGCAGAATCTGACGCGCCGTTGGCACTATAAAAAGCTCTTCAAGCTTTTTAACAGATTCTAGTATGATTCTTGCCGCAGGTTTTTCGGGCGATTTTTCATGTGAATTTTTCGTGAATAAGACGCGCTGCCCGTTGACAAGCGCGGCATTTGGTGCTAATATTGTGCGCTCAGGCGTAATTTAACCGCCCGAATTCCCGGAAAGCGAGGCGTTTTTTATGTCCAAAGAACATGATATGACCGTCGGCCGTCCGATGCCGATCCTGCTGTCGTTTATTCTCCCAATGCTGCTCGGTCTGCTGTTTCAGCAGTTTTATTCCATGGTCGACACCGTCGTTGTCGGAAAATCGCTCGGCGTAGACGCGCTGGCCGGAGTCGGCTCGACCGGCTCGATCAGCTTCCTCATCATCGGCCTGTGCACCGGCATCTGCTCCGGCTTTGCCATCCCCGTGGCGCAGAAATTCGGCGAGCGCGACGAGGAGGGGCTGCGTAATTTTGTCGGCAACATGGTCTGGCTGGGCAGCCTCATTGCTCTCATCATGACGCTGCTCACGACGCTCCTCTGCCGCGGGATCCTCGTGGCAATGAACACGCCGGAGGACACCTTTTCCTATGCCTACGACTATATTTTTCTGATTTTCCTCGGCATCCCGGCCACGATGCTCTATAATACCCTCTCCGGCATTCTCCGCTCCCTCGGCGACAGCCGCACGCCGCTGCTGTTTCTGATCTTCTCGAGTCTGCTGAATGTCGCGCTCGATATTCTGTTTGTTGTGACGTTGAAAATGGGCGTCGCGGGCGCGGGCTGGGCGACGCTCGTCAGCCAGCTCATCTCCGGTCTGCTGTGTCTGGTCTATATGGCGAAAAAATTCCCGATTTTGCATCTGACGGCCGACAATCTGCGGGCGCGCAAGCCCTACGCCGTGCGCCTGTTGGTCATGGGGCTGCCCATGGGGCTGCAATACAGCATCACGGCCATCGGCACCATTCTGCTGCAAACCGCCGTCAACGGGCTGGGCGCTGCGGCCATGGCCGCAACGACCGCCTCCAGCAAGGTCACGGGGCTGTTTGCCGTCCCCTTCGACGCCATCGGCGCGACGGCCACGACCTACGCCGGGCAGAACCTCGGCGCGGGCAAGCTCGACCGCGTGCACACCGGCATCAAGGCCTGCGCGATCCTCGGCTCGATCTATTCCGTTGCCGCACTCGTCGTGCTCTATTTTGGCGCAGCTCCGCTTGCCGGTCTGTTTCTTAACTCCGACGAGGCCGCCGCAGCCGCCAGCATCCTGCCCATGGCGCGGCAGCTTCTTGTCATCAACGCCGTGTTCTATATCCCGCTGCTGTTCGTGAACCTGCTGCGCTTCACGATCCAAGGGCTGGGCTATTCCAACCTGGCCGTGATCGCAGGCGTTTTGGAAATGGTCGCGCGCGGCATCGTGGCGCTTGGCCTTGTGCCCGCGCTGGGCTTCGCAGCCGTCTGCTATGCAAGCCCCGCCGCATGGGTCATGGCGGACTGCTTCCTCCTGCCCGCCTATTTTTACTGCGTCAAAAAGCGCAAGCAGCAATTTGCACCCCGTGCAGCGCACGCCGGCGCAATTTGACCACAGAAAAACGGAAAAACGCGGAGCCCGGGCATTTCCTTCCCGGCTCCGCGTTTTACTGCGCTCATACTAGGGAAGCTCTGATGAATCTTTTTAATCAAGAGTCCGCGTCAGCCAGCTCCTGCGCAAGCTCCCAAAACAGGGTCGCAGGCTCCGGCAGTGCGCGTCGGTCGGCGCAGATCAGCGCGATTTTTGAAGAAAGCTGTGGCTCCGGCAGCGGCAGGATGCGAATGGAAGGGTCGCACTGCGCCGGGAGCGCGGACGGATGCAGCAGGCCGACGCCCAGCCTCTGCATGGTCAAAAGCAGCGTCATGCGGGCATCATCGTTGACGCAAAGGATATTCGGCTTCACCCCGGCAGCCTCGAAGGTCGAGAGGATGATGCGCCGCCAGCGCCGATAGACGATCAGAGGCGTCTGCGCCAAGTCCCGCAGGCTCACCGTCCGGCCGGAAATCCCCCGAAAAAACCGTTCGTCCCCGACCGCTTGGATCTGCTCCTCCTTCAGAAACGACACGTCCATCCCGTCGGCGGCAAAGGGCGTGCGGATGATCGCCATGTCGATCTGCCGGTTTTGCAGCGTGGAAAGAAGCTGATACGTGTTGGCACTGCTGACGGAGATGCGCACATCCGGGTAGCGTGCGTGATAGGCGCGCATCCAGTCGGCAAAGAGCGTACCCTGCACCGACGAGATCACCCCAATGCGCAGCGTTCCGCGCGCGCCGCTGCGGAAATCCGCCAGCTCCTGCCGTGTGTTGTCGCACATGGCGAGGATCTCGACCGCCCGCCGGTAGAGATGCTGCCCGGCGTCGGTCAGCGTCAGACGACGCCCCTCGCGCCGAAACAGCGTGCAGTCCAGCTCCCGCTCAAGTGCGTGGAGCTGCATCGTCAACGGCGGCTGGGTCATGTTTAATTTCTCGGCCGCCGCCGTGACGGTTTTTTCCTCCACAACGGTGACAAAATAGTGCAGCTGGCGCAGCTCCATTGTGCGTTCCTCCAATATCTTTTTTATATAATTATACCATTTTTCATATATTAGTCAATCGTTTCCCGACGTGCTATACTATAAAAAGCTTTGAACTCATCAACAAGGAGGAGATCCCATGCGGCATCTGCTGCCCTATTTGAAAAAATTCCGGCTCGAGGCGCTCCTTGCACCGCTTTTCAAAATGCTTGAGGTGTGCTTCGACCTCGCCGTGCCGTTGATCGTGGCGAAGATCATCGACGTCGGCATCTACAGCCATGACAGGCGCTATGTGCTCACGCGCTTCGCTTTCATGATCGGCATGGCGGTGTTGGGTCTGCTGTGCACCTTCGTGGCGCAGTTTTTCGCGGCACGCGCAGCCGTCGGGACGGCCGCCGGTCTGCGTCATGAGCTGATCGACCGCATCCAGCATTTCAGCTTCACCGAGCTGGATCGCTTCGGCGCGTCCACGCTCATCACGCGTATGACGAGCGACGTCAATCAGGTGCAGAACGGCACGAACCTCTTTTTGCGGCTGTTCCTGCGCAGCCCGTTCATCGTGTTCGGCTCGATGCTTCTCGCCTTCACGATCAACGCAAGGATCGCGCTGGTGTTCGTCGGCGTGATCGCCGTGCTGTTCGTGATCGTGTTCGGCATCATGCGCATCACCGCGCCGATGTACCGCCGCGTGCAGCAGAAGCTCGACGGCGTGACCGATCAAACGCGCGAAAGCCTGAACGGCGTGCGCGTGATCCGCGCCTTCGGCCGCGAACAGCGGCAGCATGCGCAATTTGTCGAGGCAGACGGCGCGCTGTTTGACGCGCAGCTTCGCGTCGGGCGGGTCTCGGCGCTGCTCAACCCGCTGACCTACGTCGTCATCAACAGCGGCGTGCTGCTCGTTCTCTGGCTCGGCGCAAACAAGGTCAACGGCGGCGTGCTGCTGACGGGCAGCGTCATTGCGCTCATCAATTATATCGGTCAGATCCTTATTGAGTTGGTCAAGCTCGCCAATCTCATCATCCAGCTCAGCAAATCCGTCTCCTGCATGGGGCGCATCGGGCAGGTGCTTGACACCGAAAGCTCCATGGCCTTCGCGGATGGCGGCAGCGCCGCGGCGACGGAAGAGGCCGTGCGGTTTGACCACGTCGGTCTGCACTATGACGACGCCGGCGCGGAGTCGCTCAGCGACGTGAGCTTTTGCGTGCGCCGGGGCGAGACCGTCGGCATCATCGGCGGCACGGGCAGCGGAAAATCCTCGCTTGTGCAGCTCATCGCGCGCTTTTATGACGCGACCTCCGGCACCGTCGTGCTCAACGGCGCGCCGATCCAAAGCTACTCCCGGCAGACGCTGCTCTCCACGGTCGCCATCGTCGACCAAAAGCCGCGCCTCTTCTCCGGAACGATCCGCACGAACCTGCTCTGGGGCAAGCCGGACGCCACGGACGACGAGCTTTGGCATGCGCTCACGCAGGCACAAGCGGCTGATTTCGTCCGAGCCAAGCCACGCGGCTTGGACGAGCCGGTCGAGCAGGGCGGCGCGAATTTCTCCGGCGGACAGAAACAGCGCCTGACCGTTGCGCGGACGCTGCTGACCGGCGCGCCGATCCTGATCCTCGACGACAGCGCCTCGGCGCTGGACTATGCAACGGAGGCCGCACTGCGGCGCGCGCTCAAGGAGCTCCCAGCAGAGACGACGGTCTTTCTGGTCAGCCAGCGCGCCGGCTCGATGCTGCACGCCGACCGCATTCTTGTGCTCGACGACGGCCGTCTGGTCGGCAACGGGACGCACAAGGCGCTTCTGCGCTCCTGCGAGGTTTACCGCGAGATCTACGAATCCCAGTTCAAAACGGAGGCAGAAGCATGAAGAATCATACCGTTCGCCGCGTTTTGTCGCTCATCCGACCCTACCGCTTCACGGTCGTCGGCAGTCTCCTGCTGGCGCTCGTGAGCGTGGCGGCGCAGCTCCTCATTCCGATCTTCAGCGGCCGCGCCATTGACGCCATGCTCGGAGCGGGACGGGTCGACCTCGACGCCGTGGCGCTCGCCGTTGCGGCCATTGCGGCCTCCGCCCTGCTCGGCGCGGCTGCGCAGGATGTGCTCGCCCGGTGCAACAACCGGATCACCTTCTCGGTCAGCCGCGACCTGCGCGACCGCATCAGCGACAAGCTCAACCGGCTGCCGCTGAGCTATCTCGACACGCATCCGACCGGCGACACCGTCAGCCGCACGGTCGCAGACGTTGAGGCCTTCTCGGACGGTCTTTTGATGGGCTTCACGCAGCTTTTCACCGGCGTTTTGACCGTTCTTGCAACGCTGCTCATCATGCTCGCGCTGAATTGGCGCATTGCGCTGGCCGTCTGCCTGCTGACGCCCCTTTCGATCTTCATCGCGAAATATATCACCTCGCGGACGACCCGCTTCTTCCGGGAGCAGGCGCGCATCCGCGGCGAGCAGACCGCCCTCATCAACGAGCTGGTGGAGGGACAGCGTGTGGTGCGCGCCTTCGGCCATGAGGAGGCCTCGATTGCCGACTTCGACGCCGTAAACGACCGGCTCGAGAGAGCCTCTCTGCGCGCCACCTTTTTCTCGAGCCTGACCAATCCGACCACACGGCTGGCAAACAATTTGGTTTATGCAGTCGTCACGGTCATCAGCGCGCTCAACGCGATCTCCGGCGGCATCTCCGTTGGGCAGGTCAGCGTCTTTCTCAGCTATGCCTCGCAGTATGCCAAGCCCTTCAACGAGATCAGCGGCGTGCTCACCGAGCTGCAAAACGCGCTGACCTGCGCCGACCGCGTCTTTGAGCTGCTCGATCTGCCAGAGGAGCAGCCCGACTGCGACAGCCCCGTCAGCCCGGAGGCGCGCGGCGCGGTTCGCCTCGACAAGGTCTGCTTCCGCTATGTGCCCGAGCGCCCGCTGATCGAGTCGTTCTCTCTCGACGTGAAGCCCGGTCAGCGTATTGCCATCGTCGGCCCGACGGGCTGCGGCAAGACCACGCTCATCAATCTTCTGATGCGCTTTTACGACGTGGACAGCGGCTCGATCTGCGTCGACGGCACGGATATCCGCCGCATGACGCGGCATGAGCTGCGCAGTCGGTACGGCATGGTGCTTCAGGACACATGGCTGGCCACAGCGAGCGTCCGCGAAAACATCGCCTACGGAAAGCCCGACGCGACGGACGCCGAGATCGAGGCTGCTGCAAAGGCCGCCTATGCCCATTCGTTCATCCGCCGTCTGCCGCAGGGCTATGACACCGTCATTCGCGAAAACGACCTCTCGGCCGGGCAGCGCCAGCTTCTGTGCATCGCGCGGGCGATGCTCTGCCTGCCGCCGATGCTGATCCTCGACGAGGCGACCTCGTCGATCGACACACGCACGGAGCTGAAAATTCAGGCCGCCTTCGCCTTGATGATGAAGGGACGCACGTCCTTCATCGTCGCCCACCGTCTCTCGACCGTTCGCGAGGCAGATCTGATCCTCGTGATGCGCGACGGGCACATCGTCGAACAAGGACGGCACGCCGAGCTGCTGTCAAAAAACGGCGTATATGCCGCGCTCTACAACAGCCAGTTTTCCGAATAAGCGCTTTTCCCGCGCCAACGCTTCCCATTCTGATCCCGGATCAAAGCACTTCCGTTTGATTCGCCGCCCCATGGGCTTCGCACGAGCGCATCGGGCTGACGGACGCTGTGCCGGCTCCTGCGGAGCTTGAACCATCCTTGTCGCGATAAAATGCATGACAATTTTGGCAAATCCGACCCTCCGGAGCCCGCGGCGGAGCATTCCGTCGCGGGAATTTTTGTATTGTAACAAGCTTTCTTGAACTCCGTGGCAAGACTCCCCTCCCTATAGCCGGTCAAATTTGAACAGTCTATGAACAAACGATGCTTTTTTCGTGAATTTTAGCACTCTCCTATTGACAGTGCTAAAAAATGTGGTATACTGAAGCTGTTCTTGAGGGAGAGAAGATCCCGAGAGAAAAACTACAACAGAAGTTCACCGAGGCGCTCGGAGCCGATCCACGCCGAGGAAAATTTTGAATGGAGGTATGACTTATGTTGCCTAGCATTTTTGGTGAGAACCTGTTCGATGATTTCTTTAACGATCCGTTTGCTATGATGATGCCGCAGAGTCGCAATCCTCTGTATGGCAAGCACAGCAAGAACCTGATGAAGACCGACGTCCGCGAGACGGAGCATTCCTACGAGCTGGACATTGATCTGCCGGGCTTCAAGAAGGACGAAGTCAAACTGGAGCTGAAGAACGGCTACCTGACGATCGAGGCCTCCAAGGGTCTTGACCGCGACGAGAAGGACAAGAAGGGCAAATACATCCGTCAGGAGCGTTACGCCGGCGCATGCAGCCGCAGCTTCTTTGTCGGCGAGGACATCAAGCCCGAAAACGTCAGCGCGAAGTTTGAAAACGGCATTCTTCAGATCTCCCTGCCGAAGGAAGAGCAGAAAAAGCTCCCGCAAAGCTCCAGCATCGCCATCGAATGACCGCATCACAACGCATATACCGGAACGGAGGTCGACACGAAACCGCGTCGGCCTCCGTTTTTTGCGCAATTCATGTTGTTCGCATTTTGTACACGTCTCGCGACGCAAAGAGGGAGCCGGTGCTGAGCACCGGCTCCCTTGTGTTTATGGGGTCAGGCGATTACGTTCTCCAGACGCATGATGATGGTCGCAAACTCCGCACGGGTCGCCGTGTTCTTCGGAGCGATACGGCCGTCGATGCCGTTGATGATGCCGTTATCGACGCACCAAATCATGGCATTGCGCGCATAGTAGGTCACGTCGCCGCCATCCGGGAAGCTACTGAGGTCGCCCTTCGGGGTGACATCGAGCTTCACGATGTTCTGCGCATAGCGCACGAGCATGGTGGTCATCTGCTCGCGGGTCACATCGACGTCCGGCTCGAAGGTCGTCTCGGAGGTACCCTTGACGATGCCGTTCTCGGCAGCCCATGCCACCGCGTTGGAGTACCACGTGTTCGTGGGAACATCCGTGAACGGGCTGGTGGAGCTGACTGCGGGGGAGCCGGCCATGCGGTAGAGCACCGTGGCGACCATTGCACGGCTGAGGTTGCCGTCCGGGTCGAAGCGGTGGTTGCCGACACCGTTCAGATAGCCCTTCTGATAGGCGTTCTTCACGGCATCCAGATACCACTTGGAGGTCAGGTCGGTGAAAACATCCGTGATTTCCAGCTCGGTGCTGAGGATCTTGATCTCGGCGCGGTCGCGGACACGCAGACGGGCAAAGATCTTATGCTCGGCGCTGGTCTCATCGACGTCGCGGGAGCCGATGCCGATGCCCTCGATCTTCATGCCGACGGACAGCTCATCCAGACCGGTGTAGTCCTTCGTGATGTAGCCGTTGATGAAGAGGCAGGCCTCGCCGGAGTTGTCGCGAACCGTGATCTTGTCGATGACGCCCTCGGTCTTGTGGATATCGGTGACGATGCCCGTGACCTTCATGAGGTTGCCGATCGCCTTGTCGGACATTGCCGTCGCGCAGTCGACCTCGGCGGGCTTCAGTCTGTTGATCTCATCGGAGATGATGCGGATGGAGCCGTTGTAATCCTCGCTGAGGTTCAGCTCGATCTCGCCGCAGTAGAAGGTCACACCGCCGTGGCAGCGGACATTCATGCCGATGGCAAAGTTGCCGGCGACCGGGAAGACGTTCAGGCCGTTGCCGTTCTTATCCTGCACATAGATGCAGTCGAAGAACGCGGTGTCCTTGTCGTAGCCGGAAGCATTGGAGGTCACGAAGCCCTCGATGGTGTATTCGCCCTCGGTCTTGGTCTTGACGTCGTTGATCGGGGTGACAACGTCGCCGTCCTCCATGTGCGTCAGCTCACGCAGGATGTTCTGGAGGATGAAGCGGTTGGCATAATCCTGATCGCTCTTGATGTCATAGTTGGAGAAGAAGGTCACGCCGGAGGTGATGATCCAGCCGCCTGCGGCGGTGTCCTCGTAGGTCATGACGTTGACGTTGTCCTTCTCAACAACGACCTGATCCTTGTCGTCGTAGCTCGGAACAAAGGAGCCGCTGTCGAAGTAGCCGTCGTAATGGGTCGCCCAAGTGGACTGGAAGCCGCGGACAAGGGTCTGAACCTTGCCTGCGCCGGTGCCCTCGCAGCCGTCCATGATGAGGACCGGAGCGCCGTTGTAGACCTGGAAGCCGGTCTGGTTGTCCGGTGCGGGCTTGGTGCCGAAGGCGTTGGAGGAGGTGTAGGCACCCTTGGTGAAGCGGTGATCGGTATTGAAGCAGGACTTCGCGGAGAAGTAGATACGGTATGCCTCGTTGGCCTTGAGCTCGTTGTCGACAATGATGCCGTTGGCAATGCGGCTGTGCGCACCGATCGCCTCGAGGAGCTTGTTGGTGTTCTCTGCGCAGTTGTCAAACTTGTTGTCGCGGTCGGACTTGGAGCAGATGATGAGCTTGCCGCCGTTGGCCATGAATTCCTTCAGGGCAGCGATCTCTTCGTCGGTGTAGTCCTTGGCCTTCGCCGTGTTGCGGCGATAGTTGACGGTGATGACAAGCGTGGTGTACTTGCTCAGGGTCTCCTTGGTGAACTGACCCTCGAGGATGTACTCGCACTTGACGCTGTTGTTCGCGCAGAACTCGATGAAGTTGCCCGCCGAGCCTGCGTAGTCGCCGGAGATGTAGTAGTTGTCGTGGCCGTAATCAACGGCGACGCGCTCCATATCCTGAGAGTGGACGTAGAGCTTCATGGTTGCCTGGCACTTGAAGGACTTGCCGTTGTAGGTGCCGGAGTATTCGACAAGGATCGTGACGTTCTTGCCAACGTACTTGCTGGCCGGAGTCCAAGCGATGGTGGTCGTTCTGGCGGTGCCCGCAGCAACATTCGCGCCCTCAAGGGTGTCGTTGAAGAGAACGGTGTCGATCCGATCGTAGCTGCCGTCGCACACGACGTAGAAGGTGGCCTTCTTAACCTCGTAGTTCTCAGCCGCCTCGTTGGTCAGGACGGAGGTCAGGTTCTGCGTCTCGCCCTCGACGGACAGAGCCACGTCGTTCTTGAGGTCGCAGGTGATCGGGGTGGCGTTGCCGAGCCAGACCGGAGCGGTGACCGCAATGTCGCCGTCGGCCTGCGTGACCTTGAGGTAGTAGTACGGCTCGGTGTTCTTGAGGGTCTCGTCCAGCTCGAAGGTGGAGCCGGTGGCCTCATAAGACTTCAGGCTGATGCCGTTGGCGCCGATGATCTCGACGGTTCCGAGCTTCTCGTTGTCAGGATCGGAGATGCTGGCAACGATGTGGACGGTGTCGACCGTGGTGTTGTCGGTGTCGATGATGGAGCCCATGAGCTGGTCGTTGAGGTAGTAGTAGATGCGCAGGTTCTGGTCTTCGGTGGCGTAGACCTGACGCTTGGCCATTGCGCGATACAGGCCGGCCTCGGTGAAGTCGTCAGTCACGATGACGTCGCGGCAGGTGTTGGCATCGCCCCACTTGCCCTTGTGGTTATCCTGGTTGTTGGTCGGAGCGACGTGCCAGCCCTTGGCAAGGCAGATGTCGTATTCCGAATAGCTCGGCCAGTAGGAGGAGCTGCCGACGGCGCCCTCGCCGTTGCCGACCTCGATCAGGTTGAGGATGGCGTCACGGGCAGGCGTATAGCCGGCATAGGTATCGAACGTGCCGAAGGTCACGCCGGGGTGGTTGAACTGGGAAACGACCGGAGCGTCGTCAATGGCCTTGGTCTTCACGCCCTCGGCAACGGGCTTGCCGTCGACGTCGAGACCCTTGTCCGCGTTGACCATCAGGTCGTTATACAGGTGCATACCGGCATAGCTGTTGGTCTTCTCGTTGAGCTTGGCGTTGTTGCGGGAGACCGTACCGTAGGTGTTGAAGGTGTTGGTGTGGCCGGGGCCGCCGGACCACGTCATTTCGTAGCCGTAGGCAGCGATGAAGTTGGTGGACTTCGCGTTGTACTCGGCTGCGGTCGCCTTTGCCTCTTCCCACTTGGTCGTCGAGCCGATCTTGGTCAGGCTGCTCAGATCATAGTAGCTGGAGGTGGTGGCGCTGTTGGTGGTGTCGAAATAGTTGGAGTGGTCGGTGACGATCAGGAAGTCGACGTCCTTGGCCTCCATCGCGTGCTCATAGGCATCCTCGAGGGTGCCGGCGCCGTCGGAGTACTCCGCAGTATGGGAGTGGATCTGGCCGAAGTAGAGGCTCATGCCCTCCTCGCCGACGAAGAACGACCACGTCATCTCGGCGGTCTTGCCGTCGGTGCGGGTGACGGTCAGGCTGACGGTATGGCGGTCGTCGGTCATCTTATCGGCCGACTTATAGCTGATCTTGCTGTCGGTCACGGTGGGCTGCACGGCAACGCCGTCGACCGTCATGACGATCGTCGGGTTGGCGCCGCAGTTGGCGATCACGGCAGCGATCTCGGGCTGCTTGTCGTCCTTGGTCGCGGCATTGGGCAGCGGAGTGACGGAGACGATCATCGGGTTGTCGTTGATCTTGACCGTCTTGGTGCCGCTGTATTCCACGTTATGCTCGTTCTTCGCATTGACCGTGACGGTCAGAGAGGTCTTGCCGGCCAGCTCTGCAGACGGGACGGTCGCGGAGTATTTCTGGTCGCCCAGCTCGGTGAACGCGACATTCTTGGCCGCGCCGCCGTCGACGCTGAAGCTCGCCTTGAGGTCGGTGATCTTGGTCAGCTCATCGACGACGAAGGTGAAGGTATAGTCCACGCCGAGGTTGGCGTCATCGCCGCTGATGGCAACGGACGGGTTGAGCACGAAACCGAGACCGTAGGGATCGGTCACGGGGACGAACTTCATGGCGAACAGGTTGGTCGAGCCGTTGAAGGTC
>URLT01000060.1 GCA_900548795.1 uncultured Eubacteriales bacterium
TGAGCTTCAAACAAATCGGGCAGATATTTGATAAATCGGAAAACTGGGCTTGCGTTACCTATCACCGATCCAAAGCAATGATTCGATCCAGATTGGAGGGTAAATCTTATGAAAAATGAGTGCAGCATTATCCGAGACCTTTTACCGCTGTATGCGGAAAATATGGTAAGCACTGATACCGCAGCTTTTGTTGAGGAACATCTGACGAACTGTGAAGCTTGCAGGAAAGAGTATGAGGAAACAAAAGAACCTCAGCCGACACAGGCACTATCTGATGCAGCGCCGCTGAAAAAGCTTGGCCGGAAACTGAAGATCAAAAGAATACAGACGATTGCTGTAACTGCTGTGTTTGTAATCGCGCTTTTTGTGTCTGCTTTTGCCGTGCTGGATGCTCCGGCTTATTTTCCGTACACCGATGGCATTGTGACAGCCGGAGTTATCGGCGATAAAGGTATGCTTCTAACTTTTGATGAGAAAGTAACGGACTTTACTTGTACGGTCTATGCCGATCCTGACGGTGGGGAATTCTACTATTGTGACATCGAGGCATGGACATCTCTTTGGGATCAGTGGCTTTCTCATGGTAAAGGAACGCTTTCGTACACAGTCACAACGGAGAAGCCGTGGCCTGTGAACGCCGTGTATGTTCCAAATAACGGTACGGAAAATGTTGGCGTTGCAAGGTTTATTCCGGGCGAAAAAAACCGGGTGGAAAAATATGAAAGTAACGGTGGAGTGATTGCTTTGCCACGGCTGGCGCTTGGGATCTATCTGATTTTTGCAATAGCGGCTTTGATCATTTTGGGGATTATATGGTTTCTGACACGGAAGAAATCAGAGATACGAGTGTGGATTGAACGGATTGCGTTATATCCGATTGCCTATATTATCAGTCATTATATTGTATCCGGTATAGATTCGACTTCTTATTCTATGCCACGGGACTTTTTCCTTATTATTTTCATATCTGTTCTGCTGTATAGCGGATTGTTGCTCTTGCATAATGTATGGCGGTTGAAAAAGGAAATCAGAGAAGTCAATCAATCATCTGAAAAAACGAGGTAGATTATGCGGTTACTCTTTCAGCCTGTGGCAGAGAGCCTTCTACACTCGTCAAACACTATGGGCAGGAAAGGTTGACGAGACGAAAAGCTTCTTACGGAAGGACTCAGCGACTTTCTGGATGAACACGTTGAAGTCAACGCGGCCAGCCAGCACGCGGTTCAGCTCCTCATAGATGCGAACAGCCTTGAGGGATGAAAGGATTTCCTAAGGAACCTCTGAATAAATCGGCTGCGGCGCTCAGCGGGTCTTTCGTCCCAACTTATCGGTTTGAAAATCTTGAAATACACAAAGTATTCCTGCAATTTCCAAACCTCAATTTGGAACAAAATTCCTCGCTGACCACTCTTGCGATTTAATCAGAGCTTCCTTAACGAAGCAATTTGCCATTCCGAAACGAAATATGGTAGGACGGAACGAAACAGAACCTCGGAATGAAGAGAGAGGAAGCGGAACGAAGCGGCGTATCTCGTCACATTTTTCAGGTCGAGGAGGCTCTGTCCGGGCAGCCGAGGCGCTATGCGCTGCAATATGCGGATGTGCTGACGCATGATATTGAGCTTTTGGATCTTTGAACAGAGCGGAAAGAGGGCAACGGGGCAGCTTCGCCCCGCTGTCCTCTTGCTGCATTCATCGCGCACGTTCATGGCCTTCGCCGCACAGTGTGCGTCAGCACGAGTCGCGCGGGTTTTGATGAAATATTGGATTCTGAAATCGGTATGAGAAAAAGGCTTGCGGCCTCAGTCGGACGCAAGCCTTTTCAGCAGCTCCGGAAGCTCCGGGAGGCTGCGGATCTCATAGGTCGGAAGAATGTCGGAACGGCCGGGGCTGTGCTTCGGATTGAACCAGCAGGTGTCGATCCCGGCGTTCCGGCCGCCGAGGATGTCGCTGGTCAGGCTGTCGCCGATCATCAGCGCGGCGGCCGGGTCAAAGCCGGGAATGTGCGCAAAGCAGTATTCAAAATAGGCGCGCTCCGGCTTGTGGTGGCCGGTGGTCTCGGAGATGAAGATCTGTTCAAAATAGGGGACGATCCCGGCGCTGGCAAGACGCGATTCCTGCGTGTCGGCCACGCCGTTCGAGGCGATGAAAAGCCGGTAATGCGGCGCAAGCGCGGCCAGAAGCTCCGGCGCATGGGGGACGAAATAGTGCCCGATGCCGAGTCGCCTGCGGTAAAGCGCCTCGGCGTGCTCCGGGTCGAGGGAAAGCCCCAGCTCGCCGAACAGCAGCGCAAAGCGCCGCACAAGAACCTCGTCACGCGACAGTTCGCCGCGCTCGAAGGCCTCCCACTGCGCGACGTTGATGGCGCAATATCGGTCGATAAGCGCGTCGGTCGGCTCGAGGCCGAGCTCGCGGAAGGCGCCGCGGATCGCGACCTGCTCGGCGGCGTCAAAATCCAGCAGCGTGTTGTCCAGATCAAACAGCAAAAAACGGTATTGCTTCATAGCGCCCCTCCGATCCGGTTCGAGAGCGCTGCGAATTCCGAAAGGCTCAGCGCCTCGCCGCGCACATTCGGCGCGAGACCGCCCTCGGCCAGCAGCTCGGCAAGCCGCGCCTTGGGAAGCTGCGGGAAGCCAGCGGCCAGCGCGTTGAGCAGGGTCTTGCGCCGCATGGCGAAGGCTGCGCGCACCGTGCGGAAAAACAGAGCCTCGCTGTCGATCGGCGCCGGGGGCGCCGTTCTGCACACGAGCCGCACTACGGCGCTCGTGACCTTCGGCTGCGGCACGAAGCACGATGCCGGAACGTCAAACAGCAGCTCCGGCTCGGCGTGATAACGGCAGAAGACGGAGAAGGCGGAGTAATCCGGCGTGCCGGCCTCGGCGCAGATGCGCTGCGCGACCTCCTTCTGCACCATGACGGTGATCGCGTCGAAGCAGCGGCTCTCGAGCAGCTTGGTCAGCACCGGAGAGGTGATGTAATAGGGGAGATTGGCACAGGCCAGCGGGCGCAGCCCTGCGAATTTTTCCTGCACGAGCGCGGGAAGGTCGGCCTTCATTGCGTCCGTGAAGCAGACCTCCAGATTGTCAAAGTCGGCCATGGTCTCCTTCAGAACGGGCTTGAGCGCCGTGTCCAGCTCGAGCGCGACGACCTTACCCGCGCGGGCGCAGAGCGCCTGCGTCAGAGAACCGAAGCCCGGCCCGATCTCGAGCACGCCGCAGTCTGCCGCGACGCCGCTCTCGGCGGCGATGCGCTCGGGAACCCAGCGTTGATTGAGAAAATTCTGCCCCTTAGCCTTGGAAAAATGGAAGCCGTATCGGCTCAGCAGCTCGCGGATCTGCCGCATATCGCAGACGTCGATCATAAAAAACCACCTCTTTCCTGATAGTATACCAGAAAAGAGGCGGTTTTGCAATTCCGATCAGTTCAAAATGTACAGGGTGCAGGTGCGCACGCCGAAGGCGTAGCACTCGGCAATGGTGTTGAAGTAGAGGTCGACCTTGTAGCCCTTGATGGCGCTGCCGGTGTCCTCTGCGACGCAGTAACCGTAGACATACTGGCCGTCGTTCGAGACGATGTACATTTTGGTGCCCAGCGGGATGTAGTTCGGGTCGACGGCAATGGCGCCGACGCGGGCGACCGTTCCGGAATAGGTATAGCCGGTGTAGCCCTCGCAGGAATAGGCCGTGGCCTTGACCGTCAGCTTCTGCGAATAGGTGTAGGTCGTTCCGTTGCTCGTGGTGATGGTGTTTTCGCTCACCTCAGAGCGATCCGGCTCGCCCGGCTCGCTCGGCGCGCTCGGCGCGTCGCTGCCGTTGTCAGAGGGCTTGGTCGTCGTGCCGCTGCCGTTGTCGGGCTTGCTCGTTCCGTTGTCGGACGGCTTTGCCGTCGTGCCGTTGTCGGACGGCTTCGTCGTCGTGCCGCTGCCGGACGGGGCTGCGGGCGTTTCGGGCTTGACTTCCGTGCCGAAGGCGCCGTGCCCGCCGTTCTGCGTGAGCACCGTGCGCTTCACGCCCGTGACGACCAGCCGGGTGACGGCCTCCTGCGTGACCGTTTCGGTCAGAACCTTGCGGCTGACCTCCTCGCCGTTTTCCAGCACGATCTGCGCCTGGCAGTGCTTCGAGCCGTCCGCGCCCTCCACGAGCACGAGCTCCTCGTCGGGGTCAAGCTCCGGATCTTCAAAATAGTTGGTCTGATAGGAAATGACCTCGTCGTATTCCTCCAGCCTGATCTCCTTCTGCACGATCGAGACGGTCATGCCGTTGAAGGTTCGCCGATCGGTCTGGCAGGAGAGGACGTCGTTCACGCCGGGGGTGATGCCCAACCGGGAGAGCAGCTCTGCGACCGTTTCGCCGTAGCTCGAGACGGTCTGGGTCTGACCGTGGTGAACCACGGTGATGCGCTGCATACGCTGAACGTCGATCTTGCCGACGCCGTCGGTATAGGTCGTGGTGTAGGTATCCTCTTCGCCCAGCTTGATGCCGACCTCCTTGAGAACGGTCTCGGGGTCGCGGCTGAAGGAGTTGTGCGCCGTGACGAGGTCGCCGTCGGTGATGACGTATCGGTTCTGAGCAAAGACCGTGAAGGACAGAAGGCTGACCAGCAGCGTGGCGATGACGGCCGCAGCAATCAGGCGACGCATCCAAACGCGTTTGACGGACGGCTCAGGATTTGTTCTGTGCATAAGAGTATCCTCCTTTCATGACGTGGTATGTAAAGTGCGAAATGCTTGTTACCGAATTGTAACTACGAGCTTATTATAACAAAAAACACGACTTTGTCAAGAATTTTCTTAAAAAACGGAATTTATGCCAACTTTTTTGTTGGTTATGTAAACATTGAGACGACAAGATGGGTGGGGGAGTCGGCGAAAAAACACAATATCTTGTGAGAAAATTACAAAACAGTTAACATAATTAAAAATTAAAGAAACCATTTGACAATCGGCGAAAAAAGTGCTATATTGACCATGATAAAACGACAATGACGAAGAAAAACGCAGGTTCCAAGCGGTCAGAGAGGGAGCGGTCGGTGCAAGCTCCTGCGCGCGGCCTGCGGCAACCGCTTCCGAGCCGCTTTGCTGAACGGAGTAGGCAAAGACGGGTGCGCCCGTTACCGCGCGAACGAGCGGCAGTGCTGCGGCGCTGCAAGCAGGGTGGAACCGTGGGAACCAAAGCTTCTCACCCCTGAATTTTCAGGGGTGATTTTTTTATTGCCCCTAATCATTAAGGAGGGAATCCCAATGTCAGAAGAAAACCAGTACACCTTTGAAAACGAGGCCTATCGCAAGACCTATTGGCACACCTGCTCGCATGTCATGGCGCAGGCCGTCAAGCGCCTGTATCCGCAGGTGAAGCTTGCCATCGGCCCGTCCATCGACAATGGCTTCTACTACGATTTCGACAGCGATTTTGCCTTCACGCAGGAGCACCTCGACGCCATCGAGGCCGAGATGAAGAAGATCTGCAAGGAGCGCCTGCCGCTTGTCCGCAGCGAAAAGCCGCGCGCCGAGGCCGTTGCCTATATGGAAGAGAAGGGCGAGCCGTACAAGGTCGAGCTGATCCGCGACCTGCCGGAGGACGCCGTCATCTCGTTCTATACGCAGGGTGAGTTCACCGACCTTTGCGCCGGCCCGCACCTTGACAGCACCGGCCGCATCAAGGCCAATGCCTTCAAGCTGACGCAGTGCTGCGGCGCCTATTGGCGCGGCGATTCCAAGCGCAAGATGCTCCAGCGCATCTACGGCGTCGCTTTCCAGAAGAAGGAGGAGCTGGAGGAATACCTGCAAAAGCAGGAGGAGGCGCGCAAGCGCGACCACAACAAGCTCGGCCGCGAGCTGGAGTATTTCTCCACCGTCGACGTGATCGGTCAGGGTCTGCCGATCCTGCTGCCCAAGGGCGCCCGCGTCATTCAGCTTTTGCAGCGCTGGGTCGAGGACGAGGAGCAGAAGCGCGGCTATCTTTTGACCAAGACGCCGCTCATGGCCAAGCGCGAGCTTTATAAGATCTCCGGCCACTGGGATCACTACCTCGACGGCATGTTCGTCATGGGCGACCCGGCCGACGACAGCAAGGAATGCTTCGCGCTGCGCCCGATGACCTGCCCGTTCCAGTATCAGGTCTTCCTGAACCGCGCCCGCTCCTATCGCGACCTGCCGATGCGTCTCGGCGAGACGTCCACGCTGTTCCGCAACGAGGATTCCGGCGAAATGCACGGCCTGATCCGCGTCCGCCAGTTCACGATCTCCGAGGGACACATCGTCCTGCGCCCGGATCAGCTCGAGGAGGAGTTCAAGCACTGCCTCGATCTTGCCAAGTATTGCCTCGGCACGGTCGGCCTGCTTGAGGACTGCACCTTCCGCTTCTCCCAGTGGGATCCGAGAAACCCGAACAATAAGTACGAGGGCACGGCCGAGCAGTGGAACGAGGCGCAGGAGATCATGGGGCGCATCCTCGACGATCTCGACGTGAAATACACCATCGGCATCGACGAGGCCGCGTTCTACGGCCCGAAGCTCGACATTCAGTATAAGAACGTCTTCGGCAAGGAGGACACCCTCGTCACCATCCAGATCGACCTGCTGCTTGCGCAGCGCTTCGGCATGGAGTACACCGATCAGAACGGCCAGAAGGCCACGCCCTATATCATCCACCGCACGTCCCTCGGCTGCTACGAGCGCACGCTGGCCTACCTGATCGAGAAATATGCCGGCGCTCTGCCGCTGTGGATGGCGCCGACGCAGGTGCGCATCCTGCCGATCACCGATCGCGCGCATGACTACGCCAAGCAGCTCGAGGCGCAGCTCTTCGCCAAGGGCATCCGCACCGAGAGCGACCTGCGCAGCGAGAAGCTGGGCTACAAGATCCGCGAGGCGCAGATGCAGAAGATCCCGTATATGCTGGTCGTCGGCGACCGCGACATCGAGAACGGCACGGTCTCCGTCCGCACCCGCGGCGGCGAGGATCTCGGCGCGATGAAGCCCGAGGACTTCATGGCCAGATGCCTGCACGAGATCGAGACGAAGCAGCGCTGAATCCCGTCTGCTGACTGTATCATAGCAAAAACCACAGGTCGAAATCCGTCGTCCTGTGGTTTTTTGCTGTTCTTTTTCATAAAATTATGATATAATGGAAAAAAATCCCGAAGGAGGAGCAAAATGGAACCCTATGTGAGCTTTGCCATGGACAAAACCGTGGAGCTTTTGGCGATCGACAGTCCGACGGGCTACACCCGCGAGGCCGAGCGATTTGTCTCCGAGCAGTTTGCGGCGCTGGGCTTTTCCGTCACGCGCACGGTCAAGGGCGGCATTCTGGTCGATCTGGGCGGCGAGGACGCCGAGAACGCCCTGCTGCTCGAGGCGCACGCCGACACGCTGGGCGGTATGGTCGCCGAGATCAAGAGCAGCGGCCGCCTGCGCATCCGTAACGTCGGCGGCATGAACGCCAACAACGCCGAGGCCGAAAACTGCCGCATCGTGACCAAGGCCGACGGCATCTACGAGGGCACGCTGCAGCTATGCGACGCGTCGATCCACGTCAACGGCGACTACGGAACGACCGCCCGCAAGTGGGACACGGTCGAGGTCGTGATCGACGAGCCGGTCGAAAACGCCGACGACGTGAAAAAGCTGGGCATCGGCGTGGGCGACTTCGTCTGCTTCGAGCCGCGCACGCGCGTGACCGCGTCCGGCTACATCAAGAGCCGCTTTCTGGACGACAAGCTGTCCGTCGGCATTCTGCTGGGCTTTGCCAAGTATCTTTCGGAGAAAAAGCTCACGCCGAAGCGCCGCGTTTATGCGCACATCACGGTCTATGAGGAGGTCGGCCACGGCGGCGCGGCGTCCGTGCCGCAGGGCGTGACCGAGGCGATCTCCGTCGACATGGGCTGCGTCGGAGAGGGGCTGCAATGCACCGAGCGGCAGGTCTCCATCTGCGCGATGGACTCCGGCGGGCCTTATTCCTATGAGGTCGTCTCCGGGCTGATCGCCGCGGCCAAGCGCGAGGGCGCGGACTACGCCGTCGACCTTTATCCGCACTACGGCTCGGACGTTGAGGCGACGCTCAGCGCGGGGCACGACCTGCGCCACGGCCTGATCGGCGCGGGCGTCTATGCCTCCCACGGCTATGAGCGCAGTCATCGCGACGGCGTTTGCAACACCCTCAAGGTGCTCAAGGGATACCTCGAGCTATGAGGCGGCGCTACTGGCTGCCGGGCGGCGCCCTGCTCGGCGTGGGGCTGCTGACGCGGCTCGTCTCGGTCTATCTGCACTTTGCCGGCATGTTCCTGATGGGCGTCGGCGCGGTCGTGCTGCTGTTCGGGCTGGTCGACGCGCTGCTTCCTCGCTTTGCGTGGCTGTGGGTCGTGCGGCTGGTCATGCGCGTCGGCCTGAGCATCGCGCTGGTCGTCTTTGCCGTCACCGGCGTGGCTGTGCTCTCCGCCTTCGGCGGAACGGGAGAGCCGGATGCCGACTATGTCGTCGTGCTGGGCGCGGGCGTCAACGGCACGCAGCCGAGCCGTTCTCTGCGGGCGCGCCTTACCGCGGCGCAGACCTATCTGCAGGAGCATCCGCACGCCGTTGCGGTGCTCTCCGGCGGGCAGGGCAGGGGCGAGGACATCACCGAGGCCGAGTGCATGTACCGCTGGCTGACGGAGCACGGCATCGCGCCGAGCCGCCTGAGGAAGGAGGAGCGCGCCGCCACTACGGCGGAAAACCTGCGTTTTTCGCTCGACCTGCTCGAGCAGGAGACCGGCGCGCGCCCGCAAAAGATCGTGATCGTCTCCAGCTCCTATCACCTTTTCCGCGCGACGCTGCTGGCCGAACGCGCGGGCGTCGAGGCGGCGGGCGTCCCCGCCAACGACGGAAACACGGGCTATTCCGTACAGATGGTCGTCCGGGAGATCTTCGGCGTCTGGTACACCGTCCTGTTCGGATAAATTATTCTAGAAAACGGAGGAATGACTATGTATTGCAGACAATGCGGACAGCCGATCCCTGACGGCACAAAATTCTGCCCCGATTGCGGCGCAAGCCAACAGGAGCAGAGTGCCGGTCAGGCGAGCGGTGCCTACGGCGGCGCGCAGGTTCCGCCGAATGCGAAGCCCTACGGCGGCGCGCAGGTTCCGCCGAACGCCAACCCCTACGGCGGCGCGCAGGTTCCGCCGAACGCCAATCCCTACGGCGGCGCGCAGGTTCCGCCGAACGCCAACCCCTACGGCGGCGCACAGGTTCCGCCGAACGCCAACCCCTATGGCGGCGTGCCGGTTCCGCCGGGAAGCGATCCCTACGCAGGCTACTATAATGCTCCGCCGCAGTATGCCCAGCCGCAGTACGGCACGCCGTACCGCGCGCCGTCGGTCGGTTTCGGCGAGGCGGTCAAGCGGTTCTTTTCGAACTATGTGAATTTCGAGGGACGCGCATCCATGAGTGAGTTCTGGTGGGTGATGCTGTTCCAGTTCCTGATCGGCATTGCCTTCGCCATTCTCTCCGCGGTCGGGATTGCCCTCAGCCCCTATGTTGCGCTTGTGATCCAGATCCTCAGCGTGCTGGCCTCGCTCGGCCTTTTCCTGCCGAGCCTGTCTCTGAGCGTGCGCCGTCTGCATGACATCGGCAAGCCGGGGGTGTATCTGCTGATGGGACTGATCCCGTTTGCCGGCGGGATCATCCTGCTGGTCTATTTCTGCACCGCCAGCGACGGCGGCAACCAATGGGGGCGCTGAAGCGCGAATGAGCCGGAGCGCCGGAGGCTTGCAAAACAACAATTGAAAAACAGGTCACGGAGGAGCCTCCGTGACCTGTTTTTTGTAGGACGCTGTGAAAGTTCGGGACACACTGCGGCAGCCGCCCGGGGGAACGCCGCGCAAAACGACCCGCGCCGTTTCTGATGCGGATTCATGCGATTGAATCATTGTATGAGCCGGCTCAAAAGGGGATGACCGTGCAGGCGTCGCAGGCGATGCCTGCCGAGGAAAGCTCGGCGCAAAGCGCCTCGCGGTCGCGCGGCTCGGCCAGCCACGCCAGACCGCAGCCGGCGCGGATCTCGGCGGGCAGCGGGATCAGGCGGCCGGGGCACCCCCGCGCCGTGAAGTGCTGCTCGGCCTGCAAGGCCGCCGCGGTCGTGGAGAAGGAGAGGATCAGCGAGGGCTTTTTTTGCCGCGTCACGGCTGCACGAGCCGGTCGGCGCCGGTCATGACCTCGACGATGGAATACATATTCGTCACCCCGCCGACGGCCAGCTTTTCGGTCAGGCCGTAATAATTCAGGCAGGTGCCGCAGGTCAGAATTTCGACGCCGCGCGCCTCCATGTCCTTCAGATCCTCGACGGATGCCGAGCCTTCGGTCGAGACGAACGCGCCGCGGTTATAGAAGAGGATCGTTTTCGGCAGAGTGTCCTGCTGACGCAGGGCGAACAGGAAGCCCTTGAGCAGGGTCTTGCCGAGCGCCTCGTCGCCCTGACCCATTTGGTCGGACGAGATCACGACGACCGTCCGCTCTCCGCGCGGCGCGGGGCAGCACTCCGCCGGAAGCTCGGGCTGCTCGGCGTGCTCGCCGACGGTCAGCACGGCGCGGAAGCGCTGCGCGTCCTGCTGCTCGACGGAGATCGCGTAGCCCTTCGAGCCGGCCAGACGCTTCAGGTTCTCGACGGCGACGCCGTTGTCGACCAGCACCTCGACCGTGCCTGCGCCGCCGAGCGACTTGATGGCCTCGATGGTTTTCACAACGGGCAGCGGGCAGGGCTGGCCAATGGCATTGACTGAAATCATAATGAAGCTCCTCCTGTGCTCCGGACGCTGCGGGCGTCCGTGATTCTTTCATTCAGTATACGACGCGGAGCGAAAAAATGCAAGCCCCAAAACGCCCGCGCGCGGAACGCCGGGATCTGGGAAGTTCTTGCCAAAATAGGCGTTGACAGTGCACAAAAACTGTGATATACTCATAAAAATTCACCGCGAGAGAGAAAAAATGAATGCTTATGCATTCAGAACAGAAAGGGAGCTGCACAATGCGAAAAAAACTGAACGCCAGAGAGTATCTTGCCGTGGCGATCATGCTGTTCGGCATGTTTTTCGGAGCCGGAAACCTGATTTTCCCGGTCTTCATGGGCTGGCAGGCCGGTCGGAACGTCTGGGGGGCGATCCTCGGCTTTATCATCACGGGCGTCGGCCTTCCGCTGATGGGCGTTGCGGCGATCGGCATCAGCCGCAGTGACGGCCTTGCGGAGCTGAGCGGCAAGGTCAGCCGTCCGTACAGCGTGTTCTTCACCTGCGCGCTCTATCTGACCATCGGCCCGTGCTTCGCCATCCCGCGCTGCGCGGCGACGCCCTTCACCGTGGCCGTCTCCGGCCTCATGGGCGACGTCAACGAGCGTCTGGCGCTGCTGATCTTCTCGGCGGTGTTTTTCGCGCTGGTTCTGGTTTTTTCGATCAAGCCCGGCAAGATCCTGACCTATGTCGGCAAGATCCTGACCCCGGCCTTCCTGCTCTTCCTGGCCGTGCTCGTCGTGACGGCGCTGGTCAAGCCCGTCGGATCGATTTCCGCGATGGAGCCGGAGACGGCCTATCAGAGTAATCAGTTCTTCCAGGGCTTCTTGGACGGCTATAATACAATGGACGCGCTGGCC
>URLT01000061.1 GCA_900548795.1 uncultured Eubacteriales bacterium
CGCACTTCCAGCAGCGGGAAAACTTCCGCGCCGGTACCGGTTGCCTCGCCTAGATATTCGTGCCGGTACGCGCGTTCATTCACCGCCGCCAGCCGTTCCGCCTCCGCAATAAAGGCTTCGCCCAGCCAATCAGCGGGAACGTCTCGGTATGTCGTGTGAAAGGTGATCCCCTGCGCGTCTGGCTCTGCAACAAACTGATTCGCCCAATTCGCCTTACTGATTGGCGGGTTGAAGCTGCGGAACACTTGCGGATTTGTCCCTTGCCCTCGCATGACCGATTGCAAAACATTTCGGGCGAAGTTTGCACCGTTCAGCTCTGCAAATTCTTCAAACCAACAATAACGGAAAGTGCCACGCCTGGGCTTGATAGATTTTAGCTTGCCTGCATCGTCCAGCCCTCGAAAAAGGATCTGTGCGCCGGTCGGCCTGTATTCATACATCATCGGGGAAACGGTCGCTTTCCAGAGGTGGGAAACGCCTAACATATCAATAGCCCATGCAATTTGAGAAAAAACGCTGTCGCGCATTGTCCCCGCCACTTTGCGAAACACAATAGCGTTGCTCTGGCCTGTGGGGTCGCTCTGTATGCCGTCCACGATCTCAAGTGATACGAACGAGCTTTTGCAGCTCCCGCGCCCGCCCGGCAGATTGTAGAAGCGGTGTTTCTCTGATTTGATATCCTCGTGCAGGGGCTTATAAACCGGCGCTATGAACTCCTCCACGGCCACGGGAGCCGCCGCATCGGCTTTGTTCCGTTTGCTTGCGTTGGCCGCACGCACACGCGCTTTCAAGCGTTCATAGTACATCGTGGTCAGCCTTCTCCAATGACGTTAGAACGTCGTTGAACTCCGTAAACCGCAAGCCATAATCAAGCAGCGTCCGGGCGGCTGTGATATGGTTTGTACTGGTTTCTTCGTCGTTTGCGACGATTTTCCCCAGCCGGTCGATTGCAGCAGTTAGATTCATTTGCAGCCGCCTTGTCGCCGTGTCCATAATCCCGGCTGCTTCGCGCTTATAAGCAGCCGCAAACTCCGGGTCTTTCAGATATCCGCGCAAGGTCGATATGCCAACTCCCGCAGCCGCCGCAGCCTCGGCATGTGTGCGGCTTGTAATCAACGCTTGCAGCGCTTTTTGCTTGCGTGGTGTCATTCTCTGTCATCTCCTTTCTTGTTTCATGTCGGTCAATTCTGTCCTTTACACCGCCAGAAACGCACAAAATTCGCTGATTTTCTTGCTTCGATGATGTTTTCCCAGCCAATTATGTAGCGCTCTTGAACGCTCATGCCGGTTCTGGAAAACGCTTGCTGGCCGGTGCTTTGGTAGAAGTCGAAGTAATAGAAATGTGCCAGCTTTTGCCATTGCCGCCTACGGATTCGGCGAATTGCGCGTTTTTCCTGCTGCTGCACGGTAGTCGGCCAGATACCGCGTTTTTTCGCTACTTGCTCAAGTGTCAAGCCGTCCCAATAACGAGAGTGAAGCGTTTCCGCCTCGTCGGGTGGCAGCTCAGCTATAGCTGCGGAAATTGCCTCTCGAAGCTCTCCACGCCACACCTCATCTTCGACGCGCTCGATTGGCTCCTCTGCTGCCGGGTCTGCGACCAAGTCGCCCAATTCTGCACCGTTGTCATCCTCGCCGATTGGCGTTGACAAGCTCACCGCGTTGCGCAGCGGGTCAAGCCTGCCCCGCTGCGTCCGGTAGCCAGTGGCCTCCGCAAAGGCGCTTTTTAAGCACATCAGGAACCACGGCACAAAATGCCCCATCTCCGGCCGGTAGCTCTCGCAAGCCGCACAGAGCGCCAGAAAGCCGGAATTATACAGGTCATCAAATTCTATCCGGTTGCCGTTGCCCTGCGCCGTAATTACCCGCTGCGCTTTTGCCGCAACAAGCCGTTCAACGGATTGCCACAGCTCCGCAAGCAAGTCGGCTTCTCCCGACTGGATGCGGATTGCGAGATCCTTTTGCTGCTCGTCCAACGTTTGTTCACTTGACATAGTGGCTACCCTCCTATATAATCGTTACGACGGCAGAGAGGAGCCGCTTTTTCGGTACTACACAGCGACAACGTGGCGCAGCCGGTAATTCCGCCGGGCATCGCGGGCGATGGAAAACACATTTTCCCGCCTGCTCAATAATTCGCCCACCGGTCGCCTCGTCCAGTGCAATCAGTTCCTGCGGCGTTCTTTCCGTTGAAATCAAGGTCGGGACGTGGTTAATATAGCGATAGTTCAGCAGCTCGAACGCTAGCCCAATGTCGGCAGGCGTGGGAGTTGCGCCGTCGGCGGTTTTGAACAGGTCATCGATGTACAAAATTTGCGCGTTCTTAAAGCCACTGATTAGAGAAGCCCGCTGCTCACTGTCAAGCGCTGCCGCTTTGATTTCAGCGGATTTGTCACGCCACGGCATATAGCGAACAGTATCATGTGCAAGCAGCCGCTCCCGGCAGATTGCCGTACACAGGTGCGTTTTTCCGCTGCCGGACTGGCCGCAAATGAGGAACCATCCTTCTGGCGCTGCTGCATATTTCATCGCCCCGGCCTTAATGCGCTGCTGCCATTCATCGGTAGCAATAAAAGCGTCAAACGTTTTCTCACGGATAATGTTTCGCAGCCCTGACCGCTCCATCTCCCAGACCGAACGGCGGATGCTCATGCACTCACAATCTCGTATAGTGACATTTCCGTCTTCGCAGCGGGGGTATGCAATGTAGCCCTTATTCCGGCACGTCGGACAGTCGTATCCGGTTAACTCGCCGACAGCATCGTTGATGGTGTCGGCTTTTGCCTGCGCCGCTGCAACGGGGTCATAGCTCGTTGAAATGCAAAATTGGCTCAAGTTGATTTTTTCCATGCTTCTTACCTTCCTCTCTGTCCTTTGCCGCCCACATCTGGGCGGCGGATTTCCAAGACCTCATTGGGTTTCGCCCTACACGCCAGCCGTTCGCGCCATAGTACGACACGAAGCGCTCGGCATCGATTTGATAGCCCTTTTCGTGACAGTACTCCCGAACTTCCTCCAAACTCGGAGGGACAAAGCGCGTTGCGCGTGGCGGCGTAGCCGCATCACCTCCACTTCTCTTATCTGAACTACCCTTATCTATACTATACTGGGTTAACCGCTGGTTGCCGTCTGGTAAACCATCGGTTAACCGCAAGTCGCCAGCGTTCAGCCGCACGAGCAGATCCTTGTAGATGCTCGGCGTGTACCGGTCTTTCCGAAGCTGGTTGTTGCGTGACCAATCGGTAATATATGCCACCAGCTCAGTATTCAGTAACGCTATAAACCCTTTGGACACAAGCACCTTGAGGTCGTCCTCCACTGCACCAGTCAGCCGCATCACAGTAAATGCTTCGACTACCCCGTCGTCGTCAGCGGCCATTCCGAGATCGTAGTAAAGCAGCCGCGACGAGGGTGGCATTGTCAGAAAGCGCGCAGAATTGATAACCGCCTTCGAGAACATTCGACGCTCTGCCATTTGCTTAAATCTCCATTTCCAAAAGTTTTTCTTTCAAGCGCCTGATCTTGTCTTTCTTTTTCGCCCTTGTAATGTCCGCATGAAACATTTTCGCCGCAAGCGCTTCGCCATTCCCCGGACAGCACTGCAAATCTTCCTGCTATCATTTTTCTTTGCCCATTTCTACGGCTCTCGCCGTTCTAAGAATTTCAATTGCCCTGTGCCGCATAGATCGGCAAAAGCGCCGCGTTTCGTCGTCGCTCGTCGGTAGATAGTAGCCGCGCTGATTGTCGCTCAAGATTGGAATGCCTGCGCGTCGTTCGGCTGCGATCATCTGGCGCACCTTGCGCTCGTCATAGCCGGTGATTCTCACAAGCTCCCGCAGCGTGAGGATACCGCCCGCTGCAACAATTTCAGCAATCATCGTCCGTGCCCCGCTTGCAGTCCTTACGGCTTTCCCTGTCCAGCATCTCCGCAAGTGCACCGACGTTGACGAGGAAGCGATTGCCGGTTTTGATTCCGGGGCAACGCCCCGCCGCCACCATGAGACGGATTCGGTGCTCAGAAAGAATACCGGTTGCGGCAGTTTGGCGGATAGTTTTAAATTCAGGCATGTGTCGACCTCCTTAAATTTTCATAAATTTTCGTTGTTTTTTGCTCCCAAATGTAGTATACTATGGTCAAGGTGGGCTGTAAAGCCCATGCACAACCCATAAAATAGAGCATAAAGCAGAAAGGAGGGTTTTGCAACCCGTGAAAAAATATGACGATAGAGTAATAGAAATTGGGCGCCGTATAACAACAGAGCGTGAAAGGCTCAAACTTAGCCGAAAGAAATTGCTGCCCAAAATCTACAAGTCTGAGCAATCACATAAGATGTTAGCATCGTGGGAAAAAGGGGAACGGCTCCCAGATTTAGACTCACTTGCCCTGATGGCGGAATTGTTCGACTGCGATATTGGATATTTACTAGGGGACTATGACGAGCATCGAAGATTAACAGCCGATGTGTGCAAAGAAACAGATTTATCGGAGCAAGCAGTATCACGAATTATTTCTTATAAAACCCAAAACCCAGAATATATACAATCTCTTAATTTCCTGCTGGAAAGCGATAATTTTGAAGACGTTTTGCGATATATTCACGCTTTTACGGAGTCCCTGCAACAGTTGAGCATTTTACACGCGATTAAGAGTAAGCAAATTCATGAACTTTCAGAAGTTCGTGAATATAAGCCAAACTTGGCTTTACTCGATCGGATTCGTACGGCTGTTAAGGATACAGATTTGTGTGAGTACAACCTTTCAACTAGAATGGGATTTGTTATTCAGGAAATGAGAAGAAAGGCTGGCGATTCTGTACAAAAGCAGGAAAACGGAGGGAACAATAATGGCTAACATTCAAGAGCGACGCGATAAGAATGGCAAACTGATCTCTTATTCCATCCGTGTCCACCGGGGGCGCGATGCGGACGGAAAGCAGCTAAAGCCGTGGACAGCTACCTTCGATGTTTCCCCAAGCTGGACGGAAAAAAGCGCGAGAAAAAAGGCCGAGGCTTTCGCCGCGACCTTTGAAAAGGAATGCAGAGCGGGCGTTACCACTGACAGCCGCCAGAAATTTGCGCCGTACTGCGAATATGTAATTGCTATGAAGGAACAGCGCGGAGCGAAGCACTCCACGATTGTCCGCTATAAGGAATTGACCGAGCGTATCTACCCGGCTATCGGTCATATCAAGCTGAAAGACCTGCGGGCAGACCATCTGAACAGCTTTTATACGTCGCTCGGCAAGCCGGGGCAGAATAAGCGCACCGGTTCCGGTCTGTCTGCAAAGACCATTCTGGAACACCACCGGCTGATTTCTACGGTTCTCGACCAAGCAGGGAAGGAAGGGCAAGTCCCTTTCAACGTCGCAACGAAGGCCACGCTTCCGAAGGTGGTCAAGAAGGAAGTGAACTACTTCCAGCCGGAGCAAATCGCGGCGATCCGCGACGCGCTCAGACGGGAGCCGCTGAAATGGGAAATGCTGACGCATTTGTTTCTTCTGACCGGCGCACGGCGAGGGGAGCTGCTGGGTCTGAAATGGAGCGCCGTTGATTTCGAGAAAAACCGTATTCATATCTGCAACAACATTCTATATGCGCCGGATCGTGGAATCTATGAGGATACCCCGAAAACGGCCACGTCTGACCGCTATATTACGCTCCCGGCGGAGACAATGCAGCTTCTCCGCACCTATCGCGCATGGCAGAACGCCGAGCGGCTGCGGCTGGGCGAATTCTATGAGAATCGGGGCTTTGTATTCTCGCAGGAAAACGGCAGCCCCATGCATCCGGACAGCGTGACAGACTGGATGGGTAAATTCAGCAAGCGCCACGGTCTGCCGCATATCAATCCCCATGCTTTTCGCCACACGATGGCTTCGATGCTGTATTTTAACGGTGTGGACAGCGTCAGCATTTCCAAACGGCTAGGCCATGCGCAGGTTTCTACCACTGCCAATATTTACGCCCACGTGATGGAAGCGGCAGATCAGAAAAATGCGGAGATTTTATCGGAAATCTTCTTGAAAAAGGCATGAGTTTGAAAGCAAGTTGAATTATTGTTGAACTATTTCAAGTAGTACATTTTCAAAAAGCGCCAAAAAGTTAGAAAAACACCGGATTTCATATCGAAATCCGGCGAAATTATGGTTGCGGAGGCAGGACTTGAACCTACGACCTCCGGGTTATGAGCCCGACGAGCTACCAACTGCTCTACTCCGCGATATTGATGATTTTGCACAAGGTGCTACGCATACCGGCGCTATCCTTGATTGCTTAGACAGTATAGCACATTTGAGCGGGGTTGTCAATAGGATTCTGGGATTAATTCTTGAATTTTTTGCAGGGTTATCCATGCTTGGCGATTCATTCTGAAGATTTCTGCGAAGGCATTCGGTTTGTGCCATTTTTGGGGGAAAAGGGTCGTGCCGTTCTGCATGACCCTCGTTTATGCCGGGGAGGTTCTGATTTGACCCCTTCAAAACTGCGCTGTCCCGGCCTGCGGCGTGGTATCTGCGCCCGTTCGAAGTCCAATATAGGGCGGCGCCAAACAATTCGGCAAGCCGCTTCGGCGAGAGATTTTTACCGAGTCAGGGTTTGAAAAAAGGAAATCCTGTGTAGATCTCAAGCTTTTTGAGCCGAAGGATCGGCGGAGAAAATCCGGCGAAGCACGTCGACGCGATCGCACGGTGATGTCATAGATAAAGGTCGTCCCCTCGCTAGAGCCCGAGCAGCGTCTGCGTGCGGCGCATAAGCGGCTCGTATTCCGCCCCGAGGCGTTTTCTTGCCTCGAGAAATTCACGGTAGCCGGTCTGCGTGCCGTGGATGTCGCTCCCGAGCGCCACGACGCAGTCCAGCGCCGCGTAGTGCAGGCTGCGTCTGCGCGTGCGCAGGCGGCAGAACGACGAGGCGTTGAGCTGGGCGCTCAGGCCGCTCTCGAGCAGGCCGTCGACCACCGCGGGGCTGTAGCGGTCAATATGCGCAAGAACGACGCGGAGCCTGTGCCGGTAGACCAACGCGTCGAGTGTTTCCTGATAGGCCGCAGGCTGAAACACCGGCGGCAGCTCCAGAAGAAGCACCCGCGTCCCATGGACGCACAGCTCCTCCAGCTCGGGCAGATTTTCCAGCCCGATGCATAGCTGCACCTCAGCGCCCAGCAGCAAGCGGGGCGCGCACTCGGGCAGATTGGCTCGCAGCTCGGCAAAGCAGTCCACGCGGCGCGCCAGAAAGTCCTGCGCCGACTCCCGCGCCGGGTAAAAATGCGGCGTGGCGACGAGCGCGTCAACCCCGGCCTCCTGCGCCAGCCGAAGCTGCTCTATGGAGGTTTTCAGGTCGGCGCTTCCGTGATCTGCGCCGGGCAGAACATGCGCATGGAAATCAATTTGCATGACCGCTTCCTCCTTCCCGTTTGTGAAAGGCTCCCGTTATTTCTCCGCGTCGCCGTAGCGATAGCTGCCGTAGCGGTAATACCGGCTGTAGCGATGCGAATAGTGCGACTCGGAACGGTTGTTCGGGTCGTTGAGCACAAAGCCGGAGATGGTTCCGTTCATCTCCTTGAGATACTGCACGGCGTCGAACACGTCGCGCGTCTGGTTCTTGCCGCTCTGCACGACCAGAACGTAGCCCGTGATCTTCTCTGCAAAGACCGCCGCGTCGGAGACGATGTTGATCGGCGGCGTATCGATGATGACATAGTCGAAATATTTGCGGACATAGTCCAGCAGCGTGTCCATCTGCGTGGTGGCAAGCAGCTCCGCCGGGTTTGGAGGGAGCTGGCCAGCCGTCAGGATGCTGAGGTTTTTGCAGTCGGTGCCGCGCACCTTGACCTCGCTGGTCAAGCCGGCGAGGATCTCGCTCAGGCCGCCGCGGCACTCGGTGTTGAAATAACGGTGCACGTTGGGCTTGCGCATGTCGGCGTCGATGAGCAGCACGCGCTGCCCCGCAGAGGCAAAGGAGACGGCAATGCTGACGGAGTTGGTCGTCTTTCCGTCGCCCGCAAGCGAGCTCGTCACGGCGAAGACCGGGCAGGACTCGCCCTTGCCGGAGAACATCAGCTTGGTGCGGATGGAGTTATAGGCCTCCTTCACGGCAAACGTGCTGTTGTCGTTGAGGCGCGGCTTGGCCGGATTCGGCGTTTTGTTCTTTTTACTTTTGTGAAACAGCATCGTCGGTCATCCTTTCTTGCGCTGTGCCTTGCCGTCCGTCCCGTCCATGGCCGGGATGCAGCCGAGCACCGGGTACGGGAAGAGGCGCTCAAGATCCTCCTCGCGCCAGAGCGTCGTGTCGAACAGCGCAAGCACCACAAAAAGGGCAAAGGACGCCGCCGCGCCGCCGATCAACCCGACGATCACGTTGTTTTTAACGCTCGGGGCAGTTTTGGGCGCGGAAAGCGCATGGTCCACGGCCTTGACCTCACCGCCGCCCGCCAGCGCAGGGACGGTCTGCGGCGCGACCTCGAGCAGCGCCTCGGCGATCCGGATCGAGCGCTGCGGGTCGGAGGAGCGAACCTTGATATAGATGATCTGCGCGTTGCTGGCGACCTCGGCCTGCACCATGCCGGAAAGCCCCGTCACGGAATAGCCGCCGCCCAGCTTTTCGTTGACCTGCTCCATCACGGGCTGGCTGGTCAGAAGCACGCGGTAGGTGTTGGCGAGGCTGTTATCCGCCGCAATGTCGTTCGAGGTCACCGCCGTGCTGTCGCGCTTGCCGGCAATCACGCACATGGACGCCTCGGCAGTATAGACCGGCGTGATCGCCCATCTCGAGAGCGCATAGGCGCCCGCGCCGCCGAGCAGCGTCAGGAGCACGATCCAGATCAGATGCTTTCTGATCTTGAGCATAATATCCAGCAGAGAAATTTCTGTTTTTCCCAATTTTTGTTCCCCCTGAAGGCGCTGAGTGATGATTAAGGAAGCTCTGATTCAATTGCAAGAGTGGTCAGCGGGGGATTCTGTTTCCAATTGGAGAAAAAGACCCGCTGAGCGCCGCAGCCGATTGATTCAGAGATTTCTTAACATATAGTACCATGCGCAGGGAGAAATTGCAACCGGAATTTCCGTCGAGCACTGACAAATTTTCTTGCATTCATTGGGTTCCTATGATATAATAAATCGCAATTGAATGAAGAGACAGAGCGTCTCATCAAGGAGGAAAATCACTATGTCTGAAATCAAACCCCTGGTCGGAGCGGCCGTCATCGGCCAGTCCGGCGGCCCCTCCGCCGTGATCAACGCGAGCGCATACGGCGTCATCAAGACCGCGCTCGAGGCCGACTGCATCACTAACGTTTACGGCGCCTTCCACGGCATCAAGGGCGTGCTCGACGGCCGCCTGATGGATATGAGCAAGGAAGATCCGGCCGAGCTGGAGCTTCTGCTGCACACGCCGTCCTCTGCGCTCGGCTCCTGCCGCTATAAGATCGCCGACCCCGAGACCGACGACACGGACTACAAGCGCATTCTCGAGATCTTCCGGAAATATAACGTCCGCTACTTCTTCTATAACGGCGGCAACGACTCGATGGACACCTGCAACAAGGTCAACCGCTATCTCAAGTCCGTCGGCTATGAGTGCCGTGTGTTCGGCGTGCCGAAGACCATCGACAACGACCTGTTTGGCACCGACCACTGCCCGGGCTTTGCCTCCGCCGCCAAGTACATCGCCACGTCCATCATGGAGGTCAGCCGCGACAGCCAAGTCTATGACACCGGCATGATCACGGTCGTCGAATGCATGGGTCGCCACGCCGGCTGGCTCACCGCCGCCGCGTCGCTCGCCGCCGAAAAGGGCGACGGCCCCGACCTGATCTATCTGCCGGAGCGCGACTTCAGCATGGATCAGTTCCTTGACGACGTGATCGCCGTTTACAAGCGCAAGGGCGAATGCCTGGTCGCCGTCTCCGAGGGCGTCCATTATGCCGACGGCACCTTTGTCTCCGAGGCAAAGACCTCCGGCACCGACGGCTTCGGCCATGCCCAACTCGGCGGTCTGGCCTCCCGTCTGGCGAGCATCGTCAGAGCCGCCACCGGCGCAAAGGTGCGCGGCATCGAGCTTTCCCTGCTGCAGCGCTGCGCGGCGCACTGCGCCTCCGGCCGCGACATCGAGGAGAGCTTCCATTCCGGCAAGGTCGCCGTCGAGAGCGCCATCGCGGGCGAATCCGGCAAGATGGTCGGCTTCCGCTGCGACCGCAGCAACGGTTACGTCTGCCACTACGAGCTGTTCGACCTCGAGAAGGTCGCCAACTTCGAGCAGAAGGTTCCCGCCGACTGGATCACCGCCGAGGGCAACAACGTCACGCAGGAATTCATCGACTACTGCTCGCCGCTCATTCAGGGCGAGGCCAACATGCGCTACGAGGACGGCCTGCCGCGCTTCGCGCACCTCAAGCGCTACTTCGTGTAAGCCACATATTCACCGCGGAGCAGGCGACCCGTCTGCTCCGCCGCGCTTTATCGGGAGGTTTTTTATGTATTGCATCCGAAAACTACGCGACGACCTGCTCTGGGTCGGCGGCAACGACCGCCGTCAGGCACTGTTTGAGGCCGTCTTCCCCATTCCCAACGGCGTTTCTTACAATTCCTACCTGCTGCTGGACGAAAAAACCGTTCTGTTTGACACGGTCGACCCCTCAGTCGGCAGGGTGTTTTTCGAAAATGTTGCGCACGGCCTGAACGGCCGTCCGCTGGATTATCTCATCGTGCAGCATATGGAGCCGGATCACAGCGCCACGCTCGCCGACCTGCTTCTGCGGCATCCCGAGACGACGGTGGTCTGCTCCGACCTCGCCGCCGCCATGATCTCGCAGTTTCTCGGCGGCGCTCCCCTGCCGAATCCGCTGCGCAAGGTCAAGGAGGGCGACACGCTCTGCGTCGGCCGCCACGAGCTGACCTTCCTCAGCGCGCCGATGGTGCATTGGCCGGAGGTCATCGTGACCTACGACAAGACCGACGGCATTCTCTTCTCCGCAGACGCCTTCGGCTGCTTCGGCGCGCTGGACGGAGCGCTGTTCGCAGACGAGGTCGATTTCTCCCGCGATTACATGGACGAGGCGCGGCGCTATTACTGCAACATCGTCGGAAAATACGGCAATCAGGTTCAGGCGCTGCTCAAAAAGGCCGCCGGTCTGCGGCTCGAGCTGGTCTGCCCGCTGCACGGCTTCGTCTGGCGGCAGGATTTTGACCGCTTTGTCGAAAAATATCAGCTCTGGAGCACCTACACCCCCGAGGAGCCGGGCGTCATGATCGCCTACGCCTCGATCTACGGCAACACGGCCAACGCCGCAGAGCTTCTGGCCGTCGCCCTGCGCGAGCGCGGCATAAAAACGACCGTTTTCGACGTCTCCGTCACCGACGCCAGTCGGATCGTCGCCGCCGCCTTCCGCTACAGCCATCTGGTCTTCGCCTCGTCGACCTATAACGCCGGGATCTTTGTCAAGATGGACGACCTGCTGCACGACCTCCTTGCGCACAATTTGCGCCGCCGCACCGTCGCGCTCCTCGACAACGGCTCGTGGGCTG
>URLT01000062.1 GCA_900548795.1 uncultured Eubacteriales bacterium
GGGGGGGGGGGGGGGGGGGGACGGGTGCGGTCAGCCTCCGTAGAGCATTGGCGGCCTCCGACGGGCGCGGTCGGCCTCCGTGGAGCACTGGCGGCCTTCGACGGGCGCGGTCAGCCTCCGGATGGAGTGAATTTTTGCATGAAAATAAAAAAATCATGCATGAACATAAAAAATTATGAAATTATGCTTGCATTTTTCTCAAAAACCTGCTATAAATGAGACACGAGCCAATTGGATCAAAAAAACAGAAGGGTGTGTTTCTTATTACCAGAAGATATGACAGTGCGGATGCCAAAAGGCGCATCCTGTCAGTTTGCGTGCGGCTGTTTATTGAAAAGGGCTATCAAGAGTCAAAAATGGCCGAGATCCTGAAGGAAGCGGACGTGACAAGCAGCACGTTCCATAACATTTTTCGCACCAAGGACGGCGTCCTGATGGATCTGACGGAATTCATGTTTGAAAGCCAGTTCGAGATGGCCAACGAGATCGCCAAGCGCGTGCAATCGCCGGTGCTGATCTATGCCGTGGAGACAGCCATTCAGCTTACGCTTGCCGAGCTGAACGAGAACATCCGCGAGGTCTACGTCGAGGCCTACAGCCAGCCGAAGATCGCGGAATATATTTATGGAAAAATGACGCAGAAGCTCTACCACTTGTTCAGCGCCTACCTGCCGGAGTACAACGAGAGCAATTTTTATGAGCTGGAGATCGGCACGGCGGCCGTTATGCGCGGTTATATGTCGCGCCCCTGCGACATTTACTTCACGCTCGAGCGCAAGCTCGCGTGCTTCCTGCGCATCACGATGGGCGCCTACTCCGTGCCTGCGGAGGAGCAGGAGCGCGCGCTGGCATTTGTCGCGCAGATCGACGTGCGGAAAACGGCCAACGAGGTGATGCGGAAGCTCTTCTCGGCGCTTGAAATGAAATATGACTTCACCTTTTCTCCGGCGATGAAAGAACAATAAAAAACCGGGCGGCGCAGGCCTTCGGAGCCTGCACCGCCCGTTTTTGCGTCCGTTCGGAGCGCTGCGTTATTTTTTCAAGGGAACCTCTGATTCAATCGCAAGAGCGGTCAGCGAGGGATTTTGTTCCAGATTGAGGTTTGGAAATCGCAGGAATACTTTGTGTATTTCAAGATTTTCAAACCGATAAGCTGGGGCAAAAGACCCACTGAGCGCCGCAGCCTATTTATTCAGAGGTTCCCAAGAATGCCAGATAGCCCTCGAGGATGAGCGAGGCGGCAACGGCATCGACGGTGTTCTTGCGCTTTTTCCCGTGATAGTTGCACTCCGAGAGGATCTGATGCGCCTCGACCGTGGTGCGGCGCTCGTCCCAGAGCGTCACGGGCATGGCGCAGACCTGCTCGACCAGCGCGGCAAACTCGCGGTAGAGCGCGGCGCGCGGCCCCTCCGAGCCGTCCATGTTGCGGGGGAAGCCCATGACCAGCGTCTGCGCCCCCGTCTCGGCGACGAGCGCGCCGATGGCCTCGGCGGTTTTCTGCGCGTTGCGGCTGTGGATGACCTCGGTGCGCCCGACGATGCTGCCGGTCAGGTCGGAGACGGCAATGCCGGTGCGGGCGTCGCCGTAGTCGATGGCAAGCACGCGCATGTCAGTCCTCCGTCTGCTTTTTCAGCAGCTTTTGCAGCGGCAGCCAGATCAGGAAGGCCAGCAGGCTGCCCAGCAGGGCGGTGACGAGCTGCGTGACGGAGAAGGTCGTCCGCGCGACGGCGAGCGCCTTTTCCGGAAGCGCAGCGGCCTCTCCGGCGGCCGGGAGGATCGCCCGCACGGCCACGAGCCAGAGGAACACGGCCTTGAGCACCGAGCCGACGACCATGCCGAAGACGAGCAGCCACGTCTTCGGGAAGCGCGAGACGAGCATCCAGAGGCAGGCAAAGAGCAGATAGCAGCCCAGAACCGCCAGCACGATCACGAGGGACAGGGAGCTGCGCCCCATGCCGAACAGGGTGGCAATGTCGTTATATTGCAGAACAAGACAGACGCAGATGCTCGCCCAGAACGCCGCCGCGACCGCGCCGACGAGCAGCACGATGCGGAAGCGGCCGTCGCTCCAGCGCAGACGCTCGGCCTGCGGCAGCTTCTTGGCCACGCGGCTGCCGGCGAACCAGACGAGGGTCATATAGATGAGATTGCCGACCATGATCGTCGGGACGATGAGCGGATAGGCGCTCATGACCGGGCTGCCGGTGATGAGCCACGAGGTCAGCGGCGTCAGGACGCTGAGCACCGCGCCGCTCAGGAAGCCGCACGAGAGCGCTGCGACGGCGAGCAGACAGTTGATGATGGGGCCGGTGATGTAGGGCGAGAGATTCTTCAGAAATTGGCTTGCCACGCAGAGCGCCAGCAGCAGCGCCGTGCGGCAAAGCGTGCGAATTTGGGTTTTTGACATAGGCTCAGTCCTTTACATAAATTCATCTCCTATTATAATCCCCGGCGTCGAAAAATACAAGGAAAAATCTTGACACGCCCCCGGCCGAATGCTATACTTTTTTCAAACGTGACACCAATCTGACCAATGGAGAGATAAAACCATGACACTCAAGGATTTGAAGGTCGGAAGCAGCGGCGTGATCGCCGCCGTCGGCGGCGAGGGCATCCTGCGCTGCCGCCTGTTGGATATGGGTCTGATCCCGCGCACCCGCGTGACGGTCGTGAAGATCGCGCCGATGGGCGACCCGATGGAGATCCGCCTGCGCGGCTATGAGCTGACGCTGCGGCTCGACGACGCGGCGCAGATCGAGCTGGAGCCGGAGGCGCAGAAATGAACAAGCTGCTTTTTGCCCTGGTCGGCAACCAAAACTGCGGAAAAACGACGCTTTTCAACCAGCTCACCGGCGCAAACCAGCACGTCGGCAATTTTCCGGGCGTGACGGTCGACAGCAAGACCGGCCTCCTGCGCGGCACGAAGAGCTGCGAGATCGCAGACCTGCCGGGCATCTATTCCATGCGCCCCTACACCGCCGAGGAATTCGTCACGCGGGATTTCGTGCTCAACGAGCACCCCAATGGCATCATCAACATCGTCGACGCGACGAACATCGAGCGCAACCTCTACCTGACGCTCCAGCTGCTCGAGCTGCGCGTGCCGATGGTGCTGGCGCTGAACATGATGGACGAGGTGCGCGGCAACGGCGGCACGATCGACGTGAAAAAAATGTCGGAGGAGCTGGGCATCCCGGTCGTCCCGATCGCCGCGGCCAAGAACGAGGGCATCGACGAGCTGATCGACTGCGCCGTGCGCACCGCGCGCGAGAAAACTCTGCCGCAGCGCGTCGACTTCTGCGACGACGGCCCGGTGCACCGCTGCATCCACGCCGTCTCCCACCTGATCGAGGATCACGCCGAGCGCGCCGGCATCGCCCGCCGCTTCGCCGCGACCAAGATGATCGAGGGCGACGAGGACATCATCCGGCGGCTCGAGATCAACCAAAACGAGCTGGAGCTGCTCGAGCACAGCATCGTCGAGATGGAGGACGAGAGCGGCCTCGACCGCAACGCGGCCATCGCGTCCATGCGCTATGACTACATCGAGCGCCTGTGCGACAAGACGGTCGTCAAGTGCCGCGAGAGCCGCGAGCACATCCGCAGCGTCCGGATCGACCGGGTGCTCACAAACAAATATGCCGCGCTGCCGGTCTTTGTCGGCATCATGCTGCTGATCTTCTGGCTGACCTTCGACGTGATCGGCGCGGGCTTGCAGGATCTGCTCGCCCTCGGCATCGATAAGCTCGGCGCGCTGGCCGACCGCGGCCTGACGGCCTACGGCATGAATCCCGTGGTCCACAGCCTCGTCGTCAAGGGCATTTTCGCGGGCGTGGGCAGCGTCGTGAGCTTCCTGCCGATCATTGTGGTGCTGTTTTTCTTCCTGTCCGTCCTTGAGGACACCGGCTATATGGCGCGCGTCGCCTTTGTGATGGACAAGCTCCTGCGCCGCATCGGCCTCTCCGGCCGCAGCTTCGTGCCGATGATCATCGGCTTCGGCTGCACCGTTCCGGCCGTCATGGCCACGCGCACCCTGCCGTCTCAGCGCGACCGCCGCATGACGATCCTGCTGACGCCGTTCATGTCCTGCTCGGCGAAGATCCCGATCTATGCCGCGTTCTCGGCGGCCTTCTTCCCGCGCTATGCCGCGCTGACCATGGGCGCGCTCTATTTCGGCGGGATGCTCGTCGGCGTGCTGCTGGCGCTCGTGATGAACAAGACCGCCTTCCGCGGCAAGCCCGTCCCCTTTGTGATGGAGCTGCCGAATTACCGCATTCCGTCGTTCAAGAGCGTGATGATGCTGCTGTGGGACAAGGCAAAGGACTTTTTGCAGCGCGCCTTCACGGTGATCTTCGTGGCGACGCTGGTCATCTGGTTCCTGCAATCCTTCGACACGCGTCTGAACTTCGTGCAGGACAGCGCCAACAGCCTGCTGGCCGCGATCGGCCGCTGGGTCGCGCCGATCTTCCGCCCGCTGGGCTTTGAGGACTGGCGCATCTCCACCGCCCTCATCACGGGCTTTACCGCCAAGGAGGCCGTCATCAGCACGCTCGGCGTGCTCGTCGGCGCCGGCTCGACGGCCGAGCTGACGCAGATCCTGCCGTCGCTCTTCGGCGCCGCCTCGGCCGTCAGCTTCCTGACCTTCACGCTGCTCTATACGCCCTGCGTCGCGGCGACCGCCGCCATCGGGCGCGAGCTGGGCGGGCACTGGCGCGGCGTGCTCGTCGCGCTGTTCCAGTGCGTGACCGCGTGGCTCGTGGCGCTGCTGGTTTATCAGGGCGTGAGCCTGCTGCTCTGACATGGGTCTGCTCGACTGGCTCGTGCTGGCGCTCGTGGCGCTCTGGCTGGCGGCATCCGTGGTCTTCCTCGTTCGCAGACGGAGACGCGGGGGCTGCTGCGGCTGCTGCGCCGAATGCGGGGCGGACTGCTGCCGGCGCAAAAAATAGCGAAGCACGGCTGCGCCCGACCGGGCGCAGCCGTTCAGCATGTCGAAACCCCTTTTCGGCACGCCTGCAGACCGTAAAACGCTTCGGAAGATAAGCAGCTTGCGGCCGTCGGCGTATGAGAGAGAATACGGTAGGGGCAATGTCAAAATCCTTGCGCAGCAAGTAAAAAACGTCTCAATTTTCGTGTCATTGCGAGGCCGCAGCGCGGCCGTGGCAATCTTAAAGTTAATGGTATGGCATCCCGTGGCGAAGCACGGGAACACGAAGCAAAAAGGAATCCGTATAATAAAAAACATGGATTTGCCGCTTCGTTTCGCTCAACCATAGTTCGTTTCGGGATGACAAATCGCTTCGTTAAAGATTGCCGCGTCGCTTCGCTCCTCGCAATGACAGGATCGGTAGGTTTGATTGAAAATGCGGAACGTAAAACCGAATCCTCGGAATCCGTAAAACGGTTCCCTAATTTGTTGCCTGATTTTGACGGTTCCGGATTTTTTGACAGTCTGACGGCTGCGCCCGACCGGGCGCAGCCGTTTTTTCTTGCAGCGGCCGGGAAAGTGTGGTATACTATAATAAACAAACCTGCGCCGGAGACGGCGCAGAACGGGCAGGAGGCGCTTATGAAAACGATCGACGCACTGAAAACGACCCTCTACAACGCGCTGCCGCGTTGGATCTTCCGCGAGGAGGAGCCGCTGGCGCGGCATACCTCGTTCCGCATCGGCGGCGCGGCGGAGCTGATGGCCTTCCCGACCGGCGCGGACGACCTGCAAACGCTGCTGCGGCTGTCGCACGCGGCGGGCGTCACGCCGAGGCTGCTCGGCGCGGGGACGAACGTGCTTGCGCCGGACGCCGGTCTGCGCGGGCTGACGATCTGCCTGCGCGACTGTCTGATCGGGCTGGAGCTGCTCGACGAGACGCACATTTCCGCCATGGCCGGCGTTTCGCTGGCGAAAACGGCGCTCTTTGCCGCAGCCGACGGCCTGAGCGGCATGGAGACGCTGCACGGCATCCCCGGCACGGTCGGCGGCGCGGTCTTCATGAACGCGGGCGCCTACGGCGGCGAGATGAAGGACGTGGTCGAGTCGGTCGACTTCCTGCACCCGGACGGGCGGCTCGAGCGCTTTGAGGCGGAGGGCTGCGCCTTCGGCTACCGCACGAGCGTGTTCCAGAGTCTGCCCGGCGCGATCGTGCGGGCGGTTTTCCGTCTGCGCCCGGGCGAGCCGGACGCGATCCGCGCGAAAATTTCCGAGCTGGCCGAACGGCGCCGCGCCTCCCAGCCGCTTTCGCTGCCCTCCGCGGGCAGCACCTTCCGCCGCCCGCAGACCGGCTATGCCGCCGCGCTCATCGAGCAGACCGGCCTCAAGGGGCTGACGGTCGGCGGGGCGTCGGTCTCGGAAAAGCACGCCGGGTTCATCGTGAACAACGGCGGCGCGACGGCGCAGGATGTGCTGACGCTCATCCGTGAGATTCAAAAAAAGGTGCTTGACGCGACCGGCGTCCTTCTGGAGCCGGAGGTGCGTCTGTGGGAATAAATGAATGTAACATTGCTTTCATTCGGGCATAAATACGGGATGCCCGAGGCCGACGTCGTCTTCGACGCGCGTTGTCTCGAAAATCCCTACTGGGTGCCGGAGCTGCGGCCGCTGAGCGGGCTGGACGCGCCGGTGCGCGAATTTGTCTTTTCGCATCCGGAGAGCCGCGCGCTGCTGCGTCAGGCGACGGATTTTTTGCGCTGCGAGCTGCGTCTGGCGGCGCAGCACGGCGCGCGGGAGCTGACGGTCGCCGTCGGCTGCACCGGCGGGCGGCATCGCTCCGTCGCCGTGACCGAGGCGCTGGCTGAGGCGCTCGGAGACACGGGCTGCGCGCTCGTCGTGCGGCACCGGGATATTTTGCGGGGGTGAGAACCATGTCCTTTGCCGGAGAAGTGAAAAAAGAGCTTTGCAGACCCGAGATCAACCGGAGCTGCTGCGCCATGGCCGAGCTGATGGGCACGCTGCTCTACGCCAACACCTTCACGGCCGACTGCATCCGCATCGTGACCGAGAGCGCCGAGTTCGCGCGGCGTCTGCCCTATCTGCTGCGCAAGGCCGCCGCGACAAAATTCGACGCCCTGCCCGAGGCGGGCGTGGCCGGGAAGCTGACGCTCTGCGTGACCGATCCGGCAAAGATCGCGCATATTTTCGCGCGCTGCGGCTTCTCGGCCGAGACGAGCGTCAGCCTGCATGTGAATCTGGGGCTGCTCGAGAGCGACTGCTGCCGCCGCGCCTTCCTGCGCGGGGTCTTTCTGGCGGGCGGCTCCGTGACCGACCCGGAGAAACGCTATCATCTGGAGCTTTCCACCACGCACCTCAAGGTCAGCCGCGAGACGGAGCTTCTGCTCGACGAGCTGGGGCTCAAGCCCAAGGCCACCGAGCGCAAGGGCAGCAGCGTGCTCTATTTCAAGCAGAGCGAGGCCATTGAGGAGCTTCTGACGCTGATCGGCGCGCCGATCAGCGCGATGGCGGTCATGTCGGCCAAGATCGAGAAGGATTGGCGCAACGACGCCAACCGCAAGACGAACTGCGACGCGGCCAATGTCGACAAGGCCGTCGCCGCCGCGCAGGAGCAGCTTGCCGCCCTGCGCCGCCTCGAGGAGCGCGGCCTGCTCGAGACGCTGCCGGAGAAGCTGCGCCGCACGGCCGAGCTGCGCCGCGCGCATCCGGAGGTCACGCTTCAGGAGCTTGCCGAGCTGCACGAGCCGCCGCTGACCAAGTCGGCCGTTAACCACCGCCTGCGCAAGCTGCTTGCGCTGGGAAACGAAGCATAAGCCCGCCGAAAGGAGAGAGCACGCATGGCCTTTGCCCATCTGCACGTCCACACCGAATACAGCCTGCTTGACGGCGCCTGCCGCATCGGGAAGCTCGTCGAGCGCGCCAAGGCGCTCGGGCAGACGGCCGTCGCCATCACCGACCACGGCGTGATGTACGGCGTGATCGATTTTTACCGCGCCTGCAAGGCCGCCGGGGTGCATCCCGTGATCGGCTGCGAGGTCTATGTCGCCCCGCGCGGAATGCACGATCGCCTCCACAGCATGGACAGCGAGGCGCGCCACCTTGTGCTGCTGTGCGAGAACGAAACAGGCTACCAAAACCTGAGCTATCTCGTCTCCAAGGCGTTTTTGGACGGCTTTTATATCAAGCCCCGCGTCGATCTGGCGCTGCTGCGCGAGCATTCCGAGGGGCTGATCGCCCTGTCGGCCTGTCTGGCCGGGGCGATCCCGCGCTGCCTGCGCGCGCGGGACTACGACGGCGCGCGCGCCATGGCGCTGGAGCTGGCCGATATTTTCGGCCCCGAGCATTTTTATCTGGAGCTTCAGGATCACGGCCTGCCGGAGCAGCAGGAGGTCAACCGCGGCCTGCTGCGCCTGTCCGAGGAGACGGGGCTTCCGCTGGTCGCGACGAACGACGCGCACTATCTCACGCGCGAGGACAGCCGCATTCAGGATGTGCTGATGTGCATCCAGACGGGCAAGACCGTCGACGATCCGAACCGGCTGCGCTTCGAAACGCAGGAATTTTATATCAAGAGCGAGGAGGAGATGCGCCGTCTCTTCCCCAACCAGCCCGAGGCGCTGGAAAACACACAGAAGATCGCCGACCGCTGTCAGGTCGAGTTTGAGTTCAACCACTATCACCTGCCGGAGTACAAGACCCCGGACGGCTCGGATTCGCTGAGCTATTTCCGCCGGCTCTGCGAGGAGGGCTTCCGCGAGCGCTACCCCGACGCGCCGCCGGAGTACCGCCGCCGTCTGGACTACGAGATGAGCGTCGTCGAGAAGATGGGCTACGTCGATTATTATCTGATCGTGGCGGACTTCATCCTCTGGGCGAAGCGCACCGGCATCCCCGTCGGGCCGGGCAGAGGCTCGGGCGCCGGCTCCATCGCGGCCTACTGTATGCACATCACCGAGATGGATCCGATGAAATACAGCCTGATCTTCGAGCGCTTCCTGAACCCGGAGCGCGTCAGTATGCCCGATTTCGACACGGATTTCTGTCAGGCGCGGCGCGGCGAGGTCATTGACTACGTCATGGAAAAATACGGCAAGGATCACGTCGCGCAGATCGTCACCTTCGGCACGATGGCCGCGCGCGCGGCGATCCGGGACGTCGGCCGCGTGCTCGACTTCTCCTATGCCGAAACGGACGCCGTGGCCAAGCTCATCCCCACCACGCTGCACATGACGCTCGACGAGGCGCTGCGCGTCTCGCCGCAGCTCAAGGAGCAGTATGACGCCGACGAGCGCGTGAAAAAGCTCGTCGACACGGCGCGCGCGCTCGAGGGAATGCCGCGCAACACCTCCACCCACGCCGCCGGCGTGGTCATCACGAAGCGCCCCGTGTCGGACTATGTCCCCTTAGCGCGCAACGACGACACCGTCGTGACCCAGTTCACCATGACCACGATCGAGGAGCTGGGTCTGCTCAAGATGGACTTTTTGGGTCTGCGCAACCTCACGATCATCGAGGAGGCCGTGCAGCAGATCCGCAAGCACGAGCCGGAGTTCGACCTGCAGACCGTGCGCGAGGACGACCCGGCGAGCTTTCAAATGCTCTCCGAGGGGCGGACGGCCGGCGTCTTCCAGCTTGAGTCGGCGGGCATCACGGGCGTGTGCGTGAACATGCGCCCGCAGTCGATCGAGGATCTGACGGCCATCGTCGCGCTCTACCGCCCCGGCCCGATGGACTCCATCCCGCGCTTCATCGAGAGCAAGCACCACCCCGAGAAGATCACCTATCTCTGCCCCCAGCTCGAGCCGATCCTCTCCGTGACCTACGGCTGCATCGTCTATCAGGAGCAGGTCATCGAGATCTTCCGCAAGCTCGGCGGCTACAGCCTCGGGCAGGCGGATAATATGCGCCGCGCCATTTCCAAAAAGAAGGAAAAGGTCATTCTTGCAGAGCAGCAGGCGTTCGTCTATGGCGACGCGGAGCGCGGCATCCCCGGCGCGGTCGCCAACGGCGTCAGCGAGGCCGCCGCGCAGGCGATCTACAAGGACATTCTGGATTTTGCGAACTATGCCTTCAACAAGGCGCACGCCGTCTGCTATGCAAAGATCACCTATGAGACGGCCTATCTGAAATGCCACTATCCCAAGGAATACATGGCCGCGCTGCTGACGAGCGTGCTCGACAACACGACCAAGGCCGTCGGCTACATCGCCGAGTGCCGCGAGATGGGCATCGCCCTGCTGCACCCGGACGTCAACGCCTCGGAGGACAAGTTCACGGTCGAGCCGGAGGGCATCCGCTTCGGCCTCGGCGCGGTGAAGAACATCGGGCGCGGCCTGCTGCGGCAGATGGTCGCCGAGCGCGAGAAAAACGGCCCGTTCAAGTCCTTGGAGGACTTGGCCGAGCGCATGAGCGAGGCCGACCTCAACAAGCGCGCCGTGGAAAACCTCATCAAATGCGGCGCAATGGACAGCCTCGGCCGCAACCGCGCCCAGCATCTGGCGATCTACGCCCGCGTGCTCGACTCCGTGGCCGAGAGCCGCAAGCGCAACCTTGCCGGCCAAATGGGGCTCTTCGACCTTCTGGGCGAGGAGAAGGAGGAGCAGGTGCGCTTCCGCGTGCCGCCCATGCCCGAGCTGGACAAGCAGGAGCGGATGCAGATGGAGAAGGAGACGATCGGCCTGTATCTCTCCGGCCACCCGATGGACGAATACCGCAAGCAGCTCCGCGGCACGCGGGTCGTGCCGATCGGCAGTGTGCTGGCGTCCTTTGAGCAGGGCGACGGGCGCTTCCGCGATGAGCAGGTCGTGCAGCTTGCGGGCATCATCGAGCAGATCAAGATGAAGACCACGCGCAGCAACTCCGTCATGGCCTATGTCACGCTGGAGGACGACACGGCCGACATCGAGCTGCTCCTGTTCTCGAACGTCATCGGCCGCAGCAGCGAGCTGCTGAAGGAGAACGTGCCGGTCGTGGCCGAGGGGCGGCTGTCCGTGCGCGACGAGAAGGCGCCGCAGATGGTCGTTAACCGTCTGCTCCCGCTGGCGCAGGCTGCGGGGCGCAGGACGGACGGCGACGCGCAGCGCGCGCAGCGGCTCTATCTCAAGCTCCCCTGCGAGGGCGGCGAGGCCGACCGCAAGACCCGCGCGATCTTGACCATGTTCCCCGGCGAGCAGCAGGCGGTGCTCTACTACGCCGACAGCGGCCGCCGCCGCGGCACGGTCTGCGCCCCGCGCGAGGACATGCTCGGCGAGCTGAGGCGCCTGCTCGGAAATGACGCCGTTGTGTTAAAATAGTGTTAAGGAACCTCTGAATCAATCGGCAGCGGCGCTCAGCGGGTCTTTTGCCCCAACTTGTCGGTTTGAAAATCTTGAAATACACAAAGTATTCCTGCGATTTCCAAACCTCAATTTGGAAACAAAATCCCTCGCTGACCGCTCTTGCGATTGAATCAGAGCTTCCTTAAA
>URLT01000063.1 GCA_900548795.1 uncultured Eubacteriales bacterium
GAGCCATGAAAACACCGCGAGGCCGGAGTCCAGCGCGCCCATGGCCAGATACCACTTGCTGACGAAGCCGGACGCGGGCGGGATGCCGATGAGCGCCAGCGAGGCCAGCGTGAAGCCCCAGAGGGTCTTGGGCATGGCTCTGCCGATGCCGCGCAGCTCGTCAACGCGGTGCTTGCCCGCAACGGCGATGAACGAGCCGGCGCAGAGGAAGAGACAAATTTTGATGCAGGCGTGGAAGAGCACATGCATCAGCGCGCCCGAGACGCTCTCGGCGGTCATCACAAACAGGCCGACGAGGATATAGGAGATCTGACTGACGGAGGAATAGGCCAGCCGTTTTTTCAGCAGCTTTTCGCGATAGGCCATCATCGAGCCCATCAGAACCGTCAGCAGCGCCAGCGCCAGCAGCGCCGTCTGCACCCACGTTCCGCGCAGGAAATCCGCGCCGACCGCGTAGTACAGCACGCGTACGATCGCCAGCACGCCGGCCTTGGCAATGATGCCCGAGAGAATGGCCGAGGCCGGAGCGGGCGCGGCCGGGTGCGCCGTCGGCAGCCAGCCGTGCAGCGGATAGAGGCCGGCCTTCGCGCCGAAGCCGACGATGCCGAGCAAGGTCACGACCTGCATCAGCGTCTCGTGCCCCCGCACGGCCGCGCCGTCGAGCGCGCCGCCGGGGACGAAGCGCAGCGTCGTGCCGTAGCGCGCGTAAAAGAAGATGAAGCACAGCCCCAAGAACGCGCCCGCGACGGAATAAAACAGATACTTCAGCGCCGCGCGGATGGCCTCGTCGGTGCGGTCGTGCAGCACGAGCGGCATGGACAGCAGCGTGGTCATCTCAAAGAAGAGATACATCGTGACCAGGTTTTCCGCGAAGCACATGCCGACCAGCGCGGCCTGTGAAAGCAGGAAGAAGCGGAAGAAGCGCTCGTGTCCCTCCTTCAGATAGCGGAAGGCATAGACGCCCGCCAGCAGGTAGCCCCCGGCGGTGATCAGCAGGAACAGCTTGGAAACGCCGTCCGTCTCCAGCGCGACGGGGAGCGTCGCGGTCATGTCGAACAGATGCAGCCGCGCCGCATCTTGCAGCAGCAGCCAAACCGCCCCGGCCGTCTCGAGCAGCAGCGCCGCCAGCACGAACGGCTCGCGGTGCCTGCGCGCAAGCGGCAGCAGCAGCGCCGCCAACGCGGGCAGCAGGATCAAAATCAAAAGCATGGCAGAATTCATCAGCTCCACCCCTCTATTCTCTATACATTATATAATATAGAAACAGCCGTTAAAACAGCTCCAGCCCGCGCCGCAGAAGCGAGACCATCGGCTGCGCCGCAACGCCCAGCGCCAGGATCAGCGCCGAAAAGGCCGCCGCCGCGAGCGCATAGGACGGCTGCTGCCGCAGCGTGACCCGCTCGGGCAGCGCCTGCGTCGGGCGGTTATAGATGCGGATGAGCGTGCGCGTGAAATAAAACGCGTTGAGCACCGTGCTCACAGCCAGCACCAGCAGCGTCGGGATCATCCGCACGCCGCTCAAAAAGGCCGCCTCGGCGAACAGGTATTTCGAGATCATGCCCACCGTCATCGGCAGGCCGATCATGCTGAACGAGCCGACGGCAAAGGCCGCGCCCGCGATCGGGTTGGCGAGCGCCGCACCCTGCAGGTCGCGGAAGCGCTTCCTGCCGCCCATCGCGTCGGAGAGCTGCGCCGCCGAGAGAAACAGCAGCGGCTTGGTCACGGCGTGCGTCAGAATATGCAGCAGCGACGCCAGAACGCCCAGCTCCGGCGAAATGCCGATGCCCATGAAGATATAGCCGATCTGCGCGGCCGAGGAATAGGCGATCATGCGGAAAATGTCGTTTTCCAGAATGGCGCTGACCGAGCCGACCACCATCGCGGCCACGCCGAGGCCGTAGAGCACGTTCTGCACGCCGCAAGCATAAAACACCTCCACGCCGAACACGTTGAAGATCAGCTTGAGCAGCAGAAAAATATACCCCTTCGAGACTAAGCCGGACAGAATGCCCGACGAGCAGGGCGTCGCGCAGCCATAGGTATCCGGCATCCAGAAATGGAACGGGAACAGGCCGCTCTTGACCGCGAGGCCGATCGTAATGAGGCAGATCGACGCGGTCAGCGCTGTGCGATAGTTGCCGCTCTGCCGGAGCTGTGCGATCGTCTCGCGCAGATTCGGCATGAGCAGATGCCCCGTGATCTCATAGAGCATCACGATGCCGAGCAGAAACAGGCCGCTGCCCAGCAGGCTGAAGATCATATAGCGCACGGAGGCCAGCGTCGTGCGCCCGAGCTGCCGGATCATCAGCAGCCCGCAGGAAGCCAGCGTGCAGATCTCGATGAACACATAGCCGGTGAAAACGTCGTTCGTGAACGCCAGCGCAAGCAGCGCCGTGAGCACAAGGTCGCACAGGACGTAATAGAGGTTCTGCTTCGACGGCCGCAGGTCGTGCGCGAGCTGCTTTTTGCCGCCGAGGATGCACAGGAACATCACGGCCGAGAACGCCGCGCCATAGAGCGGCTCGAGCCGCCCGAAGCGCAGCTCGTTGCCCCACGGGTGCGGATAATGTCCCATGAGATAGGTCACGGCCTCGCCCGTTTGGTTGACATAATATAGGAGCAGCAGGCAGGCCGCGCAGACTGCTGCCGTCAGCGACAGGCTCAGCAGCCGCGCGCCGCGCGCCGGCAGCATCGACGAGAGCACCGAGCACAGCAGCCCGCCGACGATGCAAAACAGGGGAAAATTGACGAAAAAGCTCATTTCTTCTCCTCCCCGTCGTCCTGTTTTCCGTCGTCGCCGTGCGCCCGCATATAGATCTCGTCGAGATTCAGCGTGTGATAGCGCCGGTAGAGCCGCAGCGTCAGCGCCAGCATCACCGCCGTGACCGACACGGACACGACGATGCCCGTCAGCACCAGCCCGGCGGGGATCGGGTTGACATAATATTCCTGCCCGCGCACGCCGTCGATCAGGATCGGCGCAAGCCGGCCGCGGATATAGCCGATCGAGGTCAGGAACAGATAAACGGCTGTGTCCATAATGTTCAGGCCGATGATCTTTTTCATCAGATTGCGGTGCAGCAGCAGCGTTGAAAAGCCGATGGCAAACAGCAGGATCGCCGCGCACTGGATGCGGTTGTTCCAGAGAATTTGCAGCATCAGATGCGCCCCCTTTTGAACAGGCTGTAGAAGCCGTACATCGTGCAGGCCACGACCGCGCCGACCGCGAGGTTCAGCGGCAGGATCAGGCCGGACGAGAAGATCCTTCCGGGCGTCCCGGCCGAGAAGATCGTCTCCAGCCCGTTTGCCCCGCAGAAGAACGAGTAGCACTTGAGCAGGCTGTAGGCGCTCAGCGCGCAGAGCACGACCGTGCGGAAGCGCTTGAGCGTCAGCACGCGCTGCACGCGCTCAAAGCCGAAGGCCGTCGCGCACAGGATCAGCGCGCCGCCGACCACCGCGCCGCCGGAGAAGCCGCCGCCGGGGCCGAGATGCCCGGCAAACATGATGTAAAGGCCGAAGACCAACAGCAGCGGCGTGAGCACCCGCGCCGTCCCGTGCAGCACGGCGTCGCGCGCGAGCAGACGGCGCTCGTCCTCCGGCTCGGCCTCGCCGCTTCCCAGCAGCAGGATCATCACGGCCGTCATCGCCGTGTAGAGCACGTGCGACTCGCCGAGCGTGTCGAAGGCGCGGTAATCGAGGATCATGCCGGCCACGGCGTTGACCGCGCCCGTCTCTGTGATTCCGTCGACCAGATAGCGCCCCGCGACCTCGTTGTTCGTCGGGTTGTCCGGATCGCCGAAGGGCGGCAGGTCGACCACCGCCGTGAGCAAAAAGCCGATGATCGCCGCGCAGAGGATGCACGCCAGCACCGGATAAAGATGCCGGAACGCGCTCACCTCTCCGCGCTCGAGCCGCTTGACCGGGCGGTCGCGCCATGTCTCGTCCGCAGGCGCCTCGGGACGCTCCGGCTTCAGCTTGGCGGCCTCCTCGGTCAGGTCGAACGTGTCCTCGTCCCACTGCCGCAGGCGGCGCAGAAGGTCATTCTTCTTCATCGCGCTCGTGCTCCTTTCGCATGTCGCGCAGCTTTTTCAGCGTGACAAACAGCAAAATGCTCGAAATGCCCGCGCCGACGGCCGCCTCGGTGATGGCGAGGTCGGGCGCCTCGAGCAGCACCCAGATGATCGACATGACCACGCTGTAGGCCATGAAAATGATCAGGCTGACCAGCAGGTTCCGGCTGACGCAGGCGGAAATGCCGCAGACGATCAGCAGACCCAGCAAAAAAATCTCAAACAGCTCCATCGTCGTCCTCCCGCATGAACGCCCCGGCCGTTTTGTCGGTGCGGAGCTCCAGCTTGCTGACCAGATGCGCGGAGATTGGGCTGCCCAGCCAGAGCAGGCAGACGATGGCCGCGAGCTTCAGGCAGGCTCCGAGCTGCCATATCGCGAGCATCAGCGAAAGCAGGATGCAGCCGAGCGCCAGCGTGTCGATGATGGCCGCGCAGTGCATCCGGTTGAGCACGAAGCGGAAGCGGTACACGCCGAACACGCCCAAAAGCATGGCCAGCAGCCCGACGCCCATCAGCACGGCGCAGAGCGCAAAGCGCAGAGTCTCACTCATGCCGCTGCCCCCTTTCGGCGATGTAGGCGCGCGCCAGCACGACGACAGCCAAAAAGCTCAGCATCCCATAGACGATGCCGACGTCGAGCAGCCAGCTCTCGCGCAGCTTCGCAGCCAGCACGCAGATCACGGCCAGCGTCATGCTGCCGAGCATATTGATGCCGACGATGCGGTCGGCAATGCGCGGGCCGCGCACGGCCTGCACCAGCGCCAGCAGCAGGCAGGGCGCCAGCACGGCCAGCGCCGCGCGGAATAACCAGAGATATGCCGTTTCCATCTCAGCCCTCCATTTTTTGCAGAAGATGCACAAACGTGCTGTCGGCGATGCCCTCGATCAGCCTGCCGTGCAGGCAGTGCACGGTGAAGCGGTCGCTGTCGGCGTCGACTGTGATCGTGCCGGGGGTAAGAGTGATGGAATTGGCCAGCATAAAGCGGGCAAATTCCGTCCGCAGCGGAACGCGAACCGTCACGAGCACCGGATCGATCGCGCGCTTGCCGCGCAGCAGCATTCCGATCACGGCGCAGTTGGCCTTGAGGATCTCCCAGATCAGCACGCCGACATAGGCAAGAAACAGCGGCACGCGCCGCAGCAGGCGCAGCTCCTTTTGAGGTGTGTAGCCGACGAGCCGTCGGCTCAGCAGCGCCACGACGGCCACGACGACCAGCCCGAGCAGGCAGGTCTCCGCCGTCACCTGTCCAAACAGGAGCAGCCAGAATCCATAAAGCAGCAGATACAAAATACCGCCTCCAAGAAAAAGCTTAATCAGGTGTATTGTATCACACTCGGTGCGAAATTGCACGATTTTGTTTTTCGTTTTTGAAAAATTACCCGTCCGCCGCGCGCGGCCGGCTTCATGCGGGAGGCGCTTTCCGTTTCGAAAAAATGCAAAAGCCCGCGCAGGGGCACGAAAAAACGGCTGCGCCCGACCGGGCGCAGCCGTGCAGCGTGTCGAAAACCCTTTTTCGGCACGCTGGCAAACTGCAAAAATGTTTGGAGGACAAGCAACTTGCGCCCGTCGGCATACATAGGAGTTGCGCAGCACCCGCAAGGGGTGCGCCGCATCCGCAGCGCGTCAAAATCCTTGCGTAGCAAGTAAAAAACGTCACAATTCCGTGTCATTGCGAGGCCGCAGCGCGGCCGTGGCAATCTTAAAGTTAATGGTATGGCATCCCGTCGCGAAGCACGGGAGCACGAAGCAAAAAAGAATACTTATAACGAAAAACATGGATTTGCCGCTTCATTCCGCGCAACCATAGTTCGTTTCGGGATGGCAAATCGTTTCGTTAAAGATTGCCGCGTCGCTTCGCTCCTCGCAATGACAGGATCGGTAGGTTTTGTCGAAAATACGGAACGAAAACCGAATCTACAGAATCCGTAAACGGTAGGTTTTTGATTAAAAAAAGCTTGAAAAACGGCTGTGACTCATAATTGTTCCGTTTCCGCCAAACGTCTGCTATTTTCTGATATTTGTTGACTGATTTTGATGGTTTCAGACTTTTTTGACAGTCTAATCGGGGACGCCGCGATGCGGCGCCCCCGAAGAGAGTCGGTTGCTTGAATCTTGAATTATTTGGTCAGAAGACGCATGAGCATGGTGGCCAGCTCGGCGCGGGTCGCGCTGTCCTGAGCCTTGAGGCGGTCGCCGTCGCCGGAGATGATCTTCTCGCTGACGGCCCACTGCATCGCAGCGCGCGCGTAGCTCGTGATCCGGTCGGCGTCGGAGAAGGCGCTCAGATCCTGCTCAACCTTCGGCTCGCCCGCGCGGCGGTAAAGCAGCGTGGCGATCTGCTCGCGGGTGACGGCGTCGTCCGGAGAGAACGTCGTCTCGCTCGTGCCGTTGGTGATCTTGTTTTCGAACGCCCAAATCACGGCGTCGGTGTAATACTTGCCGGCCTTGACGTCCGTGAACGGATTCTTCATGCCCTCAACGCTCGGAGAACCGGCGTTGCGGTAGAGGATGGTCACGAGCATGGCACGGGTCACGGTGTCGTTCGGAGCGAAGGTGTCCGGTGCCTCGCCGTTCATCATGCCGTTTTCGATCATGTAGTTGATGCCGTCGTGGTACCAGCCGTTCGGATCCAGATCGGTGAAGTCGGAATAGGTCGGCTTCGAATCCTCGCCGAGCTTCTCGCCGCAGCGGTCGCAGAGGTTGTCCTTGTCCGCGTCAACGTGGCCGAGCGCCGCAAGCTCCTCGGTTTTGGTTTCCTTGCAGACCGTGCAGGTGTAGGTCTTGACGCCCTTTTCCGTGCAGGTCGGCTCGGTCGTCACAACGCCCTCGTCCCAAGTGTGGCCGTTTGCGCAGGGATCTTCCGGAGTCTTCGCGCCGACTTCATAGAAGCTGAAGAGATAGATGCCGGAGTTCTGCAGACCGTAGGTCGTGAACTTGCCGCTGTAATATTCAACGGCCTGATTGTGGTTGCCGTTATAAGCCGCGCCGACGCTGACGATGTTATAGCCGCCGTCGGTTGCCTTGATCGTCCAGAGGCTGAGGTCGCCCTCGGCCTCGTCGGTCAGGTCGAGCGAACCGCCGGTCGCGCCGGTCGTGAGATGCTTTCCGTCCTCGGTGACGAAGTCGACCTGCTCGGCATCGTTGATATTCGCGGTGACGACCATGGCGTTTTCGCCCATCGGCAGGATGATCTTGCCGCCGACCACCGTCGCAGATGCCTTCATGAAGTCGCTGCCGATCACGGAGTCACCGTCGCCCTCGAAGTAGATCACATACTTATGACCGTTCTCGAGCTTTTCGGCCTTGGAGAGGGCGTCGACCTTCTCATAAATGTTGAAAAGGTAGGCGGTCGTGTCGTTCACACCGTAGGTGGTGAAGCCGCTGTAATATTCCAGCGCCTGATTGTGGCTGTCGCCGTAGGCCGCACCCACGTTCATGATGTGATAGCCGCCGTCCACTGCGACCGCGTACCACTTGCCGCAGTCGGTCAGCGTGTCGGTCATGCTCAGGCCGTTGCCGGTCGCAGCGGCGGTCATGTACTTGCCGTCGGCATTTTTCAGCGCGAAATACGCCGTGCCGTCGTCGCTTGCGCCGGCCGCTTCCACGGTGAAAACTGCGTCGGCCGCATCGGTGGCGATGTAATTGCTGACGGAGGTCGCATCGGCCGGGGCAAGCTTGTTGTTCGCGCCGACAGGAGCGGTCGCGGTCACGACCGTGCCCTCGCCTGCGTAGTGCAGCAGCACCTGCTGCCCGTCGGCGAAGCCGTCGACCTTCTTGCCGACGATGCTGCCGATCAGATCCTGCGGAACGGTCGGATCGCCGCTGTAGGTCAGCTCCCACTTCCATGTGAAGAAGTCGGCCGGGTCGACGCCCTTCTTCTCGTTGTCGGCCTGATCGCGGAAGAACTCCATGATGAGGTCCTGCACAACGCCGCCGCCCATGTCGTCGGTCTGCGACCAGATGGCGTCCGCCGTGCTGTACTTGCCGAAGCCGCAGCCCGCGTTGCCGAGGTGGTAGTTGTTCACGCCGACGATGTAGGTCTTGTTGAGGTCAAACGCTCTGCCGTTGGCAAAGCCATGGATGATCGCGCGGGAGCCTTCGGGCTGATACATATCATACTCGAAGTTCAGGCCGCCGAAGACCGGGTTGGTGAAGTTCTCGCCGATCGTGGTGTAGCGCACCTCGCCGTTGCTGATGGTCGCCTTCAGACGGGTCGAAGCGTTCTGCTCCAGAGTGTCCTTGATCTGCTGGCCGGTCAGCGGGAGCAGATAGAGGTTGTTGTCATACCGGTACATCCGGTAAACATCCTTCATCGTGATCTCGCCGGGCGAGACATGATAGCTGCCGTTGACGACGACAGATGTGGAGGACATATCGACGTCGATATGATCGAGGCCGGTCTTCTTGTAGAGTTCCTGCTTCTTCTCGTCGGTGTCGTATTTTTCGGCCAGATGCTTCGTTCCCTCAAACATCTGCGCCGTCTGGATCAGATCCATCGTGTTGCTCTGCTTGAGGTAGTAGTTCGTCTCGCTGTCCCACGTGCCGACGGCCTGACCGGCCACGGCGTTGACGTATTCGCTGGCGAGATCGGCATAGGGCTGGATCATCTCGAGCAGCGCGGCGTCGGACTTGTAGTTATTGAGCTTCAGATTTTCGGTGGACTTCACGGTGATGGAATCCTTCGTGACGGTGAAAACGGTCTTGGTCAGCTCTCTGCCGCCGCCGTTGACGACCAGCACGTCCTTGCCGTTCTTATCCTTATAGTAGTTGCCGGAATAGCCGGAGGAATGGTCGTGACCGGCGACCATCAGGTCGATATCGGAGTTCTTCGCGATGACGCGCAGAACCTGATTCTCGGTGTTGACGCTGAAGGTCAGCTCGCCGTCAGCCGCGCCCAGACCGGAGTGGAACACGACCGCGATGAAGTCGCAGCCCTCTGCCTTCATCTTGGGGATGTAGCGGGCGGCCTCCTTGGCCATGTCCTTTTCGGGGTTATCGCTGTGGGAGAAGCGGATGCCGGGATAGTTCTCGGGGATGTCCCAACGGGTGCAGTCCGGCGTGACCATGCCCAGCAGGCCGATCTTGATGGTGCGCTCGCCGACGGTCAGCTCCTTGGTGATGTACGGAGTCATGGCGTTCTCGTCCTTGGCGTGGACGCCGTCGGTGCCGTCGTAGTACAGGTTGGCGCAGACGGATGCAACGCCGCGCTCTGCCATGTAAGCACGAACCTTGGTCATCAGATCCCAGCCATAGTTGAACTCGTGGTTGCCGACGTTGGCCATATCATAGCCGATCTCGGACAGGCACAGCGCCATGGCTGCCGGCCAATCGTTCTCGCCCTTGGCAAGCAGGTTGAGCTGGTAGGTGGAGACGGGCGTGCCCTGATAGAGGTCGCCGTTGTCGACAAGAACGACGTTGTTCTTGTAGGTCTCGCGTTCGCTCTTCATCACGGTTGCGACGCGGAGCAGGTTGTTGTTCTCGTTGGTGTCGTTGAGCACGTTCTTGTCCCAGCATTTGCCGTGGATGTCCGTTGTGGAGTAGAATGCGAACTCAGCGCTGTCGGTCGGCTCTGCGAAAACCGAGGGAACAAGCGCCAGCAGCATGGCCACTACGCACAGCAGGGAAAGCACTCTCTTGGTCGTTTGCTTCATGGAATAACCTCCCAGTACGATTTTGAGACGCAATAAAACGACGCCTGAAAGGCGTCGCCGCTCTCTGCCTATACTCTATCATATTTCCCCCGCCGGCGCAAGGGCGCCCGATCAAAAAAGCGAAAATCGGCATTCTCACAATTATTTGCAGTATTACCCGCGCTGTTTCTTTGGATATTCCGTATTTTTTCGTCGAATTTTACAATTTACAAAATTTTTCAAGACAAAATCGAAAAAATATGATATACTAAATTTGTACATACCCCAGAGAACTTCCCGGACATTTGTCCGCCGTGGGCGGATTTTCCCGCCCTCTGTCCTCCGCGCGGGGCGCGCGCCGCCGTCAGGCGAGCGCCCTCTCATTTTGAAGCAAGGTGATATTATGACTACCGACCAAATGTACCCGCTGATCGCCGCCGATCCGGCCGGCGTTCTCGAGAGCGACCGCAGGCACTACTGCCGCCAGATCGAGCAGGCGGCCGAGATCGTCGCCTCCAACGCCCTGCGCCGCCCGATCGTCCTGCTGGCCGGCCCCTCCGGCTCGGGCAAGACGACGACCGCGCTGCTCATCGAGCGCGAGCTGGAGCGCCGCGGCCTTCCGACGCACACGCTGCAAATGGACGATTTTTTCTGCCCTCTCAGCGAGGAGGAAAAGAGGCTCCTGCACGAAAACAAGCTCGATCTGGAGAAGCCGACCCGCGTCGACATTCCCTTTTTCCAGCAGCAGCTCGACGAGATCCTCGCGGGCAACGAGATCCTGCTGCCGCGCTATAATTTCCCCGAGAGCCGCCGCGAGTTCGACGGCCGCACGCTGCGCCGCAAGCCCGGCGAGCTGGTCATCATGGAGGGCATCCACGCGCTGAACCCCATGGTCACCGGCCACGCCGCCGACACAACGCGCGTCTACGTCAGCGTGCGCACGCGCGTCACCGCCTCCGACGGCAAGGTGCTGCACCCCTCGAAGATCCGGCTGGCGCGCCGCCTGCTGCGCGACCGCACCGGGCGCGGCCGTCCCCTGAGCGCGACGATCGGGATGCGCCCGCGCGTGGATGCCGGCGAGCAGAAATATATCATGCCCTTCAAGCAATACGCCCACTGCAGCGTCGACTCCTTTTATTCCGCCGAGCTGAGCATCTATCGCCCCTATCTGCTCGAGGATCTGCGCGCGCTGCTGCCCGACTATCCCGACCTCTCCGACCTCGTTCAGGTCATGCAGGAGCTTCCGCCGATGTCGACGGAGCTGCTGCCGCGCGATTCCCTTTTGCGCGAGTTCGTCGGCGGCAGCGAGCTGCCCTATTGACGCCATTCTACCCACCGTGGCTGCGACACCTGCCGCCGCCACGGTTTTTTATGTTCTTTTTAATAATTATTATTTATATTATTTAAGGAACCTCTGAATCAATCGTCTGCGGCGGTCA
>URLT01000064.1 GCA_900548795.1 uncultured Eubacteriales bacterium
CGAACTGGCCGTGGCCGCCGGACTGCTTCTTGTGACGGCCGTGGATCTCGACCTTTTTCTTGATGGTCTCGCGGTATGCGATCTTTGCCGGGCGCAGCTCGGCCTCGACCTTATACTTGCTCAGCAGCTTGGCGATGATAACGCTCAGGTGGATGTCGCAGACGCCGGCGAGGATCATTTCCTTCGTCTCGGGGTCGTTGCCGTAGGTGAAGGAGGCGTCTTCCTCGTTGAGCTTGACCAGACCCGAGGCGACCTTGTCTTCCTGACCCTTGGTCTTGGCGTAGATGGCCATGCGGTAGCACGGCTCGGCGTACTGCATGGGCTTGATCGTGACGACCTTGCCGGGCAGACCGAGCGTGTCGCCGGTGCGGACGGAGGCGAGCTTCGTGAACACGCCGATGTCGCCGCAGCAGACCTTGGAGGTCTTGGCGTTGTCCTTGCCGCGCGGGAAGAAGGTGTTGCCGAGCTTCTCGTTGTCGCCGGTGCGGGCGTTGACAACGGTCATGGTGTCTTCGATGTCGCCGGAGATGACCTTGAAATAGGAGTTCTTGCCGTACTGGTCGGCAACGGTGTTGAACACGAACGCCATCGGGCTGCCGGACGGATCGAGCTTGAATGCGGTTTCGTTGCCGTCCTCGTCGACGGCGGTCATGGGCTTGCCCTCGAGCGGGGACGGGGCGAACTTCTTGAGATTTTCAAGCAGACGGATCGTGCCGAGACCGGTCATGGAGCAGCCGCAGAACACGGGGGTGATGGCGCGCTGCGCGATGCCGTCCTTGATGCCCTTGATGAGCTCCTCTTCGGTGAACGGCTCTTCTGCGAAGAATTTCTCCATGAGCGCTTCGTCCGTCTCGGCGACCTGCTCGTTGAGCTCCATCATGTATTCTTCGATCTTTTCCTCTGCGTCTGCGGGCAGGGGGATCTCCTTGCCGGAGACGTCATAGGCCTTTTTGGCGATGAGGTCGACAACGCCGACGGCCTGCTCGCCCTTGAGGATCGGGAAGGTGAAGGGGATGGCGGAGGCGCCGAAGGTATCGCGGATGGAATCGAAGGTGCCGAAGAAGTTTGCGTGCTCCTCGTCAAGCTTGGAGACATAGAACATAGCGGGCAGACCGGCGTCGGCCAAGGACTTCCAGCCCTTTTCGGTGCCGACGGCGATGCCGCTCTTGGCGGTCAGGCAGATCATGCCGGCGTCCGCCACACGCAGAGACTGCACGATCTCTGCGGCAAAATCAAAATAACCCGGGTTGTCCAGCACGTTGAGCTTGCAGCCTGCGTATTCCACGGGGATGACGGAGGTCTTAATTGAATACTGGCGCTTCTTTTCCTCGTCGTCAAAGTCGGAGACAGTGGTGCCGTCGGCACGCTTGCCGAGGCGGGTAATGGCTTTCGTCAGATAGAGCATGCTCTCGCACAGAGCGGATTTACCGTCGCCGCCGTGACCGAGCAGCGCGAGATTGCGAATGTCCTTGGCAGTGTACATATTGTTGAAATTCTCCTTTCTGTGCAGCCGTGGTGGGCTGCCGGGCAGGCCGGGTGCTGCCATAATTAGTTTTATTATACACGACAGGTTCTGATATTGCAATGACTTTTGTGAATTTTTCTTAAGGCAGCGCCGCACAAATGCGTCGACGCGCTTCGCCGGAGTTTTCTCGCCGATCCTTCGGCTTGAAAAGCTTGAAATACACAAAGGATTCCTGCAATTTCCAAGCCTCAATATGGAACAAAATCCCTCGCTGACCGCAAAAACCCGGAGAAGCCGTGATTTGATCGGCAAGAGTCGAAAACGAGAAAAATCTTTCCGGACAAAGGCTTCAAAGGCGGAGCGCTCCGAGAAAACGCTCTCGGCTCTATAGTCTGAGCATCACCAGTGAGATGAAATCATTGACAAGCGCCCAGAGAAGCTGGAAGCTGATGAGATGCAGCGGCGTTGCGATCTGCGTGGCGTCCCAGAGCAGGAGCGCGGAGCAGACGGTCGCGCCGATCAGCCCGGCGCAGAGGCCGAGCACCGTGCTCAAAAGCGCCGTGATGCGCAGGGTGCGTCCGGCGGCGGCCGTGGAGGCGAACGCGCCGAAGGTGTTGCGCGCGATCAGCGCGCCCTGCTCGTTTTTCTCGCTCGGGTTGCGCTCGGAGAGCCGAATGCGCTCGGAAAAGGCCGGATAGAGCAGCGTTTCGGTCGGAAGCTCGTATTTCGCGGCCAGCAGCTCCGGCGTGATGAGAAAATCGCGCGTGGCCAGAACGACCTTAAAGCTGCGGTTGGCCAGCACATCCAGAAGCCCCGCGCGGGTGGAGAGATTCGGCTTGTATTTCAGCGCAAAAATGCCCGCAAGCTCGCCGTTGACGGAGAGATAGACCGCCTGCCGCACGCGTGTGCCGTCGGGCATATGCACGCCCATGCTGCGCATAAAGGGCAGGGAGCCGACGAGCACGCTCTCGTTTTGGATCTCTGCGCCAATGCCGTCGTCGTCATAGATGCGGAAGGACGTCAGGCTCACGCGCTTGCCGTACTGCTCCTGCAGGAGCCGCTCAAAATGCCCGCACAGCGGGCTTCCGGCGGCCTCGAGCGCCGCGAGCACATAGGCGACCGTGCGTCCGGCAGTGTTTGAGCCGTAAAGCTTCATGCCGTTGAAGGAGATGCTGTCCGACGGGAACAGATCCTCGTCGCGCAGGATCAGCGTGTGGCGGCCGCCGAGAATCTGGGCGCCGTGCCAGCCGCAGAGGGCGCCGCCGATGGCCGACAGGCGCTTGGCAATGCTCGAAAAAGGGCGGCTGTAGCTCATGGCGGCGGCGCAGGGGATCGCGCCGAGCAGCAAAAGCAGCCATGCGGGCAGAAATTCGATGCGAGAGCCCTCGGAGAGCAGCAGCGCCGCCAACGCCGAGAGGGGCAGAAGCGCCGTGCTGTAGATGCACTCGACGCGCTGCGCGCGGTCGGGCTGATACAGATGCAGCACGAAATCGTCGATGTCGCCGATGTCGCGGCGCAGGGAGGCGGTGCCCTTGAGCAGATCGGAGGTGTTGAAAATGCCCATCGGACTGTCAAACGAGGCGACCGTGCGCAGGGTGTAGTACATGCCGCGGTATTTGCCGCGCAGGGCGCGCATCAGGAAGAACCAGAGCAGCACGACCACGCAGCACGAGCCGATGATCGTGCCGTCCCCGCCAAGCAGGGTGTAGAGCACGCTGAGCACGGAGGCTAAAAGCGTCAGGGTGAAGAGGCTGATGCGAAGTCGGAGCAGGTCCAGCAGTCCGCGCCAGCAGGCGTCATAGGACAGCAGCATGGTCACACCCAGCAGCACCACCGAGAGCACGTCGGCGTGGTCAACGATCCACGGGGCAAAGCCCCAGTCAAAATAACAGCACAGCACCAGCAGCAGCGTAAGGATCGTGACCGGAGCGAGCAGCCAGACGCGAATGAGCAGCAGCGGAAGGTGCCGCCGATTTGCCTCGCACAGCTCGCGCACGTCGGGAGGCGGCTCCGGAGGCTCGACCGGCCGGATGCTCTGCACCTCTTCCGGCTGCTTGCGAGGCTGCTTTTTGCGCTTCGGCGTCGGCTTGCGCGCGTCCGGCCGCCGCGCCTTGCGCGCCGGGGAGGCGGATTTTTGCGCCGAAGCGGGAGAAGGGGGAGCCTCCTGCGCCTGTGCGGCGCGTTTTTTCTGCTCGGCTATCGCTGCGTTGAGCGTTTTCAGGTCGGGCAGACGCATGGTGCTGGAGGAAACGGCTTCCGGCCGCGTCTCGGCAGGCTTCGGACGGGAGCCTGCGCCGGGCGCCGGAGCGGTGGCACGTTTTTTCTGCTCGGCCATCGCCGCGTTGAGCGTTTTCAGGTCGGGCAGACGCATGGTGCTGGAGGAAACGGCCTCCGGCCGCGTCTCGGCGGGATTTTTTGCCGGGCGCGCATAGACCTTGGCGTCCGGAATGCGGGGAAGGGCGGCGGTGTCCTGCCCCGGCTCGGGCGGCTTCGCCGGCTGCGCGTCCCGGATCGGGCGGAAGGAGACCGTGTCATCCGAGAGCGGGCGTGCGGGCGCCTGCTTTTTCCTCGGGCTGAACTCGCGAATGATCTCCTCGAGCGCGAATTCGTCGTTCGGCACGCCCGACGGATTCAGTTGTTGCGGGTCGTGACGATGACTCATGGAACGGTCTCCTTACTGCTCGAAATACGCCCGAACGATCATCCGCGCTGGCGGACGGCCTCGTAGAGCAAAATCGCCGCGGCTGCCGAGGCGTTCAGGGATGAAATGTGCCCCTTCATGGGTATACTGACCTTGAAGTCGCAGGCCTCGGCGACGATCCGGCTCATGCCGACGCCCTCGTTGCCGATGACGATCGCCGCCGGGACGGTCAGGTCGGAGCGGTGCAGCGGCGTTGCGCCGTCGGCCGCCGTGCCGAAGATCCAGACGCCGCGCCGCTTCAGGTCGCGGATGGCGGCCGACAGATTGGCCACGCGCGCAACGGGCATATATTCCAGCGCACCGGCGGAGGCCTTGCCGACCACGGCCGTCAGACCGACGCTGCGGCGCTTGGGGATGATGACGCCGTGCGCACCGGCGCATTCGGCCGTTCGGATGATCGCGCCGAGATTATGCGGGTCGCTCAGCTCGTCGCACAGAACGAGCAGCGGCGCCTCGCCTCGTTCGGCGGCGGCGTTGAGCATGTCGTCGATCGACGCATATTCGTGCGCCGCAACGGAGGCAATGATGCCCTGATGCGCCCCGGTAGGGCTCATTTCGTTGAGCTTGCGGCGGTCGATGCGAACGACCACTGCGCCGGCGTCCTTCGACATGGCGGCAAGACGGTCGAGCGCGCGGTCGGTGTCGCCGGAGGCGAGAAAGACCTTGTTGATGGTGCGCCCGCTGCGCAGAGCCTCGGTCACGGCGTTGCGCCCTTCGATGAGCCCTTCGAAAAGCGCCTCGTCCGGCTCCTTGGCCGGGAAATTCTTTCGATTCATAGCAAACGGTTCCTTTTTCCTGTGTTCCCTGCTCGGAACACATTATTTCATAATAGATTATATCAGAACCTACCTGAGGAAACAACTACAATGGTTACAAAACGCAAACGCAATTCACAGAAAATTAACAGCGAAAGCGGCATCCGGAATTGCGAAAAACGGGAAAATGTGGTATGATTCAAGAATCAACGAATTCGTATGCGCAAAGGAGGCGGGACGATGGCAAACCAAAACCTGAATGGCAATCATCAGGGCAACAACCGTCGGAACGATCAAAACGATAATAACAAGCAAAAGGGCGGCTTTCCGTCGTGGATCATCCTGCTGGCGATCGTGGCGCTCATCACGATCTTCGGAAATCAGATCGTCTCGTCGATCTCCGGCAGGAACAGCGAGAAGGTTCGCTATGACCAGTTCCTCTCGGCAGTCAATCGCAACGAGGTCGCCAAGGTCACCGTCAGCAACGAGGACATCCGTTATGTTCTGCGAAGCGACGCCGACAAGACCTTTGAAAAAATCTATTATACCAGCGTGATGCCCGGTGTCGAGCTGACGGATCTGGTCGCGACGATGCAGAGCAACGGCGTGGAAATGACCGGCGACCTCGGGCAGGACGCCATGACGACTTACCTGATCTCCTACCTGCTGATGCCGGTGGTGCTGTTCGTGATCCTCTGGCTGATTTCGCGGCGCATCATCAAAAAGACCGGCGGTCTCGGCGGGCTCGGCGGCATGGGCGGCATCGGCAAGAGCAAGGCCAAGGTCTATATGGAAAAGGAGACCGGCGTGACCTTCAGCGACGTGGCCGGTCAGGACGAGGCCAAGGAGTCTCTGGCCGAGATCATCGACTTTTTGCACAATCCGAAAAAATACGCCGCCATCGGCGCGAAGCTCCCGAAGGGCGCGCTGCTCGTCGGTTCTCCCGGCACGGGCAAAACGCTGCTGGCCAAGGCCGTCGCCGGCGAGGCGCATGTGCCGTTCTTCAGCATCTCCGGCTCGGACTTTGTCGAGATGTTCGTCGGCGTCGGCGCGAGCCGCGTGCGCGACCTGTTCCAGGAGGCCTCTAAGGTCGCCCCTGCGATCATTTTCATCGACGAGATCGACGCCATCGGCCGCAGCCGCGACAGCCGCTTCGGCGGAAACGACGAGCGGGAGCAGACGCTCAACCAGCTTCTCGCCGAGATCGACGGCTTCGACTCCTCCAAGGGCGTCGTGATCCTTGCGGCGACGAACCGTCCTGAGGTGCTGGATAAGGCGCTTCTGCGTGCCGGGCGCTTTGACCGCCGCATCATTGTTGACCGGCCGAATCTCGAGGGGCGCTATCAGACGCTGCTCGTCCACACGCGCAACATTCGCCTGTCCGAGGACGTCGACCTGCGCAAGCTCGCGCAGGCTACGGCCGGCGCCGTCGGCGCGGATCTTGCGAATCTGGTCAACGAGGCGGCGCTTCGCGCCGTGCGCGAGGGCCGCATGGCGGTCAATCAGCAGGATCTGATGACCTCCTTTGAGACGGTCATTGCCGGCACGGAGAAGAAGGGAACCGTCCTGACGGATATTGAAAAGCGGATCGTCGCATATCATGAGGTAGGCCATGCGCTGGTCGCTGCGCTGCAAAAGCACGCGCAGCCCGTGCAGAAGATCACGATCGTTCCGCATACCTCCGGCGCGCTGGGCTACACGATGCAGATGCCTGAGGAGGAGAAATTCCTCAATACGCGCGAGGAGCTGATCGTCGAGCTGCAAACGATGCTCGGCGGACGTGCCGCGGAGCAGACGGTGTTCGGCATCCAGACCACCGGTGCACAGAACGACATCCAGCGCGCCACGGAGCTGGCGCGGCGCATGGTGACCGAGTTCGGCATGAGCGACCGCATCGGCCTGATGGCGCTCTCCGCCACGCAGAATCAGTATCTGGACGGCCAGTCCTATATGGACTGCGCGCAGACCACGGCGGCCACGGCCGACGAGGAGGTGCGCAAGCTGCTCAGCTCGTGCTACGAGACGGCCAAGCAGCTCCTCGCAGGGCATCGGGAGCTGCTCGACGAGATCTCGCTGTATCTGCTGCAAAAAGAGACGATCACGGGCGACGAGCTGATGACCTATGTCAATGCGGACAAAAACAGCCTGCCTGAGCTGAAGGAGACGACAGAGGCATGAAATGGCAGGACATCAAGCATTTTTTTGCCTCGCTGACACTTGAAAAGCTGATCCCTGCGCTCGTGATCCTTGCGGTCGGCTTTGCGCTGGTCAAGCTGCTGATGAAGCTCTTCGACCGTCTTTCGCATCGCTCCAAGCTGGATCACACGGCCTTCGGCTTTTTGCGCACGCTGCTGCGCGTGCTGCTCGACGGCATCGTGATCCTGATCGCCGCCAGCGGCCTCGGCGTGGACGTTTCGTCGCTGATCGCCATTTTGGGCGTTGTCTCTCTCGGAATCTCGCTGGCCGTGCAGAGCACACTGACCAACGTGGTCGGCAGCCTGACCATCCTGACGAGTCGGCCGTTCCGCGTGGGCGACCATGTGCAGATCGGCGAGCAGAGCGGCATCGTCCGCGAGATCGGCATGACCTACACCTGCATCGATACCTTCGCCGGTCAGACGGTCTATCTTCCGAACAGCTCAGCCTCGACGGCCTGCATCGTGAACTATTCCGCTAACGGGAAGCGCCGCCTCGACATCGACGTTGCGGCGTCCTACGAGGACGACCCCGACGCGGTCAAGGCTGCGCTCCTTCGTGCGGCGGACTGCCCGCACCGCCTTGCCGACACTGCGACCTTCGTCGGGATCAAGGAATATCAGGACAGCGGCATTTTATATGAGCTCCAGCTCTGGGTGAAAAACGACGAATACCTCACGGCGCGGTTTGCCGTGAACGAGGCTGTCAAGCGCGCCTTTGAGGCCGACGGCATCACCTTTCCGTATCCGCATGTGGAGCTGGTCTCAAGATCAAAATAAGTACATCCGGGAGGCCTCTCCGAGCGACGGGGAGGCCTCCGGCTTCGGGGGGATCCCATGGTAAAATTTCTGAGGCTTGCGCCCGATCTGCTGGTGGCGCTGCTGCTCTTCCTGCTGCTGTTTCCCAAGTGGAAGCGCAAGGGGACGCGCCACGCCGTGCTGTGCACCGTATTTTTTCTTTATTTGTGCGGCGTGGCGTATTTTACGCTTATGCCGGTGCTCACGGCGCTGCCCGAGCTGGGGCGGCATCCGTACCGCCCGATGCATATGAAGCCGTTTGACGATTATCTGCTCGGGCACGGAGATGCAGAGCGGCAGATCCTCCTGAACGTTTTGCTGACGATCCCGTTCGGCTTTCTTCTGCCGACGCTCAAGCGGCGCAGATTTTTGTGCTGCCTCGGCTGGACGCTTGTGCTGACCCTCGGCATCGAGCTGCTGCAGCCGCTGCTGAGCGAGCTGCGCAGGTCGGATATTACGGACGTCATCACCAATACGATCGGCGGCGCGCTCGGCTATCTGCTCTATCTTCCGCTGCGCGGGCTGCTGCGACCGGACGCATAGCTGCCCTGCAAACGCTCCGACAGAAAAAACGGCGGCGCCTCCCGAGCCGGGGGGCGCCGCCGTTTGAAAAATCGGGAAAATGCGGAGATCAATTGTTGATGCCGTGGTGAGACTTCGGGCTGCTGGGCGTCAGCGGGAGGAAGGTATAGCCGTTTGCCAGACCCCACTGGATGATCCGCTCCACCGCGTCGACACTGAAGCCCTTGATGTCGTGCTGCAAAACGATTGAGACGTTGTGGCTGCTGCAGCCGTTGATGACGTTCTGATAGACCTGATCGGTGCTGGTCGTCTCGCCGGCATCGCCGCTGGAGACGTTCCAGTCGTAATATTGCAGACCGCGCGCCGTGGCCTCCTGCGTCAGGCGGGTCATGATGCCCGGGTTGAAGCGGCTGACGGTGTTGGAGCTCCCGCCGGGGAAGCGGAACATCGTGGTTTGGTATCCTCCGGTCTTGTCGGCAATGATCTGCTGCATTTTTGCAAAATCGGCAAAATACGCATCCTCGCTGGCATAGACCGTGTCGTAATTATGGCTCGCCGTGTGCACCGCGACGCTGTGACCGCGCCGGTATTCCTCGGAGATCAGGTCGGCATAGCCGGTGTCCACCACGAAGAAGGTCACCTTGACGCCGTATTTGTCCAGCACGTCGAGCAGCTGCTGCGTGTATTGGCTGGGGCCGTCGTCAAAGGTCAGGTAAATGACCTTGTCCCCGGGATCGATCGTTTCGATCTGCTGCACGACCTTGACCGTCCGCGTGGCGGTCGCCGGATTGCCGAAGCTGTCGCAGACCGAGTAGGTCAGGGTGTATTCGCCGACGGCAGAGGTGTCGACCGAGCCCTCGACCTGCACGCGGTCGGTGATGTCGCCGTCGCAGTCGTCCACGGCCTCGCAGCCCGGATCCTGGAACTCCGAGCCGACCGTGATCTGGAAGGGGTCGCCGCCCTTGAGCGTCAGCTCCGGCGGATTCGGGTCGTAATATTGGATCTCGCGCTTCGCCGTGGCAGTGTTGCCCGAGGAATCCGTCACGCGGTAATAGACGTAGCCGTCGCGCTCCTCGCGAACGACCTTTCCCGTCACATCGCCGTCATGGCGGTCGACGGCCGTGAAGCCCTCCTCCTCATAGGGATGGTTGGAAAGCGTGCGGTGCTCCGGGTCGCTTTTGAGCGTGATGACCGGCGGCGTTGTGTCGACCACGTCGACCTGCCGCGTTTTCTCGGCGCGAAGCCACAGGAAGCGGGCGCGATAGGTCAGCTCACTGCGACCCAGCGAATCCGTGTCGACGGCTCCCTCGGTCTTCACGCTGACGGGGAACAGCCCGTTTTTGAACAGGGCGGTGCAAAGCCGCGCCTGGACGCCCGGATCCTCGAACGGCTCGCCATATTCGGCATGGACGGACTCGCCCTGCTCCAGCGTGAGGCGAAGCTTCCAGCGCGTGGCCGTCAGGCAAAGCACAAAGAGCAGCAGACCGAGCAGCACCCACGGCCAGACGCGTTTTTTTCGCCTTTTGCTGCGCGGCGGCTTGCGCCTTGCGTTCGGCGGCCGGCGGTAGGTGCCCGGCCGGTATTCGTCGTAATAGCTGTCAGAACGGCGACGCCGCTCACCTCTGTAATCGTATTCGTCCATTTTCTCCTCCATGTGCGGTTTTTCTCTTTCCGGAAAAACGGCCGGGCGGCGGAGCCGCACTGCGCAGTTTTTGGAAAGCTCTGATTCAATCGCAAGAGCGGTCAGCGAGGGATTTTGTTTCAAACCGACAAGTTGGGGCAAAAGACCCGCTGCACGCCGCAGCCGATTGATTCAGAGATTCCTTTGATCGTCCAATACTATTATAGACGATAATGTGCGTTTTGTGTTCCACAATTTGATAAAAAGCAAAATATTTTTTCCGGAACCGTGCCGCATTGCAGATTTTTGAAAAATTTCGCAAAAAGAGAAAATAGTGATTGACAAATTCCCGTATCCTTGCTATAATATCAGAGCTGTCTGAGAAATGCTGCTATAGCTCAGCAGGTAGAGCGCATCCTTGGTAAGGATGAGGTCTCCAGTTCGAATCTGGATAGCAGCTCCAACATCCCGAATGCGAAAGCGTTCGGGATTTTGCTTTTTACGATTGGAGGGTCAAATGATGAAGAAATTCGCTGCATTGCTGCTTTGCTTGGCGCTTTTGGCGGGCGCGGTGCTTCCGGCGTCGGCTGCCTCTTTGCCGCAGGAGGCCGGACTGTCGGCGCCGGAGTGGGACGTTCTGCTCCTAACAAACCGGGAGCGCGTGAAGGCAGGGCTGCGCCCGGTCAGCACGACGCCGTTTTTGCAGCGCGCTTGCGATATTCGCGCCGAGGAGCTTTGCACGCGGATGTCGCACACGCGCCCGGACGGCTCGAGCTGCTTCACGGTGCTTTCGGATCGCTACACTCGGATGGGCGAAAACATCGCCGCAGGCTATGCCGCGGCGGACGACGTTATGCAGGGCTGGATGAACAGCACGGAACACCGGGGTAACATTCTTTCGCCGAATTATGCGCACATGGGCGTCGGCTATCATTACCGCGCCGACAGCGCTTACAGAAGCTACTGGGTGCAGTTTTTTTACACCGGCGTGGACTGCGCCTATACCTCCGTCAGGCTTGCCGGAGGCAAC
>URLT01000065.1 GCA_900548795.1 uncultured Eubacteriales bacterium
AATTCATGTCGCGCGTGTCGCACGAGCTGCGCACGCCGCTGACGGCCATCGGCGGCTGGAGCGAGACGCTCCTGTCCGGCGGCGGCAGCGTTGAAACGGCCGAGGCGCAGCGCGGGCTGAACATCATCCTGCGCGAGACGCGCCGCCTGACGGGGCTGGTCGAGGATCTGCTCGAATTCACCCGGATGCAGGACGGCCGCTTCACGCTCAACGTCGCCCCGGCCGACCTGCGCGCCGAGTTTGAGGACACGGTGTTTATGTACGGCTCGCGCCTGCAGCGCGAGGGCATCGAGCTGGAATACCTCGAAAACGACGAGGACATCCCCGAGATCCCCTGCGACCGCGAGCGCCTGCGTCAGGTCTTCCTGAATATTTTGGATAACGCCGTCAAGCACGGCGGCGAGGGCGGCAAGATCACGGCCGAGATGCGCTGCGAGGACGATGAGATCGTCGTGCGCATCCGCGATTTCGGCTGCGGCATCCCCGCAGAGGAGCTGCCGCTCGTTAAGAAAAAATTCTACAAGGGCTCGTCCAAGGCGCGCGGAAGCGGCATCGGTCTGGCGGTCTGCGAGGAGATCGTCTCGATGCACAACGGCACGCTGACGCTCGAGAACGCCCCCGGCGGCGGCACGCTCGTCACCATCCGTCTTCCTGTCTCATAAGGAGCTGCTATGGCAAAAAAAGTCGAATCCAACGAAAAATTCAAGACCATGATCGGCGGTCAGGCGCTGATCGAGGGCATCATGATGCTCGGCCCGGACAAATCCTCCGTGGTCGTGCGCAAAAAGGACGGCCTGCGCGTCAAGACCGAGCCGCGCAAGGTCAGCGAGGGCTTCTCGCTGAAGAAGCTGCCGTTGATCCGCGGCGTGTTCAACTTCTGCGCGTCGATGAAAATGGGCGTGACGGCGCTGCTCTATTCCGCCGACGTCTACGCCGAGGACGACGAGGAGGCCGCGCAGGAGCCGCAGTCCAAGCTCGACGCGTGGCTGGAAAAGCACCTGTCCTCCGAGAAGGCGCAGAGCGTCATGACCACGCTGGCGGTCGTCGTCGGCATCGCCTTCTCCGTGGCGCTGTTCATCGTCCTGCCGTCTCTGATCGGCAGCGTCATCAACCGCTTCCTCACGGCCAACGAGCTGGTGCGAAACCTGCTCGAGGGTCTGGTGCGCATCGTCATCTTCCTGACGTATATGTTCCTTGTCTCGCGCATGAAGGACATGAAGCGCGTCTTTGCCTATCACGGCGCGGAGCATAAGACCATCCGCTGCTACGAGGCGCGTCTGCCCCTGACGGTCGAGAACGTCCGCAAGCAGACCCGTCTGCACCCGCGCTGCGGCACGAGCTTCCTGTTCGTCGTTATCATCATCTCCATTCTGGTCTTCTCCGTGGCGACGCAGCTCCTTGCGCCGGTCACGCCGGAGTTCCGAAGCCGCGCGCTCGAGGCGCTGTTCCGCGTGGCGCTGCGGCTGCTGCTCCTGCCGATCGTGGTGGGCATCAGCTATGAATTCAACCGTCTGGTCGGCCGCCATGACAATTGGCTCACGCGGGCGCTGTCGGCGCCCGGCATGTGGCTGCAATACCTGACGACCAACGAGCCGGACGACTCCATGATCGAGGTCGGCATCGAGGCGCTCACGCAGGTGCTCCCGGAGCAGGAGGGCGCCGACCGATGGTGAAAAAATATGCCGAGCTGTACCTGACGGCGCGGCGTCGGCTTCGGCCGGGCGAGGGCGAGAACGCCGGAAACGTCGCCCGCGAGCTGGTCTGCGCGGCCTCCGGCAAAACGCCGGAGCAGCTCATCTCCGACCGCGAGCTTTATGCCTCTCAGGAGATCTGCGCCTGCGTCGAGGCTTATCTGGAGCGCTTCCTCGCGGGCGAGCCCATGCCCTATATCCTCGGGCAGTGGGATTTTTACGACATGACCCTGACCGTCACGCCGGATGTGCTCATCCCGCGCGACGACACGATGGTCGTGACCGACCTCGCGGTCAAAAAGGCGCTGTTTCTCGAGCGCGACCCGCGCGTGCTGGATCTTTGCACCGGCTCGGGCTGCATCGGGCTGGCCGTGGCCAAGCGCGTGCGCGACGCGCACGTCACGCTGGCCGATCTTTCCCCGGCGGCGCTGCGCGTGGCGCGGAAAAATGTGCAGCAGCAGCGGCTCAACGGCCGCGTGACCTGCATCCCGCTCGACGTGCGCAAGCCCGCGACGGAGTTCCTCGGCACCTTTGACCTCATCGTCTCCAACCCGCCCTATATCCCGACTGCCGAGCTGGAGACGCTCGACCCGTCCGTGCGCGATTACGAGCCGCGCCTTGCGCTCGACGGCGGCAGCGACGGGCTGGAGCTTTATCGCGCGATCCTGAAAAATTATTCCTCCGTCCTCAAGCCGGGCGGATGGATCTGCTTGGAATTCGGCATGGGGCAGGAGGACGCCGTCTGCTCCCTGCTCGAGCGGCACGGCTACGACGTGACCGAGCTGAAAAAAGACACGGCGGAGATCACGCGGGCGGTGCTCGCCCGCAAGAGAGAGGAAGCGTAAACCATGGCACAGAAAAAACCCGCGTATGAAGCTCCGTCCCCCGCGGAGGATAAGAAAAAGGCGCTGGCAACGGCGCTCGGACAGATCGAAAAAAGCTACGGCAAGGGCGCGGTCATGCGTCTGGGCGACCGCCCGGAGCTGAACGTCGACGCCATCCCGACCGGCTCGCTGGCGCTGGACGCCGCGCTCGGCATCGGCGGCCTGCCGCGCGGCAGGATCGTCGAGATCTACGGCCCGGAGTCCTCGGGCAAGACCACGCTGGCGCTGCACGTGCTGGCCGAGGCGCAGAAGCGCGGCGGCGAGGTCGCCTTCGTCGACGCGGAGCACGCGCTCGATCCGGTCTATGCCGAGGCAATCGGCGTGGACATTGACTCCATGCTCGTCTCTCAGCCGGACACCGGCGAGCAGGCGCTCGACATCACCGAGGCGCTGGTTCGCTCCGGCGCGCTGGACGTGATCGTCGTCGACTCCGTCGCCGCGCTGACGCCCCGCGCCGAGATCGAGGGCGAGATGGGCGATTCCTTCGTCGGCCTTCAGGCGCGCATGATGTCTCAGGCGCTGCGCAAGCTGGCCGGCGCCGTCGCCAAGACGAACTGCATCGTCATCTTCATCAACCAGCTTCGCATGAAGATCGGCGTCATGTACGGCAACCCCGAGACGACCACCGGCGGCAACGCTCTGAAATTTTACGCCTCCGTGCGCCTCGACGTGCGCAAGATCGAGGCGATCAAGAACGGCACCACCCTCATCGGCAACCGCACGCGCGTCAAGGTCATCAAGAACAAGGTCGCGCCCCCGTTCCGCGAGGCGATTTTCGACATCATGTACGGCGAGGGCATCTCGAAATACGGTGAGCTGCTCGACATTGCCGTCGAGATGGAGCTGGTCAACAAGAGCGGAAGCTGGTTCTCCGTCGGAGACGAGCGCATCGGGCAGGGTCGCGACAACGCCAAGCAGTATATCGCCGATCACCCGGAGCTTGCCACCGAGCTGGAGGCCAAGGTGCGCGAGCATCTGAGCCAGCTCCAGAACAGCCGCCGCGCGGCCGCAAAGCCCGCCGGCAAGGCCGTGGACGTCTCGGCCGAGGATTTTGATGAGGCTTGAGGCGATCGAGCAGACGCAGTCGCCCGCGGGCAAGCTGCGCCTGCGCTTTGAGGATGGGCAGACGCTGCTCGTCCTGCCGTCGGTCGTGGCGGAGCACGGCCTGATTCCCGGCATGAGCCTGCCGGAGGCCGCGCTCGACGTCCTGCGCGACGACGCGGCTTTGGCCTCGGCCAAGGAGCGCGCCGTGCGCATTCTGGCCGCTGCGCCCGTCACCGGCGAGGAGCTGCAAAGCCGCCTTGTGCAGAAGGGCGAAAGCCCGGAGCACGCGGCGCTGGCCGTGCAGTGGCTGCGGGAGCTGAACCTGCTCAACGACGCGGCCGTCGCCGCGCAGATCGTGCGCAGCGGCGCGGCCAAGGGCTACGGTGCGGCGCGCATCCGGCAGACGCTTTATCAAAAGCACGTGCCGCGCGAGCTGTGGGACGAGGCGCTTGAGGCGCTTGACTCCTGCGACGAGGCGATCGACGCCTTCCTGCAAAAGCGCTTTCGCGGGACGACGCCGGATCGTAAGGAACAAAAAAAGGCCGCCGACGCGCTGCTGCGCCGGGGGCACCGGTGGGAGGACATCCGGCGGGCGCTCGAGCGCTACGCGCCGGACGGGGACTTCCCGGAATAAATCGAGACAAAACAAGGAAGGGAAACGCTTATGGGCAAGCGCATTGGGATGATCTCCCTCGGCTGCGCGAAGAATCAGGTCAACGCGGAGCACATGCTCTATCTGCTGAGGGAGGCGGGCTACGAGCTGCTGCCCTCGGTCGAGGGCGCGGACGTGGTCATTATCAACACCTGCGGCTTCATCGACTCTGCCAAGAGCGAGGCCATCGATAACATTCTCGCCATGGGGCAGCTCAAGGAGCAGGGCATCATCGGCAAAATTCTGGTCACGGGCTGCCTGTCTCAGCGCTATCAGAACGAGATCCTCAAGGAGCTGCCCGAGGTCGACGGCGTTCTGGGCACGGGCAGCTACGGCAGCGTCGTCACGGCGGTGCGCGCGCTGCTCGACGAGCGGAAATTCGTCGAATTCGGCGACATCGACCTGCCCGGCGACGAGCTGGGCCGCGTCCTGACCACGCCGGAGCACTATGCCTATCTCAAGATCGCCGAGGGCTGCGACAACCGCTGCTCCTACTGCGTGATCCCGAAGCTGCGCGGCCGCTTCCGCAGCCGGAGCATGGAGGACTGCCTCTATGAGGCGCGCCTGCTGGCCGACGGCGGCGTCAGGGAGCTGATCGTCGTCGCGCAGGACACCAGCCGCTACGGCATCGACCGCTACGGCGAGCGCAAGCTCCCGGAGCTGCTGCGCGAGCTTTGCAAAATCGACGGCCTGCACTGGATCCGCGTGCATTACCTCTACCCCGACGAGATGACCGACGAGCTGATCGAGACGATCGCCTCCGAGCCGAAGCTCGTCCACTATTTCGACATTCCGATCCAGCACGTCAACGCGAGCATCCTCAAAAAGATGAACCGCCGCGGCACGCGGCAGGAGCTGGACGCCCTGTTTGCCAAGATCCGCGCGCGCATCCCCGACGCCGTGTTCCGCACGAGCCTCATCAGCGGCCTGCCCGGCGAGGGCGAGGCCGAGTTTGAGGAGCTGTGCAACTGGCTCAGGGAGCATAAGCTCGAGCGCGTCGGCGCGTTCGTGTTCTCCCCGGAGGAGGGCACGGCGGCGGCCAAGATGGACTATCCCGAGCAGGAGGTCGCGGCGCGCCGCGCCGAGTACATCAACGAGCTGCAATCGCGCATCATGGACGAATACAACGCCGCCCGCGTCGGCACGGCGCTCGAGGTGCTCTGCGACGGCTATGACGACGAAAACGCCTGCTGGTACGGCAGAAGCTACGCCGATTCGCCCGACATCGACGGCCGCGTGAGCTTCACGAGCCGGACGCCCGTCCGCGTCGGCGATTTCGTCACGGTGCGCATCGAGGGCGCCCGCGACGGCGACCTTTACGGGGAGGTAGAGGCATGACCACCGCAACAAAAATCACCCTTGTGCGTATTTTTCTGATCCCGGTCTTCCTAATCCTGATGTATTGGAGCGTCCGCTCCGAGGCCATGTGCTACGCGGCCTTCGCCGTGTTCGTCATCGCCAGCCTGACCGACCTCGTCGACGGCAAGATCGCCCGCGCCTATCATCAGGTCAGCGACCTCGGCAAATTTCTCGACCCGCTGGCCGACAAGGTGCTCGTCATCGCCGCCATGGCCATGTTCTGCGAATGGGGCAGCTTCCCGGCGTGGGCGCTTATGGTCGTTCTGACGCGTGAGTTTGCGGTCAGCGGCCTGCGCATGGTCGCGGCGAGCAGCGGGCGCGTGATCGCGGCGGCAAAATCCGGCAAGATCAAGACCGCCGTCACCATGGCCGGCATCTGCACGATGCTGTTCTTCCGCGGCGAATTCTTCCTCACGCTTGCCGAGACCTATATCTGCGCAAGCTTCAGCGTCATTCTGGAATGGGTCGTCGTCGCGCTCATCACCGTCACGACGCTCTATTCCGGCGTGGAATATTTCGTCAATAATAAAGACGTGCTCAAGGCCTGATGCCGATCCCCGGTGCGCCCGAGCGACCACACCGATTCTCAAAGCACCCGAGCGACGCACCGATTCCCGGAATGCCCGAGCAACGCACCGATTCGTTCTCCGTTCCGAAAATACGCGCCCGCTCCCCCACACGTGTCATTGCGAGGAGGGCGCGTGCGCCCGACGCGGCAATCTTTAAGTCGGCAGCATGGCATCCCGGAACGATTCCCGGAGCACCCGAGCAACTGCGCTCGTTCTGCGCCGCGCCCCAAAAATACGCACCCGTCCCCGATGTGTCATTGCGAGGAGGGCGCAAGCCCGACGTGGCAATCTTTAAGTGAGCAAAATGGAATCCCGGAGCGAAAAAAGAAGAACATCGTGCATTCAAAGACGAAAAAAGGAACAAAGCCCAATAAAAACAAGGAAAATAAAGAAAATAATGTGTATTCGAAAACAGCACGCAAGCGCACAGGGACTTCTCCCTTGGCGCTTGCGTGCTGCTTCTGTTGTTCCGGCATCCCGCGTCGATACCTTAAAGATTGCCGCGTCGCTTCGCTCCTCGCAATGACAAAACGGATGGGTTTTGCGGGAAAACCGATGGGTTTTGTCAGTGTGACCGCTCCGCTTTGCTCAAAAATCGAAAGCATCTGTGATTGTTCCTTGTAGGTCAGAATCTGTTTTCAAAAACCCGAAAAAACCTCCCGATGTCATTGCAGGAACAAAGGACTGGGCAGGCAAATGTCGCCCTATGACTAGCGGCGGGTTGATTGCGCGCGGCTCTTGCTCAAAGACGCGCCGTTGAGCCAGCGCAGCAGCTCGGCCGGGTTGGCCGGGCTGGGGACGGTGTAAAAATAAGTTTTTGAGGGGATCATCTTTGTCGCGTCGTCGCTCTCGGCCCATGTCACGCGCTGCAGGATCGGCGCGCAGCTCGTCGGAAGCGGCTCGTCAGGGAGCTGCTCGACCTGCAAAAGAATGCTCGCGTGAAGATTGTCGGAGCTCCAGCGGCCGAAGTTCGTCGTCGGCTTGCGCCAGATCCAGCGGAGCTGCTGACGCCCGTCGGTCTTGCCGGAGCGGCGCAGGTAGCCGTTATGGACGTCCTGAATGCAGCGCATCAGCCAGATCACATGATAGCCCGCGCGCTGGAAAAACTTGCAGACGTCGAAGAACGTGCTTTCCATCAGCAGCCCGTCCTGAAGCATCATCACGAATTGATTGACCTGCACGAAGGCAACGACGGTTTGGCCGTCGAGCGTGATCGGGACGTCCCGATTCTCGGGCGGAACCAGCGACTGCCACTGCCGCTTCCATTCCTCGGGGCTGCTCTGCACGAGCGGCCGCCGCGCACGTCTGAAGAGCCAATTCATCGGGGATCCTCCTCCGTTTTTTCCTCCGGCTCGGCCGGGTGCACCTCGATGCGGTAGGCGACGCTCCCGGCCGCCTCCTCCTCGATCACGACCTCGTAGCGGATCTCGAGCGTGCCGCCGTCCGGGCTGAGGTCTGAGCGCAGCTCAACGCCGCGCACGCGGATCATCAGCGCGCCGAAGCCCATGTCGTAGAGAGAGCAATCCTCCACGCCGGGCTGAAAGACCATCCGCGACTCCAGCGTGCCGCGGCGCTCGAGCACGGCGCGCGTCGGCTCCACGCGGAAGCTCGTCACCGTGCCCTCCAGCCCGGTCAGCGCGCTCTCCTCGTAGGTCAGCACGACGGCCTCGCCGTCCGTCTCGAGCGTGCCTGCGGTGGTCAGCCGGGTGCGCTCCGGCTCGCCGTCGGGCGTCTGCTGCAGGCTGTCGATGCGCAAAATGACCGGCCGGCTCATGCTTCGAGCGCAAGCTCGATCAGACGATCCAGCAGCGCCGGGTAGGGGATGCCGCTGGCCTCAAAGAGCTTCGGATACATTGAGATCGAGGTGAAGCCGGGGATCGTGTTGATCTCGTTGAACACGACCTCCTGCTCTGCGCGCGTCACGAAGAAGTCGACGCGCGACAGCCCGCGGCAGCCCAGCGCGCGGTAGGCGCGGATGGCCGTGTCGCGCACGCGCTCGGAGACGGCCTCGTCCAGCTCGGCCGGGATGACGAGCCTTGCGCAGTCGGAGAGATATTTCGCGTCGTAGTCGTAAAAATCCGCACCCGCGACGATCTCGCCGCAGACCGACGCCGCCGGAGCGTCGTTGCCGAGCACGGCGACCTCGATCTCCTGCCCGTCGATGAATTCCTCGACGAGGATTTTTTTGTCGAATTTCGCCGCCTCGCGCAGGGCGCGCTCGAGCGCCGCGCGATCCTTCACCTTGGAAACGCCGACCGACGAGCCCGTCCCGGCGGGCTTGACGAACATCGGATAGGCAAAGCGCGCCTCGAGCCGCTCGAGCAGCCTCGTGCAGTCGTCGCGCAGAGACGACGCATTCACCAGTTCCCACGCCGCCTGCCGGATGCCGGCGTGGTCGGCCACGAGCTTGGTCAGGGTCTTGTCCATGCAGACGGCGCTCGCGGCGACGTCCGGCCCGACAAAGGGCAGGCCGGCCAGCCGCAGAAGCCCCTGCACCGTGCCGTCCTCGCCGTGCTCCCCATGCAGCACGGGGAAGACGACGTCGATATGCTCGCGGACGACGCAGTCGCCCTCGAAGCTGAGCAGCCCCTGCCCGCGCACCGGGGAAAGCGCCGCGCGGCGGTTTGCCGGGCACGTCTCCCAGACGCCGCCGGGCAGATCGGAGTAGTCCTCGCCGCCGTAAAGGATCCAGTCCCCGCGCTTGGTGATGCCGACCGGAAAGAGATTGTATTTTTGTTTATCCAAACGGTTCAGCACGGATTCGGCGGAGCGCAGAGAGACCTCGTGCTCCGGAGACATGCCGCCGAACAGGACGCAAACACTGAGCTTTTTCACAAAAAGCCTCCCGAATCTGGGCGGATCGCACGAACCCGCCGGAATTATTGATACCAATACGGATCCATGATTCAAATGTTGAATCAAGAACTCCGTGTGCTGCGAGCACTCGCATCGCGCGAAAGCACGCTGCGCCGTCTTATGAAAATCTGACGCGCCGTCGGCGCTATAAAAAGCGCTTCAAGCTTTTTAACAGATTCCAGTATAATATATATGATTTACCCCGTAAATACAAGTAGTATTTTTATTTTTGCAGTGGAAAATTCCGCGCGGTGCTGGTATAATAAAGAGAAGCAGACTGCGCCGTGGGCGGAAAGGATGTGCAAATATGACGTTTGAACTGTCAAACAACGAATTTCGGTCGCTGCTGGATCTGGTTTACATCGGCAACTGGATCCTCAACGCCACGCGCGGCGACGACCGGATCGAGGAATATGACCGGCTGGAGAGCAAGCTGTTCGGCCTTTGCAAGGGGACGCCGCTTGCGGCGCTGGTCGAGACGCGGCTGGGCGTCAGCTTTCCCTCGCGCGCCTTCGAGGAGGGCGGCATTCAGGACGCCATCGCCTACTACGAGGACGGCGTGTTTTTCGACATTCTGGCCGAGGAGCTGGCCAAGCGCGACCTCGAGGAGGACGGCCGCGCCTCGGAGTACGGCGCGCTCACGGAGCGCATGGATCGTTACATAGAGGAATTCAACGCCAATGGCGTCGACCGCGTCCGCATCGACGGCATGGAGGATTGATCGGTTGATAAAAAACGCCCGGAGGCGGTGCAAGGCTGCACTGCCTCCGGGCGTTTGCTTCGGCGCGTCAGATTCTGCATAAGACGGCGCAGCACACGGGATTCAGAGCTTCCCTAGGCCGCGCTCAGCATCCGGTCGATCAGGATCCCGTAGCCCTGCGTCGGGTCGTCGAGCAAAACGTGCGTGACCGCCCCGACGAGCCGCCCATCCTGCAGGATCGGGCTGCCGCTCATGCCCTGCACGATGCCGCCGGTTTGCTCCAGCAGCGCCGCGTCCGTGACCTCGAGCAGCAGATTCTTCTGCCCCGCGCGCTCGTTGACCGAGCGGATCTGCACGGAATAATCGCGGATCTCCGTGCCGCGGACATTGGCGCGGATCACGGCGCTGCCGACGTGCGCCGCGCCGGTCTGCACGGTCTGCCCGTCGGGCGCGGCCATCGTGCCGTAGATGCCCTGCGGGGTGTTTTCCGAGATGCTGCCGCAGATGCGCCCGCCCGCGACCGCGCCGCGCAGCGTCCCGGCCGCACCGTCCTGCCCGCGCACGACCGAGACGACCTCCGACTCCAGCGCCGCGCCCTCGCGCAGCGGGAGCAGCGCGCCGCCCTCGCTCACGCCGTGGCCGAGCGCGGCGAACGCACCGCTCTGCGGCTCGTAATAGGTCACCGTTCCGATGCCCGTCAGGCGGTCGCGCAGGCAGAGTCCGAGCCGCCGTCGGCTCGAGCCGGCGCAAGGCGCACGTCCTTTGTCTCGCGCTCGCGCCGCACCGTCAGGCGCAGCGGCCTGCCCTCGCTCTGCGCAACGGCGGCGACCACCTCGGCGACGCCTTCGACCGCCTTGCCGTCCACCGCCGTGATGACGTCGCCGCATTCCAACCCGGCGCGCCGCGGCTCGTCGCGCGAAAACGACACGATCGCCGCGCCGTCGACCGTCAGTGACAGGCCGATCGTGCCGCCGCCGGGAACCACCGTCGCCGCCGACGCCGCGCCGCAGAGCAGCAGGAGCGTCAGCAAAAATAAGATGATTTTTTTCATGCTTCTTCCTCACTGTTTTGATTTTTCGCCACGGTACTACTATTTCACGCTTTTTGGCTCGTTTACCTCCCAAATTCTCGCCAATTTGGATAAACAAAAACTTCCCTTGACCGAACGGCGCGGGTTTGCGCGGTTTCGGCCGGGAAGATTTGCAAGATTTGTTGAAAATTATACTGCAATCGAATCAAAGACGGCTTATGAAGCACCGGCTGCATCATACTAGGGAACCTCTGAATAAATCGGCTGCGGCGCTCAGCGGGTCTTTTGTCCCAACTT
>URLT01000066.1 GCA_900548795.1 uncultured Eubacteriales bacterium
GGCTTGTTTAGCTGCCTCATCATGGCTGGGATCTATGTCGCCGTGACGCTCGTCGGCACGCAGATCGCCGGCCTCGGCGGGAGCTGCGAAAACGGCGGCGAGGTGCTTGCGCTCATCGCGAAGCACTATTTCGGAAAGGTCGGCGCGTGGCTTCTGGCCGCGACGGTGACGCTTGCCTGCCTGAAAACCTCGGTCGGCTTGGTCGTTAGCTGCGGAGAGACCTTCTGCGCCATGTTCCCGCGCGGCCCGAAGTACCGCGTCTGGGCGGTGATCTTCAGCGCGGCGTCCTTCCTTATCGCCAACCTCGGCCTGAATTCGATCGTCGCCTATTCCGTGCCGGTGCTGATGCTGCTCTATCCGCTGGCCATCACGCTCATCCTGCTCGGGCTGTTTGGCGGCCTGTTCGGCCACGACTGCCGCGTTTATATCTCCGTGACCGCCTGCACCGCCGTGGCGGCGATCTTCGACTTCCTCAAGGCGCTTCCGGCCGGCCTGATCTCCTCGCTGCACCTGCAGCCCGTGATCGACGCCGTCGGCACCGTTCTGCCGCTGTACAAGCTCGGCATCGGCTGGCTGCTGCCCGCGGCCGTCGGCCTGCTCATCGGCCTTTCTCTGCGGCTGGGTCATGCCGTGAGACTCAAGAGAACCTCTGAATAAATCGGCTGCGGCGCTCAGCGGGTCTTTTGCCCCAACTGACCGCTCTTGCGATTGAATCAGAGCTTCCCAAGAAAAACCGCTGACGCCGACCGCACAGGCAAAAATAAATCGAACAGGGTGCGCTGCAAGGCCTTTGCCGCAGCGCACCCTGTTTCAATTCTATGCTCGGCGTTCCTCCTCCCAACGGAGGAAATCCAGATAGTGCTGCACCCTTTCCACCGCCTCCGGCGGCAGCTTGCGGATGTCGGCGAGCAGCCGCGCCTTCTCCGCGCCGAGCTGCTCGCACTCCTGCTCCGGCGTCGGCAGGCCGGGGCGATCCGTCCGGTCGGTGAGGTAGTCCACGGTCGTGCCGAGCTTGGCGGCGATGATGAGGAGCTGGCCCTCGTCGATCCGGTCGGAGCCGAGGCGAACGGCCGAGAGAAAGCTGCGATATTTGCCGACGCAGGCGCAGAGATAGGACAGCGTGCGCCCCTGCTCCCGCGCGAGCGCCTTCACGCGGTCGATATTCACGTAAATCGGCTCTGGTTTCATAGTGCAGTCCTCACAGTATATTACAATGACAGGTATATTATACAACATTTGATGCGTGCTGTCTATGCGCGGCATATACAAATCTGGCGCGGCCTGCTACTGCACTTCTGACAAAGCGCTGCTAAAACGCATCGTAACGAGCCTCAATAATCGGATGCGTCCGCCGCTTTGGAAGCTTCCGTCCGCAGGAAAAATATCTCGCTGACCACTCTTGCGATTTATTCAGAGCCTCCCTTGACTTTTTGAAAAAATATGGTAAGATGAATGTGCCAATCTATTTCAAAAGAGGGGGTTTCCCAAATGTCATCCTTCAGTTACGGAACAAGCAACGGACTTACCATTCTCGCCGTTGTGCTTGCGATTGCGGCAACGGTTCTGGCGTTCATTTTCCTCGTGCCCGAGAAGCGCCGCGAAAAGCTCAACGGCCTTGGCAAGTTCGTCCACGACACGCTCAACTTCAAGTACCTCATCATCTCCAAGGTAATGCAGGCGCTCTACATCTTCAACACGGCGTTTGTGATCCTTGCCGGCTTCTTCATGCTCTTCCAGACGGTGTTCGGCAAGTGGCTCGGCGGCTACGGCCTGCTCATGATGCTCCTCGGGCCGATCGTCGTGCGCGTGGTCTATGAGCTGCTGATGCTCGCGCTGCTGCTCGTGCAGAACGTCATCTCCATCAACCGCAAGCTCCGCAACCAGAACGGGGAGAGCGGCGACGGCGGCGATCTTTTTGCCGCGCCCGATCTTTCCGGCCTGAAGGATAAGTTCAAGAAGCAGCATAACGATGCGCCCGCTTCGCACGGCGCGCGCTTCTGCTTCCGCTGCGGCACACCGCTCGATCCTTACGGCAACTGCCCGAGCTGCGGCCCGCAGAGCACGGAGCAGACGCCGCCTCCCTTTGACGGCAGCAATTATAACGGCTGATCCGCTTTTTCATCCTGATTCCTGAAAAACCGAGCCGCCTCGACGGAGCATTTCCGTCAAGGCGGCTCGATTTTTCTAAGGAAGCTCAGGGTGCGCCCAAAAACTGCGTCAGCAGGGCGCTGCGCCGGCGCAGACGCTGCACATCCGGCCGCGCGACCAGTCCGGCGCCGATCAGCGCCTCCAGCTCCCGGCGGTCGACCCAGCGTGCGTCGCAGGTCTCGCCGGGCTGCAGCCGCAGCGCGCTCAGAGGCACGTCCTTCACGATGTAATAGGTGTCGGAGATCCACGTGCGCCCCTTGGTGGAGTCGATATAGTGAAACTCCCGCTCGTCGGCGCGAATGCCCGTTTCCTCAAACAGCTCGCGCCGGATCGCGTGCAGGCTGCTCTCCCCGGCGAGCACCGAGCCGCCGGTGTTCTCCCAAAAATTGGGATAGGCCAGCTTCTCCGGCGAGCGCTTGGTCAGCAGCAGCTTCCCGCGCCCGTTGAAGACCCAGACGAACGCGACCAGATGGTATTCCCCGCGCTGCATGGGTGCGCCGCGCCGGTGCGTCCGCCCGAGCGGCTCGCGGTTGGCGTTGTAAAGATCCCACAGCTCCATACGATCAGCCTCCAAGCAAATGCTCCAGCAAGATTTTTGCGCCCATCAGGATGAGAATGACGCCGCCGACCAGCTCGGCCTTGGAGCGGTAGCGCGCGCCGACCGTGCTGCCGACCCGGACGCCTGCAAAGGAGAGCAGGAACGTCGTGCCGCCGACCAGACAGATGGCCAGCCAGATGTTCGTCCCCGTGAGCTGGAAGGTCACGCCCGTGGCCAGCGCGTCGATGCTCGTTGCGACGGCGAGCAGCAGCATCGTTTTGAAGGAGAACGAGGCGCTCACGGCCTCCTCCTCGGAGAAGGCCTCGCGGATCATGTTCGCTCCGATCAGCGCCAGCAGAAAAAAGGCGATCCAGTGGTCAAAGCGTTGGATCCGGTCGGAAAAGGTGCCGATGAGCAAATAGCCGAGCAGCGGCATCAGCGCCTGAAAGCCGCCGAAATATGCCCCGCAGAGCAGCCCCTGCCTCCATGAGGCGTTCGGAGCGGACAGCCCCTTGCCGACCGAGACGGCGAAGGCGTCCATCGAGAGGGCGACAGCGGTAAAGAGCAGTTCCCAAAAGCGCATAAGACCTCCAAAAGAAAAAACCACTTCCGGAGAAGTGGTCAAAATGCAGGAAAGTGCAGGAAAGCGAAAGCGCGGAAGCGGTGCAAAAGCGCGCCCGGAAAACGCGCCTGCGCCCGTTTTTAACGCATCCTTCAAGCAACTTTTATTATATTGTTGCGCGCAGCATTTGTCAAGGGCTTTTTGGCACTTGCAGATTTTTCGCACTTCTGATACAATAGAGGGAAGAGAACGGGGAACTCCGCGCCGGGTTCCGCCGAAGCAACGAAACGGGGGAGCCTTATGCCCAGATTCTTTTTGCCGTCCGTCGCGCCGGACAGCCGCTTTCTGGTTCTGACCGGGGAGAATGCGGCGCACGCAAGAGTGCTGCGCCTGAAAAACGGCGACGAGGTGACGGTCTGCGACGCGGCCGGGACGGATTTTTGCTGCACGGTCTCCGACGTGGCGCCCGGCCAGATCTCGCTGGTCGTGCGCGAGGCGCTGCCGGCCGAGAGCGAGGCGGCGACGCGCTGCTCGGTCTATATGGCCTTTGCCAAGGGCGACAAGCTCGAGCACGTCGTGCAAAAGGCGACGGAGCTTGGCGCGGCGGAGGTGGTCTGCTTCCCGAGCGCGCGCTGCGTGTCGCGGCCGGATGAGAAATCGCTTGCCAAAAAGCTCGAGCGTTGGCAAAAGATCGCCGCCTCCGCTGCCGAGCAGTCCCGCCGCGGGCGCATCCCGCAGGTGCTCGCTCTGCCGAGCTATCAAGCCGCGCTCGACCGCGCCGCGCAGGCCGAGCTGGCGGTCTGCTTCTATGAAAACGAGGAAAAGCAAACCCTTCGCAGCGTGCTCGAGGCGGCGCTGCCTCTGCAAACGGCGTCGATCTTGACCGGCCCGGAGGGCGGCCTCGAGCCGGAGGAGGTCGCGCGGGCGGAGCGCGCAGGGCTGAAGATCTGCACGCTGGGTCGGCGCATCCTGCGCTGCGAGACCGCGCCGCTGTGCGCGCTCTCGGCGCTGATGTATGCGACGGGGGAATTTTGACGCGTAACAAGTGATATGCGCCCGCCGCCCCGTTTTTTTTCCGCGAACCCTTGACGAACACGCCCACATGCGGGATAATAGAAAGGAAAATGGGGCGAATTTACGGAAAATCCCAAAGGATGGATAGAGATTATGATAGGAATTTATGATTATACGGTGGTGCTCACCTATATGAGCCTCGTCTCGGCGATCGGGGGCATCACGCTCGCCGTTGCGAATCATCCGCACCCGATCCTTGCCAGCTTCTGCCTGCTCTTCTGCGGCCTGTGCGACATGTTCGACGGGAAGATCGCCCGCACAAAAAAGAACCGAACGGACGAGGAAAAGGCCTTCGGCATCCAAATCGACTCGCTTTGCGACGTCGTCGCCTTTGGCGTGCAGCCCGCGGTGCTGGCCATTGCGCTGTGCGGCTACCGCTGGTATGCCTACCTGCTCGGCGCGCTGTTCGTGCTGGCCGGCCTGATCCGCCTTGCCTATTTCAACGTCACCGAGGAGCAGCGCCAGAAGGAGACGGACGAGACGCGCAAGAGCTATTCCGGCCTTCCGATCACGGCCTCGGCGCTGATCTTTCCGCTGTTTTATTCCGTCGTTTCGGTCTATTGCGTCTGCACCGAGGAGATCACGCGCTTCGGCCGCCTGTTCCAGCAGGGGAATTTCCGCGCGGTCCTCTGCGTCTTGATGGCCGTGACGGGTCTGCTCTATATCACGCCCTTCAAGATGAGAAAGCCGCGCTCAAAGGAGCTTTGGCTGATCCTTGCCGTCGGTGTGCTTGTTGCGGCCGTGCTGCTGCTGACGCAGCTTCGCCGCATCGGCGCTTTCTGAGTCTGCCATGAGAAAGCTGCTTTTGATCATGAACCCCTGCTCGGGGAAAAAACGGGCAAACAAGGTGCTTGCGGAGATAATCGGCATCTTTAACCGCGGCGGCTTTGCCGTCACGGCCTACATGACCGCCGCGCGCGGCGACGCGACCCGCGTTGCTGCCTCGCTTGCGGGGGAGTTTGAGCTTGTTGCCTGCGTCGGCGGCGACGGCACGCTCAACGAGGTCGTCTCCGGCCTGCACGAGGCCGGGCTGGACACGCCCATCGGCTATATCCCTGCCGGGAGCACCAACGACTTCGCCAGCAGCATCGGCCTGCCCAAGAACCTGCTTGAGGCGGCGCGCCGGATCGTCTCTGGACAGCCGCGCAGGCTGGATATCGGCAGCTTCAACGGCCGCTGCTTTTCCTATGTCGCTTCCTTCGGCGCGTTCACGCGGGCGTCCTATGCAACGCCGCAGGGGCTGAAAAACGCCCTCGGCCACATGGCCTACCTGATGGCGGGCGTCAAGGAGCTGACCTCCATTCGCGGCACGCACATGCGCTTCCGTCTTGCCGACGGGACGGAGCTGGAGGACGACTATATCTTCGGCGCAGTCAGCAATTCCACGTCCGTGGCCGGTGTGCTGACGCTCTCGCCGGAGCTGGTGGACATGAACGACGGCCTGTTTGAGCTGCTGCTTATCCGCAAGCCGCATAGTCTTCTTGAGCTGAGCGACTGCGTGCTGGCGCTGACGACGCAGGAGTATCACACGCCGATGCTCACAATGGTCTCGACCTCCCGCGTGGAGATCGACTGCCCCGCGGAGCTGGACTGGACGCTCGACGGCGAGTATGCCGAGGGGCAGTCGCACTGCGTCGCGGAAAATCTGCACGACGCCATTCGCGTCATCGTTTAGTTATCAAAAAAATCAAATGAGAGCGGCTGACACCCGTGTCGGCCGCTTTTTCGGAGGGATCGCCATGAAAACCGTTTGCCGCCGCCTGCACCGCGGCGACGACCTGCTCGAAAGCATCCGCGCGCTTTGCGCGCAGCGGCAGATCGACGCGGCGGTCGTGCTCTCGGCCGTCGGCTGCGTCAGCCGCGCCGTCGTGCGCGACGCCGGGGGCGTGCGCGTGCGCCGCATCGACGAGCCGTGTGAGATCGTCAGCCTGAACGGCACGGCCGGCCGGGCGCGCTGCCACCTGCACCTCGCGCTCTCGCGCGAGGATCTTTCCACGCTGGGCGGCCACATGATGCCCGGCTGCATCGTCAACACCACCTGCGAGCTGGTGCTCGGGATCTTGGACGGCGTGCGCTTCGGAACGGAGCAGGACGCCGAGACGGGCTACGACGAGATCGTCTTTATGGAGACGGAGCCATGAAAAACACAACGCTTTGCTACATCGAGCGCGACGGCTGCTATCTGCTGCTGCATCGCGTGAAAAAAGAAAACGACCTGAACCGCGACAAGTGGGTCGGCATCGGCGGAAAATTCGAGGAGAACGAAAGCCCGGAGGAGTGCCTCCTGCGCGAGACGCGCGAGGAGACGGGGCTGCGCCTGACGAGCTGGCGCTATTGCGGCGTGGTCACCTTCGTCTCCGACCGGTGGGAGGGGGAGTACATGCACCTGTTCCACGCCGACGGCTTTGAGGGCGCGCTGACCGAATGCGACGAGGGCGTGCTGGAATGGGTGCCCAAGGAACGCTTTCACAGCCTGCCGCAGTGGGAGGGCGACGCGCTCTTCCTTCACCTGATGGAGCAGCGCGCGCCGTTCTTTTCGCTGAAGCTGGTCTACCGCGGCGACACACTGCTCGAGGCCGTCCTCAACGGAAGGCAGGCGCTCAAATGACGATGACGCCTGCGCCGCAGGTGCATCCGATCCCGCCGCTGTTCTGCGCCGAGTCGCGCGTGTTGATCCTCGGCTCGTTTCCCTCGGTCGCCTCGCGCGCGGCGCGGTTCTTTTACGGCCACCCGCAAAACCGCTTCTGGCGCGTGATGGCGGCGCTGACCGGGCGCCCTGTGCCGCAGACCGTGGAGGAAAAGACCGCCTTGATCCTCGACAACGGCTTCGCCCTCTGGGACTCGATCGCAAGCTGCACCGTCGCCGGTTCGTCCGACAGCAGCATTCGCGACGTTGTGCCGAACGATCTGCGTGTCGTGCTCGAGCACGCGCCCGTGACGCGCATTTTTTGCAACGGCGCAGCCTCTCAGCGCTGCTTCGACCGGTACATCCGCCCCACGCTCGGAAGGGGCGCCGTGCAGCTCCCGTCGACCAGCCCGGCCAACGCCGCGTGGTCGCTCGAGCGGCTGATCGAAGCGTGGCGGGTCATAACGGCGGAATAAATTGCGCGCCTGATTTTTGCGAAAAGCTCCCGCCCGAGCGCCCTGCCGACGCACGGCGGAGCGTAACGGCGGAATAAAAAAGCCTTGCGCGCCTGATTTTTGCGAAAATCTCCCGCCCGAGCGCTCTGCCGACGCACGGCGGAGCGTAACGGCGGAATAAAAAAGCCTTGCGCGCCTGATTTTTGCGAAAATCTCCCGCCCGAGCGCTCTGCCGACGCACGGCGGAGCGTAACGGCGGAATAAAAAAGCCTTGCGCGCCTGATTTTTGCGAAAATCTCCCGCCCGAGCGCCCCTGCCGACGCACGGCGGAGCGTAACATCGGAATAAAAAAGCTCCGTGCACCCGATTTCTTGCGAAACGGCGGCGCACGGAGTGATTTTTTTCAAAAAATTCGGATTATTTCCGAAAAAACGATTGACGATTGCAAAAGAAAGTGCTAAAATAGATGCCTATACTGCGGAAATATCGGCAAAGCCGATTCTCCCACTCTCTGCACCGATTATACCACGGCCGGCGGCAGATTACAAGGGGACTTGGCGAGAAAGTGCCAACTGCGCCGCGTGTGTCACATTCTGACGGTCGGCGTAAGGGTCGCTGCAAGCCCGCAGAGACGACCGAAGCAATTTCATAAGCAACACACCCATGATGAAGAAAGGCTGTGATGACTCAATATGCAAGTTAAGGACGTAAAATACGGCCGAACTGAGCGAAAAAGCTACGCAAAGTATCAGGAGATCCTGCAAATGCCGAACCTTCTGCGCATCCAGAAGGATTCCTACGAGTGGTTCCTGAACGAGGGACTGCGCGAGGTGTTCCGCGACGTGGCCTCCATCAGCGACTATACCGGCAATCTCGAGCTGTCCTTCCTGGACTATTCTCTCGACGAAAAGCCCAAGTATACCGTTGACGAGTGCAAGGAGCGCGACGCCACCTATTCCAAGCCGATCAAGGTTCGCGTGCGTCTGCTCAACAAGCAGACCGGCGAGATCAAGGATCAGGAGATCTTTATGGGCGAATTTCCGCTCATGACCAACGGCGGCACCTTTGTCATCAACGGCGCCGAGCGCGTCATCGTCTCGCAGATCGTGCGAAGCCCCGGCATGTACTACGGCGACGCCGTCGACAAGGCCGACCAGCACATCTACAGCGCGACGGTCATCCCGTACCGCGGCGCATGGCTGGAATATGAGACGGATCTTCAAAACACCTTCTATGTCCGCATCGACAAAAACCGCAAGCTTCCGATCACCTGCCTCATCCGCGCCATGGGCGTGGAGACGGACGCGCAGATCCTTGAGCTGTTCGGCGAGGACGATCTCATCCGCGCGACGATGGAGAAGGATCCCTGCAAGACCCGCGAGGACAGCCTGCTCGAGATCTACCGCCGTCTGCGTCCGGGCGAGCCGCCCACGCTGGACAACGCCGTTTCCTACATTGAGGGTCTGTTCTTCGACCCGCGCCGCTACGACGTGTCCAAGGTCGGCCGCTATAAGTTCAACAAAAAGCTCGACATCTGGAGCCGCCTGAGCGGACAGGAGCTGGCCGAGCCGGTCGTTGATCCGCGCACGGGCGAGATCCTCGCCATGCCCGGCGAGGTGCTCACGCGCGCAAGAGCGCAGGAGCTTTCCGCCCGCGGCGTGTGCGAGGCGGTCATCAAGATCGGCGAGAAGACGCACAAGGTCTTCTCGAACAACATGGTCGACATGAGCCGCTTTGTCGATTTTGACCCGGCCAAGTACGGCATCCGCGAGAAGGTCAGCCGCAAGGTGCTCTTTGAGCTGCTGGACAAGGGCATGACCGAGGAGGAATGGGCCGACGCGATCGACGAGCGTCTGGACGACCTCATCCCCAAGCACATCACGGTCGACGACATTCTTGCCTCCATCAACTATCTGACCTGCGTCGTCTGCGGCGCGGGCACGACCGACGACATCGACCATCTCGGCAACCGCCGCCTGCGCTGCGTCGGCGAGCTGCTGCAAAACCAGTTCCGCGTGGGCTTCACCCGTCTCGAGCGCGTCGTGCGCGAGCGCATGACCATGCAGGACATCGACACCGTCACCCCGCAGAGCCTCATCAACATCCGCCCCGTGACCGCGGTCATCAAGGAGTTCTTCGGCTCCTCCCCGCTGTCGCAGTTTATGGATCAGAATAACCCGCTTGCCGAGCTGACGCATAAGCGCCGCCTCTCGGCGCTCGGCCCCGGCGGTCTGAGCCGCGAGCGCGCCTCCTTCGACGTGCGAGACGTGCACTACAGCCACTACGGCCGTATGTGCCCGATCGAGACGCCGGAAGGCCCGAACATCGGCCTGATCAACTATCTGGCCAGCTTCGCGCAGATCAACGAATACGGCTTCGTCGAAGCGCCCTACCGCAAGGTCGAGCGCATCTATGACGAAAACGGGAAATACACCGGCTCCCGCGTGACCGATCAGGTCGAATATATGGCTGCCGACGTCGAGGACGATTACTATATCGCGCAGGCCAAGGAGCCGGTCGACGAGAACGGAATGCTTCTCAACAGCCGCATCACCTGCCGCCACCGCAATGAGATCATTGCCGTCGATGCGCACGTGATCGACTATCTGGACGTCTCTCCGAAGATGATGACCTCCATTGCGACGGCCTTCATCCCCTTCCTGCAAAACGACGACGCGAACCGCGCGCTCATGGGCGCGAACATGCAGAGACAGGCCGTGCCGCTCATGGTCACGGAGGCTCCGATCGTCGCCACCGGCATCGAGCAGAAATGCGCCGTGGACTCCGAGGTCTGCGTCAAGGCCGAGGGCGACGGCGTTGTTACCCGCGTCTCTGCAAACGGTGTCTCCGTGCGCTATGACGACGGCAGCGTCCGCGACTACCGTCTGACGAAGTTCGCCCGCTCCAACCAGGGCACCTGCGTCAATCAGCGCCCGATCGTCGCCGTCGGCGACCGCGTGACGGCCGAGCAGGTCATTGCAGACGGCCCGGCCTGCTCGCAGGGCGAGATCGCGCTGGGCAAAAACGTGCTGATCGGCTTCGTCACATGGGAGGGCTATAACTACGAGGACGCCATCCTGCTCAACGAGCGCCTCGTCAAGGAGGACGTCTTCACCTCCATCCACATTGAAGAATACGAGACCGAGGCGCGCGACACCAAGCTCGGCCCGGAGGAGATCACCCGCGACATCCCGAACGTCGGCGAGGATACCCTCAAGGATCTCGACGAGGACGGCGTCATCCGCATCGGCGCCGAGGTCAAGTCCGGCGATTATCTGGTCGGCAAGGTCACGCCGAAGGGCGAGACGGAGCTGACGGCCGAGGAGCGCCTGCTGCGCGCGATCTTCGGCGAAAAGGCGCGCGAGGTGCGCGACACCTCCCTGAAGGTGCCGCACGGCGAGGCCGGCATCATTGTCGACGTCAAGGTCTTCACGAGAGAAAACGGCGACGAACTGTCTCCCGGCGTCAACAAGGTC
>URLT01000067.1 GCA_900548795.1 uncultured Eubacteriales bacterium
ATACTGATTCTTGATTCAAATATTGAATCAAGAATCCCGTGTGCTTTGCACACTCGCATCGTGCGAATGCACGCTGCGCCGTCTCATGCAGAATCTGACGCGCCGCTGGCGCTATAAAAAGCTCTTTAAGCTTTTTAACAGATTCTAGGGAAGCTCTGATTCAATCGCAAGAGCGGTCAGCGAGGGATTTTGTTCCAAATTGAGGTTTGGAAATTGCAGGAATCCTTTTCGGATTTCAAGATTTTCAAACCGATAAGTTGGGGCAAAAGACCCGCTGAGCGCCGCAGCCGATTGATTCAGAGGTTCCCTAGTATGATACTGATTCTTGATTCGATCGGGAGGCGGCATGAAAGCGCCCCGATACGGCAATGTGGAAGCCTTTCGGCTTCCACATCACGCATGGTCAGGAGCCGAAGACGAACTCCGTCCCGACCTCGAAGGGGTCCATGAAATAGTCGCAGGTCATCACCGTGTCGGCTGTGAAGATATTCACGCCGAAGCCTTCGGCATCATACCAAGAGCACTGGCTCGGGTCGCCCTGCTGTGCCGTTACCTTGCACGCCGTGATTGCCTCCATGAGGGAGAAGTTCTCAAAGAAAAGTTCGGGTTTCTGATACATTTTTTTCATTGTACGTCACCTGCTCATTCTCTTAACATAGCATATCACAGAACTTATTCATTTGCAAGCAAATTCTTGCTGCGCATGAAAATCGTTGCGATCTGGGCTCTCGTTGCGCCCTCCGTCGGGTCGAGGTAGTTGACGCTGCCGACGCGATTGCCGCCGATGACGCCGTGCTCGACCGCCCACGCGAGGGCCGTGCGCGCATAGCCGGAGACCTTCTGCGCGTCGGGGAAGCCCTCAAGGCTCTGCTTGGAGTCGGGCTGCCCGGCATAGCGCCAGAGGAAGGTCACCATCTGCTCGCGCGTGACCGCCTCGTCCGGCGCGAAGCGCGTCTCGCTGACGCCGTTGGTCAGGCCGGTCTCCGCCGCCCACGCGACCGCGTCGCTGTACCAGCAGCCGTCGGGGACGTCGGTGAAGCGGTGCGCCGTCTTCACGTCCGGCTCACCGGCCAGACGGTAGAGCACCGTGACGAGCATCGCGCGCGTGAGGGTGCCGTCCGGCTCAAAGGTGGTCTCGGAGGTGCCGCGCATCAGCCCGGCCTCAACGGCGTATCGCACGCCCGCCTCGTACCAAGCGCCCTCGTCCAGATCCGTGAACTTCGGCATCGGCTTCGGGTCGACCGGATCGGGGGTCGGCTCGACCGGATCGGGCTTCGGCTCGACCGGATCGGGCTTCGGCTCGACCGGATCGGGAGTCGGTTCGACCGGATCGGGCTTCGGCTCGACCGGATCGGGAGTCGGTTCGACCGGGTCGGGGGTCGGCTCAATGGGATCGGGCTTCGGGCTGCTGTCCACCACGGTGACGTAGCCGTCCGCGCCATAGACCATCGAGCCGTCGGCCACGCGGGTCATGATCGACTGCGCCACGTTGGTGATGCCCTTATTGATCTGCATTCTGACGGCGGCGCTGCTGCGCAGGTTCGTCAGCGCCAGAACGCCGTCTCCGGTGTTGGCGACAAGGATCGCGCAGGAGGTGCCCTGATCCCACGTCAGGTCGGCGCCGATCTCATAGTACATCTCGGTCGCCGTGGCAAGCGGCTTTTGCAGGGTCTGCGTCGCGCCGCCCGCGCTGCTGCTCTTGAGGGTGATGACCGTCAGCCCGGCTGCGGTGCCGTTGACCGCCTTGGCGCCGATCTGCACGTCCTGTCCGGCCTTGCCGTTTTCCAGATAGAAGACGACCGCCTGATTCTTCGCGAGGTAGACCTCGGTCTTCGGGCCGTACTTCTCGAAATCCGCCATGCTGAAGGAGCTGCCCATGCCGTCGATGATCGCCGAGCCGGTCACGCCGTTGACGATGTCCGTCGGCGTGACGCCGCGCTTCGCCGGTGCGGCTTCCGTCGCGGCGGCCGTGCGGACGGCGCCGGTCACGGTGATGCTCTTGTAGCCGTACTTCGTCGTGCCGTCCGGCAGGGTGTAGGTCGCGCGCACCTGCGTCGTGCCTGCGGCAACGCCCTTGACGGTGCAGATGTTGCCGGCCGTTTCCATGGTAGCCACCGTGTTCTTGGAGTTCGTCCACGCGGGAACCGCGCCGTTGACCGCTACGCCGTCTGCATAGAGGGTCGCCCCGAGATATGCCTCTTCGCCGACTGTGATCGTGGTCTGCTCTGCCGTTACAGAGACGGTATAGACCACGGGGGCTGCCGGAGCGGCGTCGCCGGTGGTGTAGTAGGTGGTCGTCGTGCCGGAGCCGGACTGGCGATAGAGCTGCGGCAGGAGCATGCTATTGGAAAGAGCAGAGGTGTAATTCAAAAATCTGGGGCTGTTCACATTATAGAGAATGCGTCCGTAGCTGCTGGCCGTGTTCTGAATGGTGGCACTACCGTCGGAGGCAATGGAGATTGTCCACGTAGTCGTTCCCTTGTCCCAAGCCATCTTCTTAACAGCCGTTGCGCCCAAAAGCTTGCTGCTTTCGTTTGTCAGCGTCCATGCGCCGCTCTGGCCGCCCAGCGTCAACACCGCTGCGCCGTCCGGCTTAGTCACGGTGTTTTTGTCCGCCGAGAAAACAGCTTCTATCCGTTCCATGTAATCCTTTGTAATCGTTCCCGCCACAGAGTCGTTCGTGTTGGAGGCGATCAGAAGGCGATCTCCCGCTTGCAGGGTAGAGCCGTCCGTCACCAGCATCCAATCACCGCTTCCGCTGGAGACGACGTCATAGGTATAGCAGGCATACAGCTCGGTATCCTTGCTGAATTCGTAAGTGCTCCCAGCCGTGTAGAGCGTCGGGGCGGTCGTGGTCGCCGCGGTCACCGCCGCGACCCAGCCGACAAAGCGGTAGTTGACGTCGCCGGCGGTATAGTCGCTCATGGCGGGCAGCGTTGCGGAGGTTCCGGTCGCCGCCGCAGGCGCGGTCTGCGTGGAGGGAACAAGATAGGTCAGCGTGCAGCTGCTCACGGTCTCAGTCTTCTGGTAGCCGCACTTGGTGCAGGTATAAGTAAGCGTGTTTCCGGAGGTCACACCTGCATCGAACGTGTGCGGCTCTTCGATGACGTTGCCGCAAGCGCAGGAAGCGTAGTGCGTCAACGCGTCATTTTTCGTGTACCCTGCCGTGTAGCTGTGCGTATGCACCGCGTCGCCCGACACGTAACCGCAGACGGAGCAAACGCTCTTTCCCGTCGTCTCGTTGTAGACCAAGGTATGCGGCGCCTTGTCTGCGATCTCGTTGCAGCGCGTGCAGAGGTGCCAATGCTCCTCGGCGTCGTACGTCCAGCCGCTGTAGCTGTGCCCCAGCGCGGCGACGACCTCGGTCTTGGTCTTGTCGCAGGCCGAACCGTCGAGCCTCGTGGCAGTGCAGCGATAGGTGCGCACGCCCGTCGCGGTGCAGGTCGGCTGCGTCGTGACGGAGGAGCTGCCCCAGACGTGCGTATGGCCGCTCACGGTGATGTCTCCGGTGTGGATCGCCGAGGCATAGACCTTGCCGTCGCTTCCGGTGAGCTGGAGCGTGACATACGTCGTGCCCGCGCCGGCTGCATAGGCAACGTTCGCGTTGTTATAGCAATTGACGATGTTGGCGTTGTTGCTCTTCCAGAATTCGGTGAAGGTCAGCGCGTTGAAGAAGGTCTTCGCAGCCGCAGGCGCGGCGCTGTCGACCGCGATCTGATAGGTCAGGGTGCTGCGGTCGTTCTCCGCCTCGGTGCTCAGCGCGGTCGTCGCCGCCGTGGCAGTGACATAGAAGTAGGCCGTGTTCATCACGTTTCCGCAGATGTCGCACTTCTCGACGAGCTTGCCTCTGCCGTCGAGGGTCGCCGACGCGTTATAGGTCGCCTTCGCGCCCAGCTCCCAATGCGAGGAGCCGGTGTGCCCGCAGGGCTGCGCCGTGGCCGAGCCGAATGCGCCGGCCTCAAGGATGGCGTCGCGAATGGAGAGATAGTGGAGCTTGCTCTCGTTTTGGATCGGGTCGTGGATGCGAACGGCGTCGAAATAGAAGTCGTACTCGCCGTCCTCGCGGATGTCGAACGCAGCGGAGTAGGCCGCCGTGAGCTTGACGTGATACAGGCCGTAGTCCAGACCGATGACCTTGAGCACGGGGATCTGGTAATAATCCAGCGTCGCCGCGTCGTCCACCGGGCGCCAGTAGTGCGTTTCCACGCGCTTGACATAGAACGGGGCGACCGCGCCGTCCGCTGCGGCGACGTAGCCCTCGCCGCTTCTGACGAAGAAGCCCTCCGGCTCATAGCGCACCTCGAAGCCGCCGTTGGCATCGATGATGAGCTTGGAATACGCGCCGGAGGCGTTCTCGGTGCCGTCCCGGTCGCAGCGGATGGTCTCCTGATAAGCCACGCTCTCGAAGCCGTCCTTCACATATTCATAGCCGCGATAGGTGGAGATGACCTTGTTGACAACGCTCTTGCCGGCCGCATTGGTGACCTGAACCATGAACGCGCCGGTGTTGTTCGAGGTGACGGAGACGACGTCGAAGCCGGTGCCCGCGAAATCGAACTCGACGAGCGGGTTCTTCACGGACGCGGGCGGCTGCGTCTCGTCCTTGGTCACGTTGACCCTGTGGATGCTCCCGGCGGAATACTGCGCATAGACGCCGTCATAGTTCGCGTCGTATTCCACGATGTCGGAGGCCGTCAGGCTGGAGGTCTGCTCCGCGATCGTCTCGGAGCCGAGCGTCGTCCACGCGCCGTGTCTGCCGTCGGTATAGGTAAAGGCGGAGTTGGAGTCCTCATAATAGACGGCGGAGGCGGGCTTGACGGTGATGGTTGCCGAGGCGGTCTTGCCGTTTGCCGCCGTGACGGTATAGGTGCAGCTGACCGCAGCGCTGAGGAAGCCGTCGGGCGTATAGGTGACGGTCATGTCGCCGTTCACGGTAAAGTCGGCCTGTGCACCGTTCAGAACCACGCTTGCCGCAGCGGTGTTTGTAAAGACGTCGTTTGCGAGGATGTTGAAGGTCACGGGGCGGTCAAAGTCCACGATGACGGTGTCGTTATTGGCGACCACGTCCGTCGACTGCTCGCCGACGGTGACCTTGACGGAGGCTCTCGGGACGTCCGCCGTCTGGCCGCTTTTCGTGTCGGTCGCCTTCATGCCGGAGACATAGACGGTGATGACCGTTCCGGCGGCAAGGCCGGAGACGTTGAGGCTGGCCGAGCCGTCGGCGTTCTTTGTGACGGTTGCGCCCGGGTTGTTGGTCGCCCAGACGAGCTTCGTTTCGTCGACCGTGAAGCCGTTCCCGGCCGTTTCGCCCGCGGCGTTTCTCACGAGCTTGCCGAGCGGGTAGGCCGCAGAGCCGAAGGGAACGGTGAAGTCGCCGGTCGTGCCGCCGTTATGGGTGATCTGCGCGGTGTAGGAGAACCACTTGACATAGACCTTGTAGGTCGCCTTGCTCGCGGCCGTGCCGTCTCCGGTCAGGCCGGTGAGGGTCACGGTGAGGATGGAGTCCTTCGTGACGTTGGCATAATTCAGCTTGCCGTCTGCTCCGATGCTGACGGTCTCGGCGGCGTCGGTGTTGTTCACAACGCTCCACGCGGCGCTGCCGCCCTTGACGACGCTGCCGGTCTTGCTGTTTTCGTCCGTCAGATCGTTGACAACATAGGCGTCAAGCGGGAGGACGCACTCTGCGGCGGTCGTGCCCGCGGTCTTGTAGACCGTGTACTGAACCTCGGTGTCCGCGCCGGAGGCCGTCTCGTAGATCACGGTGGAATAGGTGGCAACGGGCGCGCCGACGACCACCTTTGCCTGCGTGGAAACCGTGTGGTCGACGTTGTTCAGCTCGTCATGGACGACGTAGCTGACCTGCACCAGCGCATAGGTGCTGGAAGCCGAGCCGTTGGTCGTGAGCACGCCGGTGCTCGGGTCGATGGTCATGGCGTTGTTTTTCTCAACGATGCTCCACGTCGGCTGGCCGACCTGCGACCAGTTGGGGTAGTCCTCGATGTTGGGGGCGAGCGCGCTGGTCAGCGTTGCGGTCGCCTTGCCGTAAGGAATTTCGCCCGCGTTGGAGATCGTGATCTGCTCGCCGGTGTAATAGATCTGCGCGCGGAACGGGTTGGGGTTGCCAAACAGGAAGAGGTTATAGCAAGTACCGGAGCCGTAAGAGCCGGCATTTAGATTGCTGCTGTAGGCGCCGTTGCCATAAACACGGAAGCGGGCGTTCTCCACGTTTCCCGTCGATCCCCAGAACAGCGTGTTAAACAGGATGCTTCTGTTCGAGCTGTATACGCTTTGGATGTTTACCACATCCGCCTGATAGCCGTTGACGGTTTCCACGCCCGTATGCCAGCTGATCGTCCAGAGCGCCTTGGTGTCGCTTGTCGACGCATCGAGCACATAGCCGAACTCGTTGTTGCCTGTCGTAGACGAATAGCTGTTTGCAAGGTAGTAGTTCGTGCCCTTGATGCGGATGGTGTAGTAGTGGTTCACGTCGTCGACCTGCTCGATGGTGAAGGCGAAGCCGTCGTCGATGTCCGTGATTTGGTCAAAGATGGGCGTGCCGTTGACCAAGGTGTCCCCGGTCTTTTCCATTGCGATAACGGAGCCGTTTGCCGTTGCGCCGGAGCTATAGGCCGTTGCGAGCGTGCCGGAGCCGGAGGCGTCAATGCTGGCGATGGAGGCGTTGTTCTGAGCCTTGCCAATGCCTCCCTTACTTCCGCCGTCCTCAATGAGAACGTCGTAAGTCTTGCTGTCGATCGTCTGTCCCCACGCCGGGGTCAAAATCTGATAGTCATTGACGTCGACCACATATCCGCTCTTTCTGCCGGCGAGGATATAATCGCCCGACCAGTCAAAATTGGGGTTGTTGGCGGTCGTGTTCGCCTTGGTCATGAGCATGTAGCCGCCGCTTGCCGCCTCGGTGACGGCGACCGTCTTGGTCGCGGTGGCGACGACCGTTCCGTCGGCGTTCTTGAAGGAGACGGTGATCGTCGCGCTGCCCTGCGCCATGCCGGTGAGCATGCCGGTATTGTCTACGCTCACGGTCGCCGGAGCATCGGACTGCCACTCGGCCGTGTAACCGCTGACGTCCTTTTCCGGTGTCGCGGTCAGCGTCGCCGTCAGCGTCGCGGTCTTGCCGACGCGGACGGAGTCTGCGCCGCCGATCGCCGCGGCATAGCTGTAGGTGCCGGAGGTGAACACGGGGTAAAAGTCCATGTCGGACGTGCCCATTGCGCCGAGGTCGGCCAGCGGGGCGGTCGCCGAGGCGGTCTTCGCCCAGCCCGCAAAGGCATAGTAGGTCTCGCCCTCGTCGCTCTTGACAGGGCTGCTGCTCGGCGCAGTGATGGCCTGCCCCTCCTTCACGGACGTGGTCAGGAAGGTGCTGCCGTCGGCGTTGTGCCACGTGACGGTGTGGCTGTTCGCCACAACGGGGTTCGTGGTGTAGCCGGTGTAGGAGGTTCCGGCCTGCTCTGCGTAGTAGAGAAAGGTCTGTCCATCAATATTCGTGCCTGTGCTTGTATAGCAGCGCCAATCGCTGTTGTTATAGACCCCGATGAAGCGAGACGTCGCCTTGTTTTTTAGATATCCGCTTGTGTCGACGGTAAAAACGTTGTTCGAGTTTGTACCGACCCTGACGCCATTGTTCGCGTTGGTGCAGTACAGATAGTTCGTCCCGCTCTTAAAGCGATAGCCCTCTGCGGACTTTTCCAGCGTCCAGACGATCGTTTCGGCCGGGTCAGAGGCCAAGCTCGTCCCCGATGCCGTCACGGAGACGGCGGAAGGTGCGCTGCTCGTGCCTTTGTCATTTGACAGGGCGCGTCGGGAGGATCCCTTGCTGCTGACAATCACAAGGCGCGTGCCGTCTGCAATCGCGCTCAGCTCCGTCTCCGTCCAACCGCCGCTTCCTCCGCCCTCGCCTGCCTTTGCATAAACTGCGTAGAGGGTGCAGTACTCCGTCGGAAGGGTATAGGGATCCCCCACCCGAAGCAGCCCCGTCGGTGCGGTGTCGCTGGTGGCGTAGTTCGTGGGCAGCCAGCCCATGAAGGTGTAGTCTTCGGGCGCGGCGTTCTGCGGCGCAGGCAGCGTTACGCTGTCTCCGACGTAGGCGATCTCCTCATGGGTCGCGCCGTTCTCGGAATAGGTCAGCACCGCCGTTGTTTTCTGCTTGAACTCGATGACAACCTCGCCGCTTGCTGTTGCGTTAAAGGTAAATTTGTTGTCGCCGTTGTAGGTCACGCTGATGCCGGTGTCGGCAGTATACTCGCCGCTGACATAGTAGCCCTCGCTCGGCACGGCGGTGATGGTGTTGCCGCTGACGGTCACAGTGCCGCCCGCTGCGGGAGAAGCAGAAGCGGTGACGGTGTAGGAAGCAGCCTTTTTGGCCAAGTAAATCGGATCGCCGGTTTTATCACCATAGGAGCGGAAAGAAGAATTGCTATAGGCGCGGAAATACGCCTGCTTCCCGCTCGCTTGATACTGCGCATCAAACGAGTTGGTGCCGGAAGCAGTGAACTTCCAGCCGTAGGTATCCGAAGTTACTAAGTCAAAGTTTTTTGTCTTTGCAGCTTTTGCCGTAATGTATTTTCCGTTTGCGTCCTTCAAAAGGTAAACCTTATCCGTCCCCGTAGACTCAAACGTGACCTCCACCGCACCGGCTGGGACGCTGGTAAAAGTCGTCCCGGAAAGGACGGCCGCCGTTGTGTCTGTCTGTAAATGGCCGTTGGACACCTTGCCATTATAGGCTTTGTATGTGGGGGTCAGGATCAGGTAACTGTCACCCGCAGTAATATCCGCGAGATCGGTAACCAGCTGCCACGTGGCCGTGGTGTCCGCTGCGCTTGCGGTCAATGCGACTGCGGGCAGCATAGAGAAAATCATGCAGACCAGCAGCAGCATTGCCAAAAGACGGTTTTTCAATCTCATAAAACAACATCCTCCTTTATGTTCGCGATCTGTTCAAAAGCCGCACTGCTCCGGCGCAGCGCAAAGGCGCGTCGCTTTACGGCATATGTGCGTGTAATGTTACACTTGTTCTTATACCAATCTTAGTATATCATTCTCATACCCGGTTGACAAGTATTTTTTGCACCTCTGAGGAAAAATTTTTGTCTATTTTGCTCGTTTTTTTCCCGGACGCAGCGCCTCGGGCGAAGCAGCCGTTTTCATGCTGATTCTTGATTAAAATATTGAATCAAGGGAACCTCTGATCCTGATTCTTGATTCAATAATTGAATCAAGAATCAGGATCAGAGGTTTCCAAGCATGATCACGAAATACAAAGCCTTCGATTCGCAATCAGCAAGCAGCCAAACACGGCAGAAAATAAACAACGCCGGAAGCCCTTGAAAACAAAGGCTTTCGGCGTTGCTTGTGGCGCGCCAGAAGGAACTCGAATCCCCGACCTTCCGCTTAGGAGGCGGACGCTCTATCCAACTGAGCTACTGGCGCATATTTCATTTTAAGGGCGACCGCCCCTCTGGCGGGGGGACACCCTCGGTTCTCTCAGGAGGCAAGCTCCGGCAGACATAGCGTCTGATCGTTTTTCGGCGGCGAGGCTATGCGTGGGGACACGGCGGCGCGTCCGGGGTGCGGACACGCCGCCGTTATGCATCGTGGGACCGGCTCCATTGGTTGGGGGCATTGCTTCAGCACGCATTGCTTGAGCGGCTTTTTTCAGTCTGCTTGCATCGCTTCGCGGCTTTTCTGCGGTCTGCCGGCCGGGGCACGCGGAGTCGAGCTTGTTACTCGTCTTTCTCCGGCTTGGCGTCCGGCTGCGGCGCAGGGGCCGCTTGAGACGTGCGCTCGAAGAAGCTCTCGCGCTGCTCGGGGATCGGCTCGCCCCTCATGCAAGCCTCGAACTGCTTGCGGGTCATCGTCTCGTTTTGCAGCAGGAAGTCCGCAACGGCGTGAAGCTTCTCGCCGTCCGCGCGAAGCAGCTCCGTGCAGCGGCAATAGGCCTCGTCAATGACGCGGCGCATTTCCTCGTCAATAACGGCGCCGGTGTGCTCGGAATAGGGCTTGGTGCGCTCATAGCTGCGCCCGACGAAGATCTCGTCGCCGCTGTCGAAGGACACGGCGCCGAGGCGGTCGCTCATGCCGAAGCGAGCGATCATCTCGTGGGCAAGGTGGCTGGCGCGCTGCAGATCGCTTGACGCGCCGGTGGAAATATCGTCAAAAATCAACTGCTCTGCGACACGGCCGCCCAGAAGCGTGACGATCTCCTCGCGCATCTGGTTGCGGGTCATGTTCAGGCGCTCCTCCTCGGGGAGCTGCACCGTCAGGCCGAGCGCGTTGCCGCGCGGCACGATGGTGATCTGCTGCACCGGCTCCTGCGTGCTCTGGCGATAAGCCGCAATGGCGTGACCCGCCTCGTGGAAGGCCGTGTTGCGGCGCTCGCGCTCGGAAATCACCTTGCTGCGCTTCTGCGGCCCGGCAATGACCTTCATGATGGCCTCCTCCATGGTCTGCATCGTGATGCAGGGGAGGCTCCGCTTGGCTGCCGAGAGCGCCGCCTCGTTGAGCAAGTTCTCCAGATCGGCGCCGGTGAAGCCGGCGGTCGCCTGAGAGACGGTTCGCAGATCGACATCGTCGCCGAGGCGCTTGTTGCGCGCGTGGACGCGCAGGATCTCCTCGCGCCCCTTGATATCGGGCGGATTGACATAGATACGGCGG
>URLT01000068.1 GCA_900548795.1 uncultured Eubacteriales bacterium
CGCAGCGTGCATTTGCACGATGCGAGTGTGCGCAGCACACGGGATTCTTGATTCAATATTTTAATCAAGAATCAGTATTAGACCTTGATGTCCAGCGGGATATCATTTATCCCGAGCCGCGAGGCCTTCTACGCTTTTTTTGAACCGGCCGTTTACACATCGAATCGATCTCAAGCCGTCTGACGCAGACTGTATCGCTTTTGAGGATAAATTACATTGACGCGTATTGTTTTACATGGTATAATAAAATCAAAGTAAAAACACGGAAATATCAGAAATCGGAGGATACATCGCTGAAAATACCCAATTTACTTATTATTGATCCGATCTACATTTGCTAACGATATCCCGTGCTAACTGCGCGGGATCATATGATACAAAAACTGCTCAGCAAATACAGACAAAAATTTGATTTATGGGTGTTGCGCGATGATAGTTTTTCAGGTGAGCGCTCCCGAAGCGGGAATCCGGAACGGCGGGGATGGGCATCGTATCGTTCGGAGCAATGAGCAATTTTTCAAATGGTATTCTGATTAGAGGGTGCTCGATTAATGAACAATAAGAGATTATCAAAATGGCTCGGAATTGCGGGCGCGGCAATCGTTTTGGGTGCGTTTGTCGTCTTCCTGTGTGTTAAAACAAAAAACAGTGCAGTGGCTGAAACTGAGACAAGTGAAAGCATTTCATTACCAATTATTACAGTCAACGAGAATTCAGAGCTTCCTTCCGAATTTGCGACCTTTCCGCTCGGGCCGTGGCCGGATGGGGACGTGAGTCCGGAACAGCTGCTTCCAGAGGAAGAGCCTCAGCCATAGATACCATGGGATACGGAGCTTTTTATGCCGGGTGTGGAGACGAGGCGGCGCGATGGCAGAGAAAAAGCACTCCGGATAAAAACATGATGATGAGGTGGTGGAATGAATTATGAAGGGAATGCTTCGCTCTGCACTGCAAGTGCTCATCCATACAGCAATAAATATATTTATTCAGGCAATTTTATGGTCTATGATTATCTGGTATTACGATTTGAGCATTCGGTATTATGCTATGTCATGTACTTTGACGGCCGTTTGTATCGTACTTGACCTTTTGGTATGCAAAATCTTCAAAGCCTATCCCCTGGGGATACTTCACCTTGCGGGGTTACTTTTTATTCTTCCGTCATTTGTCTTTGTCATTATTCAGGTGATACATGGCAGTATGCGGCCGGAAGCCATTGTAGTCGGCACGTTGGACGTGATTGTTGCCGTCGAGAAGGGATTTCTTGCAATAGGTAAGTGATTATGGATCCGGCTCTGCCGGTGAAACTTTATACTAGGGAACCTCTGAATCAATCGGCTGCGGCGCTCAGCGGGTCTTTTGCCCCAACTGATCGGTTTGAAAATCTTGAAATACGAAAAGGATTCCTGCGATTTCCAAACCTCAATTTGGAACAAAATCCCTCGCTGACCGCTCTTGCGATTGAATCAGAGCTTCCCTAACTGACCGGGAGCCGAGTCCGTATTCCATCACCGTCAAGACCGGCTACAATCCCGCCAGCCTGCAAGCGGACGGCATCAAGGTCTATACGGTCATGGAATCCATCCGCAGCCTATATGAGCTGGCGTGGGAGTAATAGAGCAGCAAATCGATATTTGTCACAATAAAGGCGCAATTATCAATGCTGTATATCAGTAAGTAAGGAAGCAGAGCGATGAGCAGGCAAATACTAAAAAAAGAACGTATCATTACAGAAAGATTGACATTAGGTCCTTATCGTAAAGAAGACAGGGATCGTCTCGCAGAAATGATGCGTAATCCGGAGATTACGGCAACATTTATGGTGCCCGATTATTCCGAAGAAGTACAGTTTTATGCGTTGGCTGACAAACTGATCGAATTCAGTCAGATTAATGATACGACCCATCTCGAATATGGCGTCTATCTGGACGGTTATATGATTGGATTTGTCAACGATTGCGGTTATGACGATGAGGCTATTGAATTGGGATATATCATTGACCCGGCTTTTAAGGGGCGGGGATTTGCAACGGAAGCGGTGAATGCAGTAATAAACGAATTACATGAGATGGGTTTTAAGAAGGTCGTGGCTGGCTTTTTTGAAGGAAATATCGGCAGCAGAAAAGTGATGGAAAAGTGCGGCATGCATCTAAACGGAAACTCAGATTATGAGGAATACCACGGAAAGAAATATAAGTGCTATGAGTGTGAAATGGAGCTCTAAAGAATTGGTGAATCCCCGAGCACTTTCGGTAATATATGATGGGGAACCTATAACTTCCAGTTTAACGAACAGGAGATGATGATCGCATGAAGATTCTATATGAACTATCTTGGCTAATCACATCAGCTTCAATGCCGTGAACTATGTGGACTTCCATGCCTACCGGAGCAATAAGAGAACCTATCGGGAGCTGCGTCAGCTCAGCGATGAGATATGCAAGGAACACGGATTGTCTGTGATCCCTCCGTCGCAAAACAAGGGCATGGACTACAAGGGAACCTCTGATTCAATCGCAAGAGCGGTCAGCGAGGGATTTTGTTTCCAAATTGAGGTTTGAAAATCGCAGGAATCCTTTTCGTATTTCAAGATTTTCAAACCAATCAGTTGGGGCAAAAGACCCGCTGAGCGCCGCAGCCGATTGATTCAGAGATTCCCTAGAATCTGTTAAAAGGTTCCGCTGCTCTGCCAAGGGTGATTGCTCCAAAGGCCTCCGGCATAATGCTTTGCGTGCAACGGGCGCCTCACCGATCGGCGAGGCGCCCGTTGCGCGTTATATTATGGAGATTTATGCTTTAGGGAGCGCGGAAGCGCACCCGGATCAGTCAATATTTTCGATCAGGCCATAGCCGCCGTCGTTTCTTTTGTAGACGACCGCAAACGCACCGTGATTTTCCTCGTCTTTGAAGGCAAAGAAGGTATGCTCCAGCAGATTCATCTGGAGAATGGCCTCCTCACGAGCCATCGGCTTCATCGGGAATTCCTTGAAGCGGACGATCTCAAAGGTGGGTTCCTCTTCCTCCGGGGCGAAGGAGGTGACCTCCGGCGTGCGCACGAAGGCGTCCTGACGCAGACGGCGAGCCAGACGGGTCTTGTTCTTGCGGATCTGACGCTCGATCGTGGAGACGGCGGCGTCGATCGAGGCGAACATATCGCTCGTGGCCTCGCTTGCGCGGAAATAGGTGTTTGCGGCGTGGACCGTAATCTCGACCTGATTACGACCCTTTTCTACGGAAAAGGCGACAAGAGCATCGGCATCGTCCTTGAAGAAGCGCTCCAGCTTCATGACCTTTTTCTCGGCATAAGCATGGACGTTCTCGGGAAGGCTGACTTTCTTTTCGGTAAACTGGAATTTCATGGTAGTCGCTCCTTTCGTGTTGTGGAACGCAAGAGCGCCGGCTTGGGAGCTCTCCTGCTGGTTATATTATACCACAAAATTCCGAAATATCAACCCTCGTTTTTCGGCTTGGCGAGAAGCTGATCCATAATGACCTTATAGACGACCTCCGCCTTCTCGGAAAACGCCGTTGCCAGACGGTGCGCCTGCCGCTGCGTGGGCGCCATCAGCTCGAGCCGGAGCAGCTCGCTGACCTCGTCGTTGAAGGTCATGCGGACGGTGAAATCCCCGGCCTCGCGCCGGATCAGCTCGGTTTTCACAAAGCTGCTGCGCCGCATCTCGCGGTTGTAGCGGTCGACCGCCGCCTGCGCGCGCTGCATTACGGGGAAGGCCACGGCGTCCTCCGTCACGGCGCAGGCCTCGCGCCCCTTCTCGGTGATGAGATAGCGCTTGCCCTCCGTTTCCTCGAGATGTCCGCTTTCGACCATGTCCGGCACGGCCTGCGCCAGATCGAAATAGCTCAGCGTATCGTCCTGATAGGCCAGCTCGTAAATTTTTTGAAGATCGACCGGGTAATTCACCCGCGCCATGATATATAAAATCAAAACTTTGACATCCAACATGTCGTGAATAAAGCCGTATTCCATGCAGCTTCCCTCTTTTCTCCGCGTCGCTTCCTCATAATTATTATATATTATACAGAACTCGAGCCGTCTTGACAAGCCGCATTCGGAAATTTCTTTGAAAACTTCGCGCCGAGCCTCCGGCAGAGGGGAACCGGCGGCCGCCTTGCGGCATAGTCTGGGTGGAGGGGGTGAGCAGATGGAGCTTTGGATGCTGGGCGGCGACCGGCGCAGTTTTTGGACGGCGCGGGCGCTGCAGGCCGAGGGGCACGCCGTGCATACGTTCTGCGTGCCCGGACGAACCGACGAGCCGCTGCCGGAGACGGTGCGGCATATGATCCTGCCGATGCCCTGCCTGCGCGAGGGAAAGATCCCGGCGACCGAGCCGTTCGCGCCCGCCGCGGCGCTCAGCCGTCTTAGCAGCGGCAGCTTCGTGTGCGGCGGGCTGCTCGAGCGGCTCGGACTGCCTGCGGACGTGCGCGCAGCGGAGCTGTACGGCGCCGAGCCGATGACGACGCAGAACGCCGTGGCGACGGCTGAGGGCGCGCTTGCCGAGGCGATCGTGCACACGGACGGGACGCTGCACGCCTCGCGCTGCCTTGTGCTCGGCTTCGGCCGCGTCGGGCTGGCGCTGGCGCAGAGGCTGCGCGGGCTTTCGGCACGCGTGACGGTCGCGGCGCGGCGCACGGCGGCGCGGGCGCAGGCCGAGGCGCTGGGCTTTGCCTCCGACGTGCTCGGAAGCTACGGCCGCGGGCTGGCGTATGACTATGTGTTCAACACCGTGCCCGCGCCGGTGCTGTCGGCGCGGCAGCTTGCCTGCCTGCCCTCCGACTGCCTGTTGCTCGAGCTGGCGTCCGCGCCCGGCGGCTTTTCGCGCGAGGAAGCGCAGCGGTTGGGGCTGCGGACGGTATATGCGCCGGGGCTTCCGGCGCGCTGCTGTCCGCGGACGGCGGGCGCCGCCTACGCGCAGGCAATTTTGAATGTGTTGGAGGAGGAAGCATGAAACCGACGATCGGCTTTGCCATGTGCGGCTCGTTCTGCACCTTTCGCGCGGCGCTCGACGCATTGCGCGTGCTCGCCGAGCGCTACCGGGTGATCCCGATTTTTTCCGAGGCGGCGGCGTCCGTTGACAGCCGCTTCGGAACGGCGCGGGATTTTCTGGCGCGGGCGGAGGGCATCTGCGGCTGTGAGGCGCTGCGCACGCTTGCCGGTGTGGAGCCGCTGGGGCCGAAAAAGCAGCTCGACCTGCTCGCAGTCGCGCCCTGCACGGGCAATACGCTCGGAAAGCTGGCCTGCGGGATCGCCGACGGTGCGGTGCCCTTTGCCTGCAAGGCGCATTTGCGCAACGCCCGCCCGCTCGTGCTCGCGCTGGCCACGAACGACGGCCTTTGCGGCAGCGCCGAGAGCCTCGGCAAGCTGCTGCGGCGCAGACACTATTATTTTGTGCCGTTTCGGCAGGACGACCCGCAGAAAAAGCCCTACAGCCTTGTGGCGGATTATGCGCTGCTGCCGCAGACCGTCGAGACGGCGCTCGAGGGGCGGCAGCTTCAGCCGCTGCTGTGCCGCGACCCCGCGCCGGGACAGAGAGCCTGAGCGGCGCGGCACCGAGCAAAAATTCATTCTTCCGGGCATTGCCCGGAAGCGTTTTTTATGATACAATAAAATTGATTGAAACTGATAAAAAAGCCCGCAGGCTTTTTATCGCACCGACCGAAACTTAAGGAGGCGAACGCCGTGCCGCGTTTCAGCTTGATCGTCCCGGTCTACCGGGTCGAGGAATATCTGCCCAAGTGCGTCGATTCCGTCCGCGCGCAGGAATGTCAGGATTTTGAGCTGCTGCTCGTGGACGACGGCTCTCCGGATCGCTGCCCTGCGCTCTGCGATGCCTATGCCGCCGAGGATCCGCAGCATATCCGCGTGATCCATCAGGAAAACGCCGGCCCCGGCGCGGCGCGCAACCGCGGAATTGACGAGGCGAGGGGGGACTACCTCGTATTTCTTGACAGCGACGACTATCTCTCGCCCGAGACGCTCGCGGAGCTGTCCAAGGCCATCGACCAAACCAATGCCGATCTTTACCATTTCGGCGCCTTTGTCGAGCGAAACGGCCGCGTGCTCGGCCGAGCGCAGGAGCAGGTCGCGCCGAACCGCGTCACGGATCTGCGTCATGCGCCGCGCTACTTCTTCGGCACCATGGCGCCGTGGGGCAAGGCCTACCGCCGCGCCCTGTTTTCGGACAAGACGCTGCGCTACCCGCCGAGGGTGCGCTACGAGGACATTCGCCTGTCGGTCAAGCTGCTGGCGCGCTGCGAGCGCATCGTCACGTTGGAGGGAACGTACTACCACTATTTGCAGCGCGACGACAGCGCGATGCGCAACCGCAACGCCGACCGCAACGCCGAGCTGCTGCTCGCCTTTGACGACATTCTCTCGTGGTACCGCGAAAACGGTCTGTTCGAGGAATATCGCGACGAGCTTTGCGCGCTGGCCGTGGAGCATATTTTCCTCTCGGCGACGGTGCGCGTGCTGCTGATCGACCCGCACCACCGCCTGATCGGGGAGTTCCGCGCCTATATGGAGCGCGAATTCCCGGACTACGCCGCCAACCGCTATGTCGCCGAGCTGCCCCGCGCGCGGGCGCTGGCCTTCCGCCTGCTGCAAAAGAAGCGCTACGGCACGGTGCGTCTGCTCTTCGGCATAAAGGAGCGCCTCGGGAAATAAACGGCTCTCTGGAACCGTCAAAATCAGTCAACAAATAAAAACGTTTTACGGAATCCGAAGAGTGGATTTTGCGTTCCGTGTTTTCGATCAAGCCTACCGATTCTGTCATTGCGAGGAGGGCGCGTGCGCCCGACGCGGCAATCTTTAACGATGCGATTTGTCATCCCGAAACGAAATATGGTTGAGCGGAATGAAGCGGCAAATTTCATTTTTTGCAATCAGTATTCCATCTTGTTTGTACTCCCGTGCTTTGCCACGGGATGCCATACCATTAACTTTCAGATTGCCACGGCCGCGCTGCGGCCTCGCAATGACACGAAATTGAGACGCGTCTAGGGTAAACATAGCTTGCTTTGCAAGGATCGACTTTGCCCCCTGCCGTATTTTCATACGCCGGCGGGTGCCCCGAATATTTTTGCAGTCTGCCAGCGTGTCAAAAAAGGTTTTTGGCTCTCTGGAACCCCTCTGCCGTGCGGAGGGGTTTCTTTTTCCCCCTAACGGGTTATACTTTCCATGAACCCGCCGAAAAATCGGGCTGTCGGTTAAAATTCAAAAATTATTCATGGACATTCCGTATGGAATCGGCTAAAATAGAACCAAACGATGGGACACCGGAGCTTGCATCAACGCGCGCAAGCTTTTTATCGCACCGAGGGTGCGTCAATTTCTGCATAAGACGTCCAAGGAGACTGAGAATGAGTAATTTCAAACGTGATTGGAACCGCTTTTGCCTGCGCAACCGGAACAAGGGCATCCCGAACCTGATGCTCTGGGTCTCCATGACCAATTTGGTGGTCTATCTGCTGTCCCTGTTCGGGCTGCAGAACGAGGTGCTCGGCGTGCTGTGCTTCGACGCAGAGAAAATCCTGCACGGGCAGGTCTGGCGCATGGTCAGCTTTATGTTCGTCGACGCCGTGGGCTATTCCTCGCGCCGGCTCGGGCTGCTGTTTTTCGTGCTGTTCCTTTATTTTTATTATTGGCTCGGGCGTCTGCTCGAAAACACATGGGGGACGTTCCGCTTCAACCGCTATTATTTCTCGGGCATCCTGCTGACGTCGGTCGCGGCGCTGCTGGTTTACGTCATTTTTGGCGTGGACGCGCTCGTGATGCCGTATTACATCAACCTCTCGCTCTTCCTCGCCGTGGCCTGCCTGATTCCGGAGCAGCGCGTGCTGGTGCTCTTTATCATCCCGGTCAAAATGCGAATTATGGCGCTGGTCAATCTGGTGCTGATCGTGCTGGAGCTGGCGCAGCTCTATTATCTGTTCCACGCCGTCCTTCCCGTGGGGCTCCTGACGGCAATGCTGTGCGTCGCGCCGCTGGTCGCGCTGCTGAATTTCCTGCTGTTTTTGCGCGGGGACGTGCGCAATCTCTCGCCGCGCTTCGCCGGACGACGGGTGCGCAAGCGCGACTTCGTTCAGACGGACGCGCGCTTCACCGACGAGGATCGCCGCCGCGCCGAGTCCCGCAGCAGAACGGAGCAGCCGAACGCCGACTGGGCGAAGAACTATCGCAGCGCCGACGGCGAAAAGCCCTATCACCACAAGTGCACGGTCTGCGGGCGCACGGACACGAGCTGCCCGGGGCTGGAATTCCGCTATTGCTCGAAATGCAAGGGCTATTTCTGCTATTGCATCGACCACATCAATAACCACACGCATATTCAATGATCCGTTGCATCCTGCGTGCCTGCGCGCAGGCTTCCCCAAAACAGAAAGAGATTTAGGAGGAGACGACTATGGCAAAAACCGTGCTGATCGTTGAGGACGATCGCAACATCGCCGATCTTTTGCGGCTGTATCTGGAAAAGGAGGGCTACGAGGTCGTGATCGCGAACGACGGCCTGCGTGGCGTGGAGCTGTTCAAAAGCAGCCAGCCGAGTCTGGTGCTGCTGGACGTGATGCTGCCCGGAATGGACGGCTGGGGTGTCTGCCGCGCCATTCGCAGCGAGTCCAAAACGCCGATCATCATGCTCACCGCGAAGAGCGAGACGGAGGACAAGGTCAACGGCCTGAAGCAGGGCGCGGACGATTACATCACCAAGCCCTTTGAGATGAAGGAGGTCCTCGCGCGCATCGAGGCGGTGCTCCGCCGCAGCGGCATCGAGCCGGAGAAGGCCAGCCGCCGCCTGACCTTCGACAAGCTCATCATCGACATGGACGCCTTTGAGCTGACGGTCGACGGCAAGAAGGTGCCGACGCCGCCGAAGGAGATGGAGCTGCTGTATCATCTGGCCTCCGCGCCGAACCGCGTTTTCACGCGCAACCAGCTCCTCGACGAGGTCTGGGGCTTCGATTATTTCGGCGACACCCGCACGGTCGACGTGCACGTCAAGCGCCTGCGCGAGAAGCTCGAGGGCGTCTCGGATCAGTGGGAGCTGAAAACGGTCTGGTCGGTGGGCTATAAATTCGAGGTCAACGAGAAATGAAAACCACCTACCGCAGACAGTTCACCATGATCCTGTGCCTGCTTGTTGCGGCGATCTTGGTGATCGGTCTGTCCTTCCTGTATCTGTTCGACCGCTATGTGCAGTCGCATCAGAAGCAGTCGCTCGGCGACACGGCGCAGTCCGTGACGGAGCTGGTGCAGTCTTACTCCGCGACCTATCTCAATAGCTGGGAATTCCGGACGAATCTGTCCGTTGCGGCGCGCGCCTCCAACAACGACATCCTGATCTGCAACGACGATGGCGTCGTCTGCATCTGCTCGGAGCGCAGCGTCTGCGAGCATCTGGGCAAGAGCCTGCCCCGGAAGATCGTCGACACGCTGTTTGCCGGGGAACGGAAGGGGCTGAGCAGCGCGGTCTCCGCGCTCTACGGCGACGAGCGGCTTGCCTCGGCCGTGGCCGTGCTCAATGCCGACGGCAGCCGCCTGTGCATCGTGGTCGCCTCGGTGGAGCGGGCGGAGACCTCCGCGCTGACGGTGCGAATGGTGCGCGTGTTCCTCTTCGCCGCCCTGCTGGTGCTCGTCGTCTCGCTGCTGGCCATTCCGTTCTTCACGCGCCGCGAGGTGCGCCCCATTCAGGAAATGGCGGCGGCGGCGCGCCGGATCGCCCACGGCGACCTGGACGTCCGCGTGCCGACCGGCAACGAGAACGAGGAGATGGAGGAGCTGGCCGTCGCGTTCAACAACATGACGCTGGCGCTGAAAAATTCCGACACCATCCGCAACGAATTCGTCGCCAACATCAGCCACGAGCTGAAGACCCCGATGACGACCATCGCAGGCTATCTCGACGGAATGCTCGACGGCACGATCCCGCCGGAAAAATACCGCTATTACATGGAGCTGGTCAGCACCGAGGCGCGCCGTCTGTCGCGTCTGGTGCGCAGTATGCTGGATATTTCGCGCCTGCGCGACCAAGGCATCCCGGCCGACCAAAAGACGAATTTCGACATTTGCGAGGCCGCCGGTCAGGCGCTGCTGTGCTTTGAGCAGCGCATCAACCAGAAAAAGCTGAACGTGCAGATCCACATGCCCGACGAGGGGCTTATGATCCACGCGGCGCAGGATTCCGTGACGCAGGTGCTCTATAATCTGATCGACAACGCGGTGAAATTCGTCAACGAGGAGGGCACGCTGTCCGTGCACATCCGGCAGCAGGGGAACAGCGCCCTGATCTCCGTCGGAAACACCGGAAAGACCATTCCGCCCGACGAGCTGCCCCTCGTTTTCGACCGCTTCCACAAGACCGACAAGAGCCGCTCGGACGATCGCGACGGCTGGGGGCTTGGCCTGTATATCGTCAAGACCATCGTGCTGGCGCACGGCGAGGACGTCTACGTCACGAGCCAGAACGGAAAAACCGAGTTCACCTTCACCATGAGCCTTGCAAGATGACGCCGGAGAGGAGGATGCCGCATGGCGGATAAACGCGCGCGCGACGGGCACATGCCCGACCAGCGCTGCTATTACGGGACCGGCAGGCGTCC
>URLT01000069.1 GCA_900548795.1 uncultured Eubacteriales bacterium
CCGGTCGGCCTCCGCGCCGCGCAGTCCGTGATGATAATGCGCCGCCGCGACGGAAAGATCCAGCTCCTGCCGCAGCTCCAGCAGCAGACACAGCAGGGCGACGGAGTCGGCTCCGCCGGAAAGGGCGCAGATCACGCGGTCGCCGGGGCGAAGCAGCCCCTCTCTGCGGCACCACGCCGCGACCTCAGCCCTCATCATGCCGCCATTCCCGGTCTGCAAAGGTGGTGAATTGCGGGAGCCATTGCAGCTCGATCGTTCCGGTCTCGCCGTGGCGGTTTTTTGCCACGATGCACTCGGCAACGTTCTGCTTTTCGGTTTCCTTGTCATAATAATCCTCGCGGTAGAGGAAGATCACCTCGTCGGCGTCCTGCTCAATGGCGCCGGATTCACGCAGATCCGAGAGCATCGGGCGCTTGTCCTGCCGGCTCTCGTTGGCGCGCGAGAGCTGCGACAGGCAGATGACCGGCACGTTCAGCTCCTTGGCCATGATCTTCAGCGAGCGCGAGATGTCCGAGACGACCTGCTGACGGTTCTCGCCGCCGTACTTGACCGGCCCGCCGGCCGCCGTCATGAGCTGCAGATAGTCGATGATGACCAGACCGAGGTTCTCCAGACGGCGGCATTTTGCGTTCATCTCCGCAACGGTCAGCGACGGGTTGTCGTCGACGCGCAGATCGGTCTGGTTGAGCACCGTCGAGGCAAGGCCGATCTTCGACCAATCGTCCGGGTCGAGGCGGCCGGTGACGAGCTTTTTGTTGTCGACGAAGCTCTCGTTTGAGATCAGGCGCGTGACGAGCTGCTGCTTCGACATTTCCAGAGAGAAGAACGCGACGGTCTTCTTCGGGTATTTTTTCGCAACGTTGAGCGCAATATTCAGCGCCATGGACGTTTTGCCCATGCCGGGGCGCGCGGCCAGCAGCATCAGGTCGGAGTTGTTCAGGCCGCTGATGAACTTGTCGAGGTCGCGCAGGCCGGTGGACAGGCCGGAAATATCGCTGTCGGATTTTGCCAGCTCGGCCAGCCGGTCGTAGACCTTGAGCAGGATCGTGCCGACGTGCTCGAGTGAATCGGCCGCGTTTCCGCGGCGGATGGCGAAAATGCGCTTCTCGGCCGCCTCGAGAATATCCTGCGCCGTGCCGACGCCCTCATAGACCGTGTCGACAATATCCGAGGCCGCCGTGGAAAGCCCGCGCAGCAGCGCCTTGTCGCGCACGATCTGCGCGTATTGCTTGACGTTGGCCGCCGTCGGCGTGATCTCCATGAGCTGCATCAGGTATTTCGGCGAATTTTGCTCGTCGAACACGCCGCGCTCGCGCATTTTGTCGAGCACGGTGACCGGGTCGATCGGCTGAGAATAGCTGAACATCTCATAGATCGTCTCATAGATCTCGCGGTTGGTCTGCAGATAGAAATCGTCCGGGCGCACCAGCCCCACGACCTCGTTGATGCAGCGGCCGTCGATCAGCATCGAGCCGAGCACGGCCTGCTCCGCCTCGAGCGAATGGGGCGCCTGACGGGCTAACAAATCTTCCATGAGTTCCCTTTCTTTCGGCTGTTGCAGCCGGTGGGCAATGGTTTATTTTTCTTCGATCCGGATCTTCAGCTCCGCCGTGATCTCGTAGCCCAGCTTGCAGCGCACGGTGTATTCGCCGACGGTCTTGATCGACTCGTCGAGCACGATCTTGCGCTTGTCGAGCGTGACGCCGCAGCTCTGCTTGAGCGCGTCGGAGATCTCCTGTGTCGTGACCGAGCCGAACAGACGCCCGGCTCCGCCGCCCTTGGCCTTGACGACGACGGTCATATTCTTGAGCCGGTTCGAGAGGGCAAAGGCCTCCTCGCGCTCGCGCTGGCGCTTCTCGGCGTTGGCGCGGTCGGTCATGCGCATGGTGTTGACGTTGTCGGGCGTGGCCTCGATCGCCATTTTGCGCGGCAGCATGTAGTTGCGGGCGTAGCCGTCGGAGACCTCGATCATCTGACCGCGCTTTCCCTTGCCGCGAATGTCCTGTTGCAGAATTACCTTCATGGTGTGACCTCCTTATGGTTCCTTGTCGAAATATTGGTTGATGGAGCGCAGAAGCGCGTCGAGCGCGTCCTTGACGGACATGCCCTTGATCTGCGCGCCGGCGGTCGAGGCATTGCCGCCGCCGCCCAGCGGCTCAAGGATCACCTGCACGTTCGCCTCGCCGATCGACCGCGCCGAGATGATGGTCTGATCGCCCTGCGGATAGAGCACGAAGGAGGTGTCGATGCCGGAGATATTGAGCAGCTCGTCGGCCGCCTGCGCGGCGATGGTGCGCGTGACGGTGTGCTCCAGCGCGGCGATGGCAAGATGGTCGCGGTAAAGCTTCGCGGCCTGCACGGCGCGGTAGCGCTCCAGCGTCGACGGCAGGTCGTTCTGGAAGAGCTTCTTGACCATGACGGGATCCGCGCCGATGCGCCGCAGGAAGGCCGCCGCCTCAAAGGTGCGGCTGGAGGTGCGCACGCCGAAGTTCTTCGTGTCGAGCACGATGCCCGACAGCAGCGCGGCAGCCTCGTTGGCCGTGATGTCCGACGCGTCGAGCGCGTATTGCAGCACCTCGGTGACCAGCTCGGAGGCGGAGGAGGCAAACGGCTCGTGCAGATTGAGCACGGGCTGCTCGATGTAGTCGGCGGCGCGGCGGTGGTGGTCGATGACGACCACGCGCCGCAGGGATTCGAGCAGAGGCTTGCACTCGACCTGATCGGGACGGTTCGTGTCGACCACGACGAGCAGGCTCTTGGCGTCCGCCAGCAGCAGGGCATCCTGCCCGCTGAGGAAGCACTCGCGGTATTCCGGCATCGTGCGCAGCAGCTTGAGCAGCGGCCCTGCGGCGTTGACCTCGGGATCCATGACGATGTTGACCTTTTTCTCCTTGGCGCGGCAGAGGCAGCAGATGCCCGCCGCGGCACCGAGGGCGTCGAGGTCGGCCATGCGATGCCCCATGACGAACACGCGGCTCGACTGCTGGATCAGCTCGGAGAGCGACGCGGCCGTCACGCGGGATTTGACCTTGGTGCGGCGCTCGCCCTGCGTGTTGCGGCCGCCGTAGAAGGTGAAGTCATAGCGATCCTTGATGACGACCTGATCGCCGCCGCGCGAGAGCGCCATGTCGACCGCCAGCGAGGCAAAGGCGTAATCCTCGCGGAAATCCGCACCGTCCTTGCCGATGGCGATGGAGACGGTCGCGGCAACGCCCGCCGGGTTCGTGATGGAGCGGACGGACTCGAGCAGCGAGAAGCGGTCTGCGGAAATGGCGACCAGATCCTTGGCCTCCAGAAGCAGGAGGAAGCGGTTGCGGTTCTGTCGGCGCAGCAGCCCGCCGTAGCAGTCGGCCCACTCGCTGACGCAGGTCTCCAGCGCCGCGCTCAGGCTCGAGACGGCGGCGTCGCTGAGATTGTTCGTCAGCTCGTCGTAGTTGTCGACCAAAACGATGGCCAGCATGGGACGCGAGCGGATGTACTCGTCGCGCACCTGCAAAAGATCGGTCAGGTCGCGCAGGAAAAGCATCCCGTAGACCGCGCCGTTTTTTTCCTCCATGCCCGCAACGAGCGTGCCGCTGATCAGAAAGCGGCGGTCGCGGTATTGCAGCTCCTCGGGCGCGGTGTCGCGGCCGTCGAGCAGCCAGTCGGTCTTCAGCCCGGGCAGCACCTCGGTCACGCTCTGCGGGCGCAGCGTGTCGCGCACGCCGGTCAGCTCGGAAAAGCGCCCGTTATACCACGTCAGCGCGCCGTCGCTCAGGCGCACGATCAGGATCGGGAACGGCAGCTCGCCGTTCTTGGCGCGGCGCAGAAGCTCGTCGTTTTCCGAGACGAATTTGGCAAGCGCGCGGCGGCGGCGGTGTGCGTCCCATTGATAGATCCCGAGGATCAGCAGCGCCAGCGCCAGCTCCGCCGCAGCGAGCAGATAGTGCCCCGTTGCGGCCAGCGGCACGAACATGAGCAGCAGAGCCGTAAAATAGAGGATCATATTCGGTCTGAGCAGACTTGTCAGTTTTTTGTTCAACCGTCAGCACACCCCTTTGCCCGACCCCCGCGCCTCGGCGGCCGGGAGCGGATCGTTTGTCTTATTATAGCAGAGAATTTTGCTTTTTTCTACCGTTCTTTCATACTTTTCCGAATTTCAGGACGGCTCGCCCAAAAAACGGATGCAGTCGCCGTGCTTCTGCGAAACGCGCACCTCCACGTCCGGGAAGGCCGCGCGCAGCCGCTCGGCCAGCTCGGCGCAGACGGGATTCTCCGTCTCAAAGTGGCCGGCGTCGACGAGCGTCAGCCCGAGCGCCGCGGCGTCGGCAAATTGGTTGTATTTCACGTCGGCCGTCACAAAGGCGTCGCAGCCGGCCGCGGCCACGGCCTCCAGCTCTCCGGCGCACGCGCCCCCGCCGACGGCGACCCGGCGGATCGGGCTCCTTCCGACGACGTAGCGCAGCCCCGGGCAGCGCAGCACCGTGCGCACGTGGGCGGCAAGCGCCGCGGGCGTCGTCTCTTCGCAGCTTCCGACGCGCACAAGGCCGTAGGCGCGTCCCTCGGCGTCGAGGCCGTCCGGCTGCAGAACGGAGACGTCCGAAAGGCCGAGGCGCGCGGCGAGGCAGTCGTTCACGCCGCCGGGCGCGCGGTCAAGATTCGTGTGGGCGTTGAGCGCGGCGATGCCGTTTTCGATCAAAAACAGCAGGTTTCGCCCCGCCTCGGTCGTGTCGTTCACGGCCGAAAGCGACCAGATCGCCGGGTGATGCGTCAGCAGCAGCTCCGCGCCGAAGGCCTTGGCCTCGCGGCAGGCGACGGAGAAGGGGTCGAGCGCGACGAGCACCCGCGTGACCGGATGCCCTGCGTGCCCGCAGAGCAGGCCGACGTGATCCCAATCATAGGCATATTCCTCCGGAGCCAGCGTTTTCAAAAAATCGTGAATATCCTGTACGGTCGTCATGCTTTGTCTCCTTTTTGCATTTCCTGCCGGATCTCGTCGAGCGCGGCTTGATAGTAGGCCAGCCTCTGCGGCGCGTCCGCCCTGCTCGACTGCTCGATGCCCTCGACGGTGAGCCGCAGCGCGCGCTCGATGCGCGCAAGATAGCGCGGCAGAAGCGGACTGCCGGAGGCCAGCAGCGCCGCCGAGGCATACTGCTGCCCGGGCGTCAGAGCGTGCGGCGCGCGGAAGCGGGCGCACAGAACGAAATACAGGAACCCGCCGTCCTGCGTGAGCGTCTCGCGCTCAATGGCAAAGCCCAGCTCGGCAAGACGTCGGCGCAGGTCGTTGCCCGACGACTGCGGCTGCAGGATCAGCAGATAGCGCGGGTCGCGCAGCCACGGGGCCTCCTCGACGATCCGGGCGATCAGGTCGCCGCCCATCCCGGCGCAGAGCACCGTGTCCACGCTCTCCGGCGCAACGGCGGCAAGGCCGTCGGCCTGAGAAAAGCGCATTCGGTCGAAGGTTCCGAAGCGGCGGGCATTTTCGCGCGCCCGCTGCAGCGGCATGGCGCGCAGATCGCTGGCGTGGACAAACGCGCAGCGCCCGGAGCGCAGCAGCTCAATGCCAAGGTAGCCGTGATCCGCGCCCACGTCGGCCACCCGCGCTCCCTGCGGCACCAGCTCGGCGCAGCAGCGCAGCCGCGCCGAGATCGGCAGTTTTGTTTCTTTCATGCTTCTCTCCAAGAAAAGAACGCGCCGAAGCCTCGGCGCGTTCCGTTCGGTTTTATTTCTGCCCCTCGGCCTCGCTGGCCTCAAGGAACCGGTTGACCTGCGCAAGGAATTCGTCGGCATTCACGCCGTGAACCATGCAGGCCTCCTCGACGGTCTCGCCGCGGGACGCCGGGCAGCCGAGGCAATGCATACCGATGGCCATAAACAGCGGCGCGGTCTGCGGAGCGATGTCCAGAACGTCGCCGATGATGGTGCTTTTTTCAATTTTAACTGCCATGCTTGTCAGTCCTCCTATGGAATTTCAGTCCGGAAGCGGCATCGGTGCCGCGCCTGCGAGCCGCGCCTGATGAGCCGGCATCCGCCGGGGCGCGCGAGCGCAGGGCTTCCTTTGCCCTATTATACCCAATTCCATGCGGAAAATCAACCGTTTTCGACGGAAAAAGTCTCGAGCAGATACGAAATCGCGCGTTTATAGCCCTCAAACCCCAGCCCGACAAAGCGCGCGCGGCAGGCCATGCCGACGTAGGACACGCGCCGGAATGGCTCGCGTGCGTCGACGTCGGTCAGATGCACCTCGACGGCCGGGAGCGCCACGGCCTTGAGCGCGTCGAGCAGCGCCACGGAGGTGTGGGTATAGGCGGCGGCGTTGATGACCAGCGCGTCGAAGCGCGGCCGCGCCTGCTGGATCCAGTCGACGAGCACGCCCTCGTGGTTGCTCTGGCGCATCTCGACCTCGCAGCCGAGCGCCACGGCCGCCTCGCGGACATAATTTTGCAGCGCGGCGTAATCCTGCGTGCCGTAAAGCTGCGGCTCGCGTTGGCCGAGCAGGTTCAGGTTCGGACCGTTAAGGATCAAAATGTTCATAAAACTCCTCCTTTAGCTGCAATGCCGCCGTTTCCGGCGAAGCATCGTTTTGAACCACCGTCTGCGCAAGCGCGCGGTACAGCGGCTCGCGCACGGCATAGAGTCTGTCCGCGCCCTGCGCGCTCAGCGGCCGTCCCTCCAGCGCAAGCGCCTGCGTCGGCCGCTGCACCCATGCGATCAGGCCGTTCTGCCGCAGAAGCGGCGCGTTCTCCGGGCGCGTCACGACGCCGCCGCCGGTCGCCAGCACAATGCCGGAGCGCTTGCTCAGCTCGGCCAGCACCGCCGTCTCCCGCGTGCGGAAGGCGTCCTCGCCGTCGCGCTGCAGCGCCTCGGCAGGCGTGCAGCCCCAGACGCGTGCGAATTCCTCGTCGCAATCGAAAAACGGGCGCTCCAGCAGCTCCGCCGCGCGGCGCCCGAGGGTCGTCTTGCCGCTTCCGGGCATTCCGATCAGGATCAGGCTTGTGCTCCGGCGGAGAAGCGTCTGCAGCGCGCGGTCGCGTGTCTGCTCGTCGACCGGCCGCCCGGTGAAGCGCTCGGCGGCAGCGCGCGCCTGCTCAACGAGCATGGAAAGCCCGTTCTCCGCCCGCAGGCCGAGCGCCCGCGCCTGATGCAGCAGCGCCGTCTCCAGCGGGTTATAGACCACGTCGAGCACGGTGCGTAGCCCCGGCAGACGCCGCAGATCGACCGGCGAAGCGCCGTTGTTCGGGAACATCCCGACGGGCGTCGTGTTGACCAGCAGCACGGCGTCGGCGTGGCGCCCGAGATTTTCATAGTTGTCCGCGCCGCTGCGCGAGATCACCACGACCTCCGCGCCGCGCTCGTGCAGCACGGCCTGCGCGGTCTTCGACGCGCCGCCCGAGCCGAGCACGAGCGCCTTCTCCCCCGCCCGGATGCCGCCGTTGCGGTCGAGCAGCCACGAAAAGCCGTCATAATCGGTGTTGTCGCCGATCAGTCTGCCGTCTTTGCGCGTGATCGTGTTGACCGCGCCGATGCGTTTTGCCCGGTCGGTCAGCTCGCAGAAGGGCATGACGGCCATTTTATAGGGGATCGTCACATTCAGCCCGTCGAACGGCTCCGTCCGCAGGAAGCGCTCCAGCTCCTCCGGCTCGCGCTCAAACAGCGCGTAGTCATAATCGGCCAGCAGGGCGTGCAGCCTCGGCGAAAAGCTGTGCCCCAGCCGGCGCCCCAGCACTCCGCAGCGCATCAGACGACCTCCGAGTAGCTGCCGAGATAGCGGAATTCCTCGCACATCGTCTCCAGCTCGCTCAAAAGCCGGGCAAACTCCGGCGAATAGACCGAGGTTTGCAGGTCGAGATAGAATTGGAACTCGAAATCCCGCTCGGGGATCGGGCGGCTTTCGAGCTTGAGCAGGTTGACGCCCAGCGCATAAAGCCGCGCAAGGACCTTATAAAGCGCGCCGGTGCGGTGCGGCAGGACGAGACGCACGGTCGTGCGGTCCGCGCCGGGGAAGATCTCCGGCTGCTTGCCGATGCAGATGAAGCGCGTGTGGTTGTTGCCCTCCTGCTGGATGCCGCTCTGCCGCACCTTCAGGCCGTAAAGCTCGGCGCATTTGCGCGAGGCGACAGCGGCAACGTCTGTGCGCGGGGACTCGGCGACCATGCGCGCCGCGACGGCGGTGTTCTCGACGGGTGTGAGCTTGACATCCTTGAGCGCGTGCAGGAAGCCCTCGCACTGGCTGAGCGCCTGCTCGTGCGAGAAGATCTCGCGGATCTCGCCGGAGGCCTCGCGCGTCAGCAGGCAGTGGTCGACCTTCAGCCGCGTGGAGCGGACGATGCAGAAATCGTGCGAAAGCATCAGGTCATAAACGCGCTTGACCGAGCCGGCGGTGCTGTTCTCGATCGGGAGCACGCCGTATTGGCAGAATCCGGCCTCGATGGCCGAAAAAACGCCCTCAAAGCTGCGGAAAAACTGGATGGACGGGTCAGAAAACAGGTGCTCGCAGGCAAGCTGGGAATAAGACCCCTCCACGCCCTGACAGGCGACGCTCGCCGCCCGCGGGAAGCAGCGCGGCGTGCGCTCGAGCGCCGCAGCGACGCGCTCGCTCACAGCGCAGGTCTGTCCCCGGCTCTGCAGCGTGCGGCTCAGCTCAAAGAGCAGCGAATACAGCACGCGCACGTCGGCCTGAAGCTCCGGGCGCGTTTTCTGCGTGATCTCTTCCAGCTTCTCGCGCTCGCGCGCGCTTTGCAGCACCGGCAGCCCGTTCTCGCGCTTATACTCGCCGATTTTTTCGGCCAAGTCCATGCGCCTTTGAAACAGGCGCACCAGCTCGTCGTCCACCCGGTCGATCTGCTCGCGGTAGTCCTTCAATTCCATGCGTTCTCACCTCTCCAAAAGCAGTCCCATGACCGCCAGCGCGGCGGCGGCCTCCACGACGGCCACGGCGCGCGGCACGATGCACGGGTCATGCCGCCCGCGGATCTCCAGCTCCGCGCCGCAATGGGCGGCCGGATCGACCGTCTCCTGCGGCAGGGCGATGGACGGCGTCGGCTTGATCGCGACGCGGAAGCAGACCGGCATTCCGGTCGTCATGCCGCCGCAGATGCCGCCCGCGTGATTCGTGCGGGTGCGCACGGCGCCGTTTTCGTCATAATAATAGGGGTCGTTGTGGGCGCTGCCGCGCATCTGCGCGCAGCCGAAGCCGCTGCCGAATTCCACGCCCTTGACGGCCGGGATGCCGAAGAGCATCTGCGCCAGCCGGTTCTCGACGCCGTCGAACATCGGCTCGCCCAAGCCGGTCGGAAGCCCCGTCACGGCGCATTCCACGCTGCCGCCGACGGAGTCGCAGGCCGCGCGCACGGCCTCGATCTCGCCGAGCATCGCCTCGGCGCGCGCCGGGTCGACGAGGCTCAGGCCGCGCTCGAGCACGGGGGTCTGCGGCGCAAGCGGGTCATAAGGCTCGTCGCGCTGCGCCCCGATGTTGAAAATATGGGCAAAGACCTCCACGCCCTGCTGCCGCAGATACTGCTTGCACAGGCCGCCCGCGATGCAGATCGGCGCGGTCAGACGGCCGGAATAGCAGCCGCCGCCGGAGAGATCCATCGCCCCGCCGTATTTCACAAAGGCCGGGTAGTCCGCGTGCGACGGACGCGGCAGGAAATTCGCGTAGTCCGCGCGGCGCGCGTTCGTGTTGCGGATGATCGCCGTGAGGGCGTCGCCGCAGGTTCTGCCGTCGTGCAGGCCGCTCAGAAATTCCGGCGCGTCGGCCTCGCGGCGGCTCGTGGAAAACACGGACGCCGACGGCGCGCGGCGGTTCAGAAACGCCTGCAATTCGGCAAGCTCCGGCTCGAAGCCCGCCGGAAAGCCCTCGAGCGTCATGCCGACGGCCGGCCCGTGGGATTCGCCGAAAACCGTCAGCTTCAGTCTGGTTCCGATCGTGTTGCTCATGCTCAGTCCCCCTTTATTAATCGTTCCAAATCGTTCCAAAAGCCCGGATAGGACTTGTTCACGGCCTCCGCGCCGCAGACACGCACCGGCTCTGCACACACGGATGCCGCCACGGCCGCCAGCATGGCGATGCGGTGGTCGTTCTGCGCGTCCACCGTTCCGCCGGTGAGCGCGCCGCCATGGATCTCCAGTCCGTCCGGGAGCACCCGGACGTCGCCGCCCAAGGCCTTGAGCGCCCCGGCGACGGAGCGCAGACGGTCGCTCTCCTTAAGCCGCAGACGCTCCGCGCCGAAAATGCGCGTCGTTCCCTCGGTGCAGGCCGCGGCCAAGGCCAGCGGCGGCACCAGATCGGGGATGTCCCGCGCGTCCAGCTCGATGCCGCGCAGCCGCCCGGGGCGGACGGTCACGGCGTCGCCCTCGGTCAAGACCTCCGCGCCGAAGCGCGCCAAGATCGCGGCCGCCGCGCGGTCGCCCTGCCGGGAATCGGGCGCAAGCCCCGTCACGGTCACGGGCGCGGAGATCGCCCCGGCCGTCAGCCAAAACGCCGCGTTCGACCAGTCGCCCTCGACCTCCG
>URLT01000070.1 GCA_900548795.1 uncultured Eubacteriales bacterium
GAGCCGATATACGGCTCCTTCATTTGCAGGTCGCGGATGACCGTGAGCATCCCGTCCGTCCCGACGGCCGCGCCGACGTCGAGCTTGCCGGCGTATTTTTCCAGCAGCGTGATATGCGGATTGGCGACATAGCCGCGCACGTTGCCCTCGGCGTCGGACGTGGCCAGCAGCGTGCCCAGCGGGCCGCCGCCCTTGACCTGAAGCGTCAGCGCGCCGTTTTCGACCTTTTGCAGGTTGCCCATCATCGAGCAGCCCGTCAGCAGACGGCCGAGCGCCGCCGTTGCGGTGGGCGTGGTCTTGTGGATCTGCCTTGCGCGCTCGACCAGCTTGGTCGAGCGGATGGCCATGGCCTTGACGAAGCCGTCCTTGCTCATGGCGCGAATGATATAGTCCATGGTTGGTTACCCTCTTTCCTTTTCGGCGAAGAAATAGATGCGCTGCTCCTGCGGCGTCGGCGCCTCCGGACGGCAGTCGCCGAGCGGACGGATGTTGACAAAGCCGGCCTCGGTCAGCCAAGCGGTCAGCTCGTCCGGCTCGTAGGCATATTCGCAGTGCTGCTCGAAGCTGCGCCGCCAGAGCGCGCCGCAGCGGCGGAACAGGTCGATGCCGTAGTAGCACAGGCGCTCCTCTTCGTCAAACTCCGCGCGCCAGACGCAGTAGCTCTCGTCGTTTTCGTCGAGAAAGACCTGCCCGTCGAGACTGCGCAGCTTGCACGGCGTGTTGATGTCAAAAACAAAAACGCCGCCGGGGCGCAGCGCCTGATGCACGCGGCGGAAGGTTTGGCGCACGGCCTCCGGCTCCGTGACGTAGTTCAGACTGTCGAGCAGACAGAAAACGGCGTCCACCGGCTCGGGCAGACGCAGCTTTTGCATTTTTTGGCGGATGAAGAACGGCGGCCGCTCCAACGCGGCGCATTTCTGCGCGGCGACGGTGAGCATCTCCTCGGAGCAGTCTGCCGCCAGCACGCGATAGCCGCGCTGCGCAAGCAGGGCGGACATGGAGCCCGTCCCGCAGGCAAGATCGAGCACCGACTCCGGCCGGACGCCGCCCGAGCGCAGCTCGGCTTCGAGAAAGTCGAGAATGTCGGGGTAGGGGATGTCGCGCGTCAGGCCGTCGTAGGAGGCCGCGAGCGTCTCGTAGGCCATTTCAGTCCTCGCCGCTCATGCGCCGGAAGACCATGGAGTAGGCGCCGGTGCCGTTGACGAGCGAGCGGTTGACGCGGCTGACGGTCGCGGAGCTGGCGTTCGTCTCGGAAAGAATGTCGTTATAGATCATGCCCCCGTACAGCATTTTTGCAACGTCGTAGCGCTGCTCGATGGCGTTCAGCTCGGCCTGCGTGCACAGGTCGCAGAGGAAGTCGTGGCACTCCTCGGGGGTCTTGAGCGTCAGCAGGGCGCGATAGAGCTCGCTGTCGGGGTTTGAATGCTTGTTGCGGTTGTTCATGGCATACCTCCGTCGTTGATACGAGATCATTATAACTCTTTTACGAACGAAAGTAAAGCCCCTGCGGCGAGAAAACCTCCAAACTTTTGTAAATGAGATGCGGATTCAGCGAATTTAACAAAAATATGGCGCATTAAGAAAAACTGACCGTGAAAAAACTGTTTATTTTGACAAAATTTCAGGTAAAGCACCGTTTTCGTCCGGCGGCATTCGGACTATGCAAAAAAACGGGTGGGGGTATGCGTGAGTTTTGCTTGCGAAAATGCTCGAAATGTGTTATAAATGTATAGATTGTGTGAAAGTGGAGGTTTTATCTATGAACAAAATTACAATCATCGGAACCGGCTGCGTCGGTTCGACCATCGCCTACACGCTGACCGTGATGGGGCTTGCGTCCGAGATCGTCATGATCGACATCAACAGCGAGAAGGCGCTCGGCGAGGCGCTCGACATCCGTCAGGGCACGCCGTTCTGCAACCCCTGCTCCATCTATGCCGGCGACTATCGCGACGCCGAGGGCTCCGACATTGTCATTCTGACTTCCGGCATTGCAAGAAAGCCCGGCCAGACCCGTCTCGAGCTGGCGCAGACCAACGTGAACATCACCAAAATGATCATTCCCGAGATCACGAAGTATGCTCCCGACGCGATCTACATCATCGTCAGCAACCCCGTGGATATTCTGACCTATACCTTCCATAAGCTCTCCGGCATCCCCGAGAACCGCCTGATCGGCTCGGGCACCATCCTCGACACCGCGCGCCTGCGCGCCCGTCTGAGCGAGTATTACCGCATCAACCAGAACAACGTGCACGCCTATGTGTTCGGCGAGCACGGCGATTCGTCGTTCATCCCCTGGTCGGTCGCCAACATCTCCAACGTGCCCATCAAGGAATGCGGCAAGCTGATGTCCATGCCCGGCCTTGCCAACCCCGAGCTGGACTTCGACGAGATCGAGCAGTACGTCCGCAAGTCCGGCGGCCGCGTGATCGCGCGCAAGGGCGCAACGTTCTATGCCGTCTCTGTCTCCGTCTGCCACATCTGCAAGTGCATCCTCAGCGGCATCGACACCACCATGACCGTTTCGACCATGATGCACGGCGAGTACGGCATCAGCGACGTCTGCCTGAGCACGGTCAACATGATCGGCCACAACGGCGTGCGCGGCAAGGTCAACATCCCGATGACCGACGAGGAGATCGTCAAGCTGCGCCACAGCGCCGACACCCTCAAGGACGTCATCCATAACCTCGACATTTGACCGAAAAGGGGAGTGTGACAATGGAGTACCGTATCGAGCACGATTCCATGGGCGAGATGCAGGTTCCCGCCGACCGCCTTTGGGCGGCGCAGACGCAGAGAAGCCACGAAAATTTCAAGATCGGCGTGGATATTGAGACCATGCCGCGCGAGATCACCCATGCATTCGGCATCCTCAAAAAGGCTGCCGCGCTGGCCAACGCCGCGCTCAAGCCCGAGAAAATGACGCAGGAGAAGCTCAAGGCCATCTGCTCCGCCTGCGACGAGGTCATCTCCGGCGAGCTGAACGGCCATTTTCCGCTCGTCGTCTGGCAGACCGGCTCCGGCACGCAGTCGAACATGAACGCCAACGAGGTCATTGCCAACCGCGCCAACCAGCTTGCCGGCGCGAAGCTCTGCCACCCGAACGACGACGTCAACATGAGCCAGTCTTCCAACGACACCTTCCCGACGGCCATGCATATTTCCGCGGTGCTTGCCATTGAGGACAAGCTGCTGCCGGCCGTCGAGCTTTTGATCGGCACGTTCAAGCGCCTTGAGGCTGAGAACGACGACGTCGTCAAGTCCGGCCGCACGCATTTGCAGGACGCCACGCCGATCAAGTTCAGTCAGGAGATCTCCGGCTGGCGCTCGAGTCTTGAGCGCGACGCCGAGCTGCTGCGCATGGCCGTCAAGCCGCTTCACGAGCTGGCGCTGGGCGGCACCGCCGTCGGCACCGGCCTGAACGCGCCGAAGGGCTTCTCCGAGCTGGTCGCGGCCAAGGTCGCCGAGCTGACCGGCAAGCCGTTCGTCACGGCCGAGAACAAGTTCCACGCGCTGACAAGCAAGGACGAGCTGGTCTTTGCGCACGGCGCGATCAAGGCGACGGCCTGCGACATGATGAAGATCGCGAACGACGTCCGCTGGCTGGCAAGCGGCCCGCGCGACGGCCTCGGCGAGATCCATATTCCCGAAAACGAGCCTGGCTCTTCCATCATGCCCGGCAAGGTCAACCCCACGCAGTGCGAGGCCGTCACGATGGTCGCCGTGCAGGTCATGGGCAACGACGTCGCCGTCGGCATGGCCGCCTCTCAGGGCAACTTTGAGCTGAACGTGTTCATGCCCGTCGCGGCCTATAATTTCCTGCAATCGGCGCGTCTGCTGGCCGAGGCGATCGTCTCGTTCAACAACAACTGCGCCGTGGGCATCACTGCCAACCGCGAAAAGATGCATCATAACCTTTATAACTCCCTGATGCTCGTCACTGCGCTCAACCCCTATATCGGCTATGAAAACGCCGCGAAAACCGCAAAAAAGGCGTTTAAGGACAATATTTCGCTCAAGGAGGCCTGCGTGGAGCTGGGCTTCCTGACGGCCGAGCGCTTCGATGAGGTCTTCCATCCGGAGCAGATGGTCTGACGGGATCGGGAGGCAACTATGAAAGTCAGTTATTTCCCCGGCTGCACGCTGCGCAACAAGGCGCGTGACCTTGACCGGTACGCGCGCGCCAGCGCCGAGGCGCTGGGCATCGAGCTTTGCGAGCTGCCCGAGTGGCAGTGCTGCGGCGGCGTGTTCGTCAGCGCCAAGGACGAGATCGCCTCGAAGCTGCCGAGCGTCCGCGCCTTGATCGCGGCGCGCGACGAGGGCCGGCCGCTTGTCACGGTCTGCTCCGCGTGCCACAACGTCATCAAGCAGACCAACGACGCCATGCAGCACGACGCGGCCTTTGCTTCTGCCGTGAATGCCTATCTTGCGCAGGAGAAGCAGCCGCCGCTGCCGTACCACGGCGAGACGCAGGTCGTGCACTATCTCGAGCTGCTGCGCGACACGGTCGGCTTTGAGAAGATCAAGGCGGCCGTGAAGCATCCGCTGAGCGGCCGGAGGATCGCGGCCTATTACGGCTGTATGCTGCTGCGCCCGTCGAAGGTGCTGCAGTTCGACGACCCGGAGAACCCGACGCTGCTCGAGGAGCTGCTGCGGGCGCTGGGCGCCGAGCCGGTCTATTATCCGCAGCGCAACGAGTGCTGCGGCGGCTATGTCGCCCTTGAGGACGCGGAATCGGCAAAAAAGAAGTCGAACGCCGTCAGCAACGGCGCTGCGGCGCACGGCGCGGAGGCCATCGTGACCGCCTGCCCGCTCTGCCGCTATAACCTTGTGAAAAACGGGAGCGCCGTGCCGGTGATCTATTTCACCGAGCTGCTGGCAGAGGCGCTCGGCGTGAAGGAGAATGTTGATGGATAACAAAACAGAACGCCGGAAGGAGCAGCTTCTGCGCATGAGCGGCGTCAATCCGCTCAAATGTATGCGCTGCGGCAAATGCTCGGCGACCTGCCCGTCCTATGATGAGATGGAGTACCATCCGCATGAGTTCGTGTACATGGTCGAAAAGGGCGACCTTGAGCCGCTGATGCGCTCAAGCTCGATCTATCAGTGCCTGTCCTGCTTTGCCTGTGTCGATCGCTGCCCGCGCGGCGTCGAGCCGGCGAAGCTGGTCGAGGCGATCCGCGTGATGGTCGAGCGCGAAAAGGGCGGCAATCACCTGACGCCGGACGCGATCCCCGCCCTGCTCGACGACGAAATGCCGCAGCAGGCGCTGATGAGCGCCCTGCGCAAATATGCAAAGTAAGGGGGCGACGGAATCATGCAGCGAATCGGAGTGTTTGTGTGCCATTGCGGCACGAATATCGCCGGAACGGTCGACGTGAAAGCAGTCGCCGAGGCAATGAAGCGCGAGCCGGGCGTCGTTTTTGCAACGGATTACCAATATATGTGCTCGCAGGCGGGTCAGAACATGATCTGCGACGCAGTGCGCGAGCATAAGCTGACCGGCATCGTGGTCTGCTCGTGCTCTCCGCGTATGCACGAGGCGACCTTCCGCAAGACGGCGGCCGCAGCGGGCATCAATTCCTATATGGTCGAGATCGCCAACATCCGCGAGCAGTGCTCTTGGGTGCACAAGGATATGCAGACCGGCACCGAAAAGGCCATCATCCTCGCCCGCACGGCGGTCGCCAAGGTCAACCTGAACGCGCCGCTGACGCCGGGCGAAAGCCCCGTGACCAAGCGCGCGCTCGTCATCGGCGGCGGCATCGCGGGCATTCAGACCGCGCTCGACATCGCCGACGCGGGCTTCCCGGTCGACATCGTCGAGACGAAGCCGACCATCGGCGGCAAAATGGCGCAGCTCGACAAGACCTTCCCGACGCTCGACTGCGCGGCGTGTATCCTGACGCCGAAGATGGTCGACGTCGCCCAGAACGACAAGATCCGCATTTTCTCTTATTCCGAGGTCACGGCCGTCAAGGGCTTCGTGGGCAATTTCGACGTGACGATCAAGCGCAAGCCGCGCTACGTCAACGAGGACGTCTGCACCGGCTGCGGCCTGTGCACCGAAAAGTGCCCGCAGAAGAAGGTTCCCAACGAGTTCAACCTCGGCATGGATAACCGCCGTGCCATCTATATTCCGTTTGCGCAGGCCGTGCCGAAGGTCGCGGTCATTGACCCGAACTACTGCATGATGCTCAAGACGGGCAAGTGCGGCATCTGCTCGAAGGTCTGCGGCGTGAAGGCCATCAACTACGAGGCCAAGGAGGAATTCGTCGAGGAAAAATACGGCGCGATCGTCGTGGCGACGGGCTTCAACCCGATCTCCATGGAGCCGTTCGACGAGTTTGCCTATGCCCATTCCAAGGACGTCATCACGTCTCTGGAGCTGGAGCGCCTGATGAACGCGGCCGGCCCCACGGGCGGCACGCTGCTGCGCCCGTCCGACGGCGAGCATCCGCACACGATCGTCTTCGTGCAGTGCGTCGGCTCGCGCTGCGAGGCCTGCGCGCAGAAGGGCAAGGAATATTGCTCGAAGATCTGCTGCATGTACACGGCCAAGCACGCCATGCTCATCCGCGACAAATATCCCGACACCGAGGTCTACGTGTTCTACATCGACGTGCGCACGCCCGGCAAGAATTTTGACGAATTCTACCGTCGCGCGGTCGAGGAATACGGCGTGCACTATATCAAGGGCATGGTCGGAAAGGTCTCGCCCGAGGGCAAGAAGCTCAAGGTGCAGGCGTCCGACCTGATCTACGGCAAGCAGCTTCACATCGACGCCGATCTGGTCGTCCTTGCGGCCGCCATCGAGCCGGACAAGTCCGCCCGGCCGCTTGCCACCATGCTCACGGCCAGCATGGACACGAACGATTTCTTCACCGAGGCGCATCCGAAGCTCCGTCCGGTCGAAAGCCCGACGGCGGGCGTGTTCCTCTCCGGCACCTGCCAAGGCCCGAAGGACATCCCAGAGACCGTCTCGCAGGCCGGCGCCGCGGCCTCAAAGGTTATCGGCCTGCTCTGCAAGGATCGTCTCGTGGGCAACCCCTGCGTCGCGCATTCCGACGAAATGATGTGCAACGGCTGCTCCACCTGCGAAAAGGTCTGCCCCTACGGCGCGATCACCTATCAGGACAAGGAATTCCGGATGCCGAACCGCACCACCCGCGTGCGCCGCATCGCCGTCGTCAACGAGGCAGTCTGCCAGGGCTGCGGCGCCTGCACGGTCGCCTGCATGTCCGGCGCAATGGATCTGCGCGGCTTCAGCACGAAACAAATCATGGCGGAGGTTGACGCAATATGCAAGTGAACGAATATAAGCCCCTGATCGTGGCCTTCTGCTGCAACTGGTGCTCCTACGCCGGTGCCGACCTCGCCGGCAACAACCGTCTGGCCTATCCGGCTGAGGTCAAGATCATCCGCGTGCCGTGCTCCTGCCGCGTGAACCCGATGTTCATCCTGCGCGCCTTCCAGCGCGGCGCGGACGGCGTGATCCTGTGCGGCTGCCATCCCGGCGACTGCCACTATACCTCCGGAAACTACTATGCCCGCCGCCGTATGGCGCTGCTGTTCTCGATGCTCGATTTCCTCGGCATCGAGCGCGAGCGCACGCGCGTCGAGTGGGTCAGCGCCGCTGAGGGCGCAAAATTCGCCGCGACGATGAACGACTTTGTCAAGACCGTCGCCGCGCTGGGCGAGAACAAGAGATTGGAGGATCTGCGATGCAAGAAGTGAACAAGCTCGTGGAACGGGCGTCGGCGCTGCTGGCCGACGGAACGGTCGACCGCGTGCTCGGCTGGAAGGCCGGTGAATTCGGCTACGACGTGACGCCCGCCGTGTTCCGCAGCGCGCAGGAGCTGGAGCAGTCGTTCGTCTGGAACGATTTCTGCGGCGCGAATTTCTCCAAATATCTCGTGAAGGAGACGCTCGGCGAGGGGAAGGTTCTGGTCTTCCTGAAGCCCTGCGACACCTATAGCTTCAACCAGCTCCTGACGGAGCACCGCTTCGACCGCGAGAAGGTCTACGCCGTCGGCGTACCCTGCGACGGGATGCTCGACGGCGGCAGGCTGCGCGACCGCGCCGGGGAGCTGGCCTCGTTCGCCGTCGACGGCGACACGGTCACGGTCGAAACGCTCTATGACGGCACGCTCACGCTGCCGCGCGCGGAGCTGCTGCCCGACCGCTGCGTCAACTGCAAGTCCAAGAAGCACGTCGCCTATGACGAGCTGCTCGGCGAGGACGGCGGCGTGCTCGACTCGCACCGCTTCGACGAGGTCGAGCGGCTCGAGCGCATGACCGCCGACGAGCGTTATGCCTTCTGGCAGAACGAGCTTTCGCGCTGCATCCGCTGCAACGCCTGCCGCGACGTCTGCCCGGCCTGCACCTGCGAAAAGTGCGTGTTCGACAACCCGAATTCCGGCGTGGAGAACAAGGCGGCGGCCAACTCCTTTGAAGAAAAGCTGTTCCACATCATCCGCGCCTTCCATGTGGCCGGACGCTGCACGGATTGCGGCGAATGCTCCCGCGTCTGCCCGCAGCATATCCCGCTGCATCTGCTCAACCGCAAATTCATCCACGACATCGACCGCTTCTACGGCGACTATCAGGCCGGTGCGGAGGTCGGAAGCCGCGCACCGATCGTGAACTACACCAAGGACGATCTTGAACCGTCCGAGGCGGCGGAAAGGAGCGGAGCCAATGCGTAAAATTGCAATCGAACAGCTCGACGCGCTGTTTGCCGCGATCTCCGCGGCCATGCCGCTGTATCTGCCGGTCGACACAAAGGGCGGCGCGAAATTTGACCGCTGGACGCCGGAGAAAACGCTCTCCGACAAGCTCAACACCGTCCGCAGCGCGAAGGACTTCTTCTTCCCGCAGACGGAGAACCTGATGGATTTCAAGGTCTCGGGCAAGAAGGTCGAGATCATCGACACCCGCCGCGAGGACGAGGATTTCGCCGTTTTCGGCGTGCGCGCCTGCGACGTGCGCAGTCTGGCCGTGCTCGACCGCGTGTTCCTCGCAGAGCCGGTCGACAGCTTCTATAAAAATCGCCGCGATCACGGCATCATCCTCTCCATGGCCTGCACGCGCCCGGCCGAGACGTGCTTCTGCGGCACCTTCGGCATCGACGCGGCCGCCCCGGAGGGCGACGTGGTCTGCTGCCGCACGGCCGACGCGCTCTATCTGGACGCCAAGAGCGAGAAGGGCGCGGCGCTGCTTGCCCGCGTGGCCGACCTGACCGCCGAGTGCGGCGACGAGGCCGTGCTCGAGCAGCAGAAGCTCATCCGCGAGCGTCTGGCGAAGCTGCCGCTTGCCGGGCTGTCCGCCGAGGCCTTCGGCGCGGGCAAGACCGATCGGTTCTTCGGCGCGCCGGAGTGGAAGGAGCTTTCCGAGTCCTGCTTGGGCTGCGGCACCTGCACCTTCGTCTGCCCGACCTGCCAGTGCTACGACATCAAGGATTTTAACACCGGAAACGGCGTCACGCGCTTCCGCTGCTGGGACTCGTGCATGTATTCCGAGTTCACGAAGATGTCGGCCGGTCAGCCGCGTCTGACCCAGCTCGAGCGCTTCCGCCAGCGCTTTATGCACAAGCTGGTCTATTTCCCCACGAACAACGACGGCATGTTCTCCTGCGTCGGCTGCGGCCGCTGCGTGGCCAAGTGCCCGATCCACATGAACATCGTCAAGGTTATGAAGCGCTTAGGAGGGCAGGAACATGCTTGAGAGAAACGATCCGCTGATCCCCGTGATCGGCGAGGTGACCGACATCCGCATCGACACGCCCGATGTCAAGACCTTCCGCGTGGTCACGCCGGACGGGAAAAAGCCGTTTGAGCACAAGCCGGGGCAGTGCGCCATGCTCTCGATCCCCGGCGTCGGCGAGGCGATGTTCTCCATCACCTCATCCCCGACAAACGAGGAATTTATGGAATTCTCCATCAAGAAGTGCGGCTGCGTGACGCAGTGGCTGCACGCCATGGACGTCGGCCAGCAGATCACGATCCGCGGGCCTTACGGCCGTCCCTTCCCCGTGGACACCGACTTTGCCGGGCATGATCTGCTGTTCATCGCCGGCGGCATCGGCCTTGCGCCGCTGCGCTCGGTCATCAACTACTGCCGCCACTACCGCGACCGCTACGGCAAGATCGACATCGTCTACGGCTCCCGCT
>URLT01000071.1 GCA_900548795.1 uncultured Eubacteriales bacterium
CCCGCCGAGGCCGCCGCGCCGAGGCTGATGCCGACGATGGACGCGCCGGAGGCCAGCGCCAGATCGTCCGTGGCGCGCTTGACGAGCCACGCGAAGCTCAGGCCGAGCAGAAGCTTGCCCAGCGCCTCGATGACCTGACTGACGGCCGTCGGGGTCATGTCGCCCTGCCCCTGGAAGAAGCCGCGGCAGGCCGAGGCGACGCAGATGCACAGCACGGCAGGGCCGAGCGCAAAGATCGAATACCACGCGTTCGGCATGGACATGACGTCCGTGGCCAGCCACTTCGGGAAGAGCATCATGACGCCCGTTCCGAGGAAGCCGATGATGAGATAGGCGGTCATGGCCGTGCGGAAGATGCGCTGCATCTGCTTGCCGTTGCCGCGGGCGCGCGCCTCGGAGACCATGCGGCTCATGGCCACCGGCAGGCCGGTCGTCGAGACGACCAGCAGCACGGTGTAGATCGCATAGGCCTTGTTAAAATAGGCGAAGCCCTGCGAATCGATGATCTGGTTCAGCGGCAGCTTGTAGAGCATACCGATGACCTTGACGACAATGGTCGAGATCGAGAGGATCGCGGCGCCGGTCAGGAAATTTTGCTTTTTTTCGGGTTGGTTGCTCAAGAGGATCCATCCTTCCGGAAGAAATTATTTTGCGTTCGCGGGGAAGAGCCTCGGCATGACATAACTGCGCAGCTCCTCGACGACCTTCGGCAGGTCAATGGTCATGTACTCCCCGGCGGCATAGAGGATCTTGCCGCGCACCATGGTCATGACGACGTCGTTGCCGTGAACGGCATAGGTCAGGTGGCTCATGACGTTGTGGCAGGGCATCAGGTGCGGCTGGGTGAAGTCGAGCAGGATCAGGTCGGCGTCCATGCCGAGCTTGATCATGCCGCACTCGGCCTCGCGCCCCTGCGAGCGCGCGCCGCAGACCGTCGCCATCATCAGCGCCGCCTGCGCCGGCAGCGCCCGCGGATCGAGCGAGTCGACCTTGGCCAGCAGCGAGGCGGCCTTGATCTCCTCAAACATATCGAGGTTGTTGTTCGAGACGTTCGAGTCCGTGCCGAGGGCGACGTTCATCCCGGCCTTGACCATCTGCTCGACCTTGGCGATGCCGGAGGCCAGCTTCATGTTGGAGACGGGGTTGTGCACCGCGCTCACGCCGCGCTTGGCCAGCAGCTTCATGTCGTCCGGCTCGAGCCAGACGCAGTGCGCCGCGCTCGCCGGGCCGTCAAAGACATGGTGGCAGTCGAGGAGCTGCGCCGGGGTCAGGCCGTAGCGCTCCTTGCACTGCTCGTGCTCGAGCTTCGTCTCGGAGAGGTGGATGTGCATCCGCAGACCCTCGCTCTGGCAGTATTCGCTCAGCGCCTCCCAGAGGCGGTAGTCGGAGGTGTATTCGCCGTGGATGGACGCGTCGATGCGGATGCGGCCGTTGTCATAGCCGTGCCATTTTTCCTTGATGGCGACCAGCTCCTGGCAGGCGGGGTTCGTGTCGAAGCAGAACTCCTCGCCAAAGAGCGTCGCGCCGCGGGAGATGTTGGCCTTGATGCCGCTCTCTGCGACCGCCTCGCAGACCTCGTCGCAGAAGGTGTACATATCCGAGACGGAGGTCGTGCCGAAGCGCAGGCACTCGGCCAGCGACAGCAGGGTCGCGGCCTTCACGCAGCGGCCGTCGAGATGCTCCTCGGTGGGGAAAATGTAGTCCTTGAGCCACGTTTGCAGCTCGGTGTCGTCGGCGAAGCTGCGCATCGGCGACATGGCCAGATGGGTGTGGCAGTTGATGAGGCCGGGCATAAGCACCATGCCCTCGCCGTTGATGATCTGCTGCGGCTTTTCCTCGGGGGCTTTGCGGGAGAGATAGCTGATCTTGCCGTCCGTCACGCCGACAAAGGCCGAGAAGAGCACGCGCAGATCCTCGTCCATTGTCACGACGGTCACGTTGGAAAAAAGTGTGTCCATAACGAATTCCTTCCTTCTGTTTTCTGTATGATTATAGGGAAGCTCTGATTCAATCGCAAGAGTGGTCAGCGAGGGATTTTGTTCCAAATTGAGGTTTGGAAATTGCAGGAATACTTTGTGTATTTCAAGATTTTCAAACCGATAAGTTGGGGCAAAAGACCCGCTGAGCGCCGCAGCCGATTGATTCAGAGGTTCCCAAGATTTTCAAACCGATAAGCTGGGGCAAAAGACCCGCTGAGCGCCGAAGCTGATTGATTCAGAGGTTCCATAGTTGGTTACTTTTCGCTCTGCTCCAAAAGCTCGAAGGCACGCGCCTTCTGCGCCAGCACGTCGTCCAGACGCGCCAGATACTGCTGGGGAAATTTCGGGTTGTGGAAGCGCTCGAGCGTGCCGTCTGGGCGGTTGATCTTGGTCATTGCGCCGCCGCCGAGGGAGAGGATCGAGTGCAGCTCCTCCATCATATAAATATTATATAGCCCGGCGTAGCCCGGCTTGCACCAGCCCACGTTTTCAAAGCTGCCGGACATATATTTCTGCCGGTAGAGATAGTACGGCGCGTAGCCGTGCCCGCGCAGGGCGCGCTCGGCGTATTGCAGCATCTGCCCCACCTCCTCGGCCGAGGGGAGCGCGAGCTGCCGCATGGCAAGCTCGGCGCCGCGCTTGAGCGCGAGGGTGTGCACCGTTATGTTGCTCGGCTCGAGCGCCAGCACGGCGTCGAGCGAGGCGGCGAAGGACGCCGGGGTGTCCTCGGGCAGGCCGGCGATCAGATCCATGTTGATGCCGTCGAAGCCCGCCCGTCGCGCCGCCTCATAGGCCGCGACGGTCTGCGCGGCGGTGTGGCGGCGGCCGACGGCGCGCAGCACGGCGTCGTTCATCGTCTGCGGATTGATGCTCACGCGGTCGCAGCCGCCCTCGCGCAGGACGCGCAGCTTCTCGTCGTCGAGCGTGTCCGGCCGGCCGCCCTCCACGGTATATTCTATCAGACCGCTGAGGTCAAAATGTGTCCGAATTGCGTCGGTCAGCCGCCGAAGCTGCTGCGCCGAGAGGGTCGTGGGCGTGCCGCCGCCGATGTAGAGCGTGCGCACGCGGCGTCCGGAGGCAGCCAGCAGCCGCCCGACCTGCTCCGTCTCGCGCAGGAGCGCGTCCAGATACTGCGGCAGCAGGGCGGCGGTCTTTTCGGTGCTGGCGCTGACGAAGCTGCAATAGACGCAGCGCGACGGACAGAACGGAATGCCGATATAGACCGACACGTCGTTCGGCTCGAGCCGCCTCACGGCCTCAGCCGTGGCAAGGCTTGCCTCGACGCAGAGCCGACGCCGGGCGGGGCTGACGCGGTAGCGCTCGCGCAGCAGCCGGTCGGCGTCCGCGGCCGTGCCGCCGCTCAGAAGGCAGCGGGTGGTCAGCTTCGTCGGGCGCACGCCGGAAAGGCTCCCCCACTCCGGCGGGTCGCGGAGCTGCACGGCCGCGTCATAGTAGGCGTTCTGCAGCAGACGACGCCGGGACGGGACGTCCGCCCGGTCGGCGCGCAGACGGCGCACCGCCCGGACGGTTTTCCCGTGCAGGGTCAGCTCGGCCGTCGCCGTCAGCCACGTTTTGCCGACGTGCAGCGCCGAGACTGCGCCGTCGCCCGAGAAGGGCGCGTCGACCGGCTCCATCGGCTCGTCCGGAAAGAGGGCGAGCTGCAATTGTTCCACAGCGTAGCGGTCGTCATGACCGCGCAAAAGTAGCTTCATAGGCGCCTCAAATCATCTTTTTCAGCTCAAACAGGGCGTTCATCGCCTCAATGGGCGTCATCGTCTCCACGCTGAGCTGCTCCAGCCGCTTGCGCAGACTGTCGTTTTCCAAATTGGTCATGGAGATCTGGTCGTCCGCCGCGACGCGCACGGTCTTGACCGGCGCGCCGTTTTCGAGCTTTTTCAGCAGCTCGCGCGCGCGGCGCACCACGCGGTCGGGCAGGCCGGCCAGCTTGGCGACCTCGACGCCGTAGGAATCGTCGGCCGCGCCGGGGACGATCTTGCGCAGAAAGACGATCTCGCCGTCTCGCCTGCGCACGGCGATGTTATAGTTCCGCACGCCCTCCAGCTCGTTTTCGATGTCGGTCAGCTCGTGGTAGTGCGTGGCGAAGAGCGTTTTTGCGCCGAGGCGCTTCGGGTCGGCGGCGTACTCGAGCACGGCGCGGGCAATGGCCATGCCGTCAAAGGTCGACGTGCCGCGCCCGATCTCGTCGAGCACGAGCAGCGACCGGCTCGTCGCGTGGGTCAGGATCTCCGCCACCTCGCTCATCTCGACCATGAAGGTCGATTTGCCGGTGGAAAGATCGTCCGACGCGCCGATGCGCGTGAAGATCCGGTCGACCACGCCGATGCGCGCCGAGGCCGCCGGAACAAAGCAGCCGATCTGCGCCATCAGGACAATGAGCGCGACCTGCCGCATATAGGTGGATTTTCCGGCCATATTCGGGCCGGTCAGAATGGCCACGCGGCTGCTCTGCGTGTCGAGCGCCGTGTCGTTGGGAACAAACAGGCTGTCCTTGAGCACCTGCTCAACGACCGGATGCCGCCCGTCGCGGATCGTGATCGCGCCGGAAAAATCGACCTCCGGCCGGCAATAGCCGTATTTGACCGAAATATGCGCGAAATCGGCCAGCACGTCCACCGCGCCGACGGCGTTGGCCGTGCGCAAAATGCGGTCGGACTGTGCCGCGAGCTTCTGCCGCAGCGCCTGAAAATGCTCGTATTCCAGCGCGGCGATGCGATCCTTGGCCGTGAGGATGGTGTTTTCCAGCTCCTTCAGCTCCGGCGTGATGAAGCGCTCGCCGTTCACGAGCGTCTGCTTGCGGATGTAGCTGTCCGGGACCTGCCCGACCTGCCCCTTGGCCACCTCGATATAATAGCCGAACACGCGCGTGTAGCCCACGCGGAGGTTTTTGATGCCGGTTTTCTCCTTTTCCTGCGCCTCAATGGCCGCGAGCGTCCCCTTGCCGCCGCTGAGCACGTCGCGCAGGCGATCAAGCTCGGGATCGTAGCCGTCGCGGATCAGGCCGCCCTCGCGGACGGTGAAGGGCGGCTCGTCGACGATCGCGGCGTCGATCTCGTCGCACAGGTCGGTCAGGTCGCTCGTCTCGTTGAGCAGCGCCGCAAAGATCGGGGCGGCCAGCCTGCCGATCATGTCGCGCAGCTTGGCGACCGGCCGGCAGCCGCCGCTCAGGGCGACAAGGTCGCGGGCGTTGGCGGCGCCGGTGACGATGCGCGCGGTGACGCGCTCGAGGTCGCTCACGCCGCTGAGCGTCTGCCGCAGCTCCTCGCGCTCGAGCGTCCGCTTGCTCAGCTCCTCCACGGCGCAGAGCCGCTGGGCGATGCGCTTGGGCTGCATGAGCGGCTTTTCCAGCCAGCTCCGCAGGGTGCGGCTGCCCAGAGAGCAGCAGCATTGGTCGAGCACCCAGAGCAGACTGCCGCGCTTTTCGCCGCTTCGGAGCGTCTCGGTCAGCTCCAGATTGCGCCGCGCGGTGAGATCCAGCTCGAGAAAGCGCCCGGTGTCGTAATATTCCATCGAGCGCACGTGCGACAGGCTGACCTTGCGCAGCTCGCGCAGCGTCCGCAGCAGCGCGCCGGCGCTGCGCCAGAGCACGGGCTGCTCGGCGATGCCCAGCTCGGCAAGGCTCTTGCCGAACTGCTCCTGCACGGTCTTCGCGGTGGTCTGCGCGTCAAAAAGCGCCGTTGCGCCCTGATCGGCGCAGCAGCTCAGGCGCTCGTTGAGCGCCGCGGTGAGGGTTTTGTTATGCGACGCCTCGCCGCCGCGCAGCACCTCCGCCGGGGCGAAGCGCCCCAGCTCGGAGATCACGCGGTCGACGGCCAAGCCGCCGTCGCAGCAGGTGAGATAAAACGCGCCGGTCGAAATGTCGCAGAAGCTGACGCCGTAGACGCCGTTTTCTCCGAAGACGCAGGCGAAATAGTTGTTGCGCGACTCGTCGAGCATCGAGCTTTCCACGACCGTGCCGGGCGTGACGATGCGCACAATGTCTCGCCGCACCAGCCCCTTGGCCAGCGCGGGATCCTCCATCTGCTCGCAAATGGCGACCTTATAGCCCCGCTGCACGAGCCGCGCGATGTAGGCCTCGGCGGCGTGGTAGGGTACGCCGCACATCGGCGTCTGATCCTGCTTTTCCTTGCCGCGGTCGCGGGTGGTCAGCGTGAGATCCAGCTCCTTGGCCGCAAGACGGGCGTCGTCGTCGAACATCTCATAAAAATCGCCCAGCCGAAAGAACAGGATGCAGTCGGGCTTCTGCTCCTTGATCTCCAGATATTGCCGCTTCATCGGCGTGATTTCCGCCATGAGCAGATCCCCTCCTTGCGCTTATTTTTCCCCGTACAGGCTCCACGTGGTCGAGCCCGTGACGGTCACGTTCAAAAACCGGCCGATCAGCTCGTCGCCGCCGTCGAGGCGAACCAGACGGCCGCCGTCGGTGCGGGCGGTGAGCTTGTCTCCGTCGCGCCCGTCGACCAGCACGCGCATCGTTTTGCCGACGTACTCGCGGTGCTTTTCCTCGGAAATGCGGTTTTGCAGAGCGCAGAGGCGGTCGAAGCGCTGATTTTTCTCGGCGCGGGGCGTCGGGTCGTCCATGGACGCCGCAGGCGTTCCGGCGCGCGGCGAGAAGATGAAGGTGAACAGCGCGTCGTAGCGCACGCGCTCGATGAGCTTCAGCGTGTCCTCGAATTCCGCCTCCGTCTCGCCGGGGAAGCCGACGATCACGTCGCTCGTGAGCACCAGCTCGGGCATCAGGCTGCGGCCGTAGTCGACCAGCTCGAGATACTGCGCGGCGGTATAGCGCCGGTTCATCGCGTGCAGCACGCGGTCGTTGCCGGACTGGAAGGGCAGATGAAGCTGCTTGCAGATCTTGTCGTATTTGGCCATCGTGTCAAAGAGCTTGCGCCCGGCGTCCTTCGGGTGGGACGTCATGAAGCGCAGGCGGAACTCGCCGTCCAGCTCGGCCACGGCGGCCAGCAGATCGGCAAAGTCCACGCCGCAGTCGAGATCCTTGCCGTAGGAATTCACGTTCTGCCCGAGGAGCGTCAGTTCCTTATAGCCCTGCGCGATCAGCGCGCGGCATTCGTCGAGCACGTCCTGCGGACGGCGCGAGCGCTCGCGGCCGCGCACATAGGGCACGATGCAGTAGGAGCAGAAGTTGTTGCAGCCGTACATGACCGAGACCCACGCCTTGAGCGGGTTGGTGCGCACGACGGGAATGCCCTCGGCGATCGCCCCGGCGGAGTCCTCCACGGAGAACACGCGCTTTTTGCCCGTCAGCACGCGCAGTAGGATCGACGGGAACTGCCAGAGCTGATGCGTGGAGAACACGGCGTCGACATAGGGATAGGAATTCTTCACGCGCTCGACCACGGCGGGCTGCCCCATCATGCAGCCGCAGAGGAAGATCTTCTGGCGCGGGTGGCGGCGCTTCGTGTGCACGAGCGCGCCGACGTTGCCGAACACGCGCTGCTCGGCGTGCTCGCGAATGGCGCAGGTGTTGAAGATCACGGCGTCGGCGCCCTCGGCCGAGTCGGTCAGGCCGTAGCCCGCAGCCTCGAGCATCCCGCGGAGCTGCTCGGAATCGGCCTCGTTCTGCTGGCAGCCGTAGGTCTCGACGTAGGCAGTCGGCGTGACGCCCTGCGCCGCCCAATAATCGCGGATCTCGGCGCAGAGCTGCTGCTGCCGTTCGATCTGCTCCGGCGTGATTCGAGTGGTTTTGCTGTTCAAAGGGCATTCCTCCGCATTTTATTTCATGATATTTTATCTATTGTAACAGCATTTCCGGCGATTTTCAAGAGCAGAATCCGCCGGCGGAAAAAAACCTGACGAAATCTGCCGTCAGGCGGTTGCACAACGGCCGCAATTCGTCTATAATGAAGGAAGAAAACAGGAAGGGAGCGCAACGCGTCATGAATGCCTACAGCGTCCGCATCAAGCAGGTGGTTGAGCAGTTCAACCTGACCGTGCTCCACGCGTCGACGGATTTCGAGAGCGTGGAGGTTCTGGTCGAGGAGGTCAGCCGCCCCGGCCTGCAGCTTGCCGGCTTTTTCCACCATTTCGAGCCGCTGCGTCTGCAGGTCATCGGCAACGTCGAGTCGTCCTTTATCAACGAGCTGTCGCACGAGCGCCTGCTGGAGGTGTTCAGCGAGCTGTTCTCCAAAAAGGTTCCGGCGCTGATCTTCGCCCGCAACATTGAGCCAAAGCCCGAGTGCCTCGAAATGGCAAAAAAATACGACGTCACCGTGCTGCGGTGCGTCGAATCGACCTCCTATATCGTCTCGTCGCTCATCACCTACCTCAAGGGCGCCCTCGCCCCGCGCATCACGCGCCACGGCGTGCTCGTCGAGGTCTATGGCGAGGGGCTGCTGCTGATGGGCGAGAGCGGCATCGGCAAGAGCGAGGCCGCCGCCGAGCTGCTCAAGCGCGGCCACCGTCTGATCTCGGACGACGCCGTCGAGATCCGCAAGGTCACGGACAACACCCTCATGGGCACCTCGCCCGAGCTGATCCGCAACTATATCGAGATCCGCGGCATCGGCGTCATCAACGTGGCCAAGCTCTTCGGCATGGCCGCCATCAAAACCGAGACGGCGATCGACCAGGTCATCAACATCGTCCCGTGGAGCAACGACCAGATGTTCGACCGCCTCGGGCTGGAGGAGCAGCACATGGATCTTCTGGGCGTGAAGGTTCCGGCGATCACCATTCCGGTCAAGCCCGGCAGAAATCTGGCGATCATTCTCGAGATCGCGGCGATGAACAGCCGTCAGAAAAAAATGGGCTATAACGCCGCCGCCGAATTCACCGAGCAGCTCAACCGCCACTTTGACGAGCAAAACGGACACCGATTCTGATTTTTTGGGGGGGATTTTCCATGATCTGCGAGCATTGCGGCGCGCAAATGCCCGACCGGGCAAAATTCTGCACCGAGTGCGGCGCCGACCTCTCCGGCGTCTCCGACGGCGCGCAGGAGGAGCCGGCGGTGGAGGCCGAGCCCGCGCAGGAGGTCATCGAGCCGAACGGCAGCCCGAACCGGCATCTGCTTCTGGGGCTGCTCCTGTGCGGCGTCGTGCTGCTGCTGGCCGTGCTGATGCTGCTGGTCTACGGCCTCGGCCGCTGACACAAACGGACAAGCACCGGGGGCGCGGAGGTGAGCCAAGCTCACCTCCGCGCCCCCGGTCGGTTTATTCGGTTGGCGCGCCGGCGCACGCAAGCCCTGATCGTCGTTTCATACTGATTCTGATTCTTGATTGAATCCGTATTACAGAAGCCTCACGCGCTCGGACAGCGGCTTTTTCGGCCTCTGCGTGACCGGCTCGAGCGGACGACCGAACGGGATGACCGTGCGCGGCGTCTCGTCGTCCGGGATGTGCAGCAGTGCGCGGACGCGTGCGGCGTGATCCTCCAGCTTCATCATGCCGTCCATCCAGACCCCGGCATAGCCCGAGGCGGTGATGGCCAGCAGCAGGTTTTCCACAGCGGCGGCGTAGTCCTCAGTGGCAAACTGCAGGCCGTGCTCCCCGCCGCGCACGACCCTCGAGGTCACGACGAGCACCACCGGCGCGGTCTGCATGGCCTTGGTCGGGAAGATCTCCGCCAGCTTCGCGCGCAGGGCGGCATCCGTCACGGCGTAAAACGTCGTGGTTTGCAGGTTATAGCCCGAGGGGGCGCGCACGCCGGCCTCAAGGATCCGCGCAAGCGCCTCCTGTCCGACGGCCTCCTGCGCAAACGCGCCGCGGTAGCTCCCGCGATTTTTTACGGCTTCAAAGAAATCCATTCAAAACGCTCCTTTCGTCCTTTTTCTTCACGATAGCGCAAAAATATGAACATTTCTACCGCTTGC
>URLT01000072.1 GCA_900548795.1 uncultured Eubacteriales bacterium
AAAGCCATAAATTTCCGAAAAACCGCCTGTCATTCATTATGTTAACCCGGTATTCAAAGAATGCAGGACGGTGAAAACGGCGGGCGCTGTGCACAAACCTGTGCATACTGTGCAAAACTCCGCAGAAATCGCGGCTTCTGCACAGCGCGCCTCCGCGCCTCCGCCGGCTCCTCCTCTGCATAATATCCATGAATATGCGGAAAAGACAAAGTTGAAATAAGAATGACAAGCCGGGAATAATTTTGTGTTATGTAAACCCGACGACTGTCCGTTTCGGTCGAAAAAATTCGGAACGGCTCGTTTTGCGTCGAGCTTTCCATGTATTGTTACGAGTGTTTTTACCAACTTTCGGCAAAAGTGCCGTCGAAGTGACGAATTTTTCTTCTCCTCTTCGCGCGCGCCGCGAACCATTTCTGCATGAAGCCGCCGCTTTGGGAAATACTGTGCAGAGAAGCCGAGGCGTCCCGCGCCGTCCGCGCGCCGGAGCCTCGGAGATCATGGAGGATGCGCTATGCTTGGAAAGGTCGAAATCTGCGGCGTCAACACCGCGCACCTGAAAACCCTCGGCAGCGAGGAGATGAACCGTCTGCTGCGGCAGGCGCGCGCTGGAGACGAGCAGGCAAGGCAGGAGCTGATCGAGGGCAATCTGCGGCTCGTGCTCTCGGTGATCCAGAAATTCATGGGACGCGGCGAGCAGCCGGACGATCTGTTTCAGGTCGGCTGCGTGGGGCTGCTCAAGGCGATCGCCAATTTCAACACCGAGCTGGACGTGCGCTTCAGCACCTATGGCGTGCCGATGATCGAGGGCGAGGTCAAGCGCTATCTGCGCGACTACAGCGCCATTCGCGTCTCGCGCTCGCTGCGCGACACGGCCTACCGCGTGCTGCAATGCAAGGAGCAGCTCGGCGTTCGTCTCGGCCGCGAGCCGAGCGCACAGGAGCTTGCCGACGCACTGGGGCTGACGGTGCAGGCCGTTCACGAGGCCATGGACGCCATGGCCGCGCCGGTCTCGCTCTATGAGCCGGTCTGGACGGACGGCGGCGACCCGCTGACGGTCATGGATCAGGTGCGCGACACGCGAAACACCGACGAGCGCTGGCTGGAGCGGCTTGCCCTGCGCGAGGCGCTCGGAAAGCTCGGCAGCCGGGAGCGCCGGATCCTCGGGATGCGCTTCTTCGACTGCAAAACGCAGACGGAGGTCGCCTCGGAGGTCGGCATTTCGCAGGCGCAGGTCTCGCGGCTCGAAAAAAGCGCCATCTCGACGCTGCGCAAGTCCATCTGCGTCAGCTGATGAATTTTTTCTCTGTAAAAATATGACAAAATAAAAACAAAATATTACGTTTTTGCGATAGAATCCGCTTCATTTCTGGCAAAAATGTTGCTATTTCAACGCTCTTTTCCGGCCGAGGCGCAGCGCGGCGCCGGGGAAGGGCTTGCTTTTTGTCCGATTTTGCGGTAAAATGGTGGGGAATCACAACGAATTGAGGTGCATTTCCTTGAAAAAGCGTATGCTATCGCTTCTGTTATCTCTTGCGCTCGTGCTTTGCGCGATCCCGGCCGCGCGAGCCGAGGGCGGCTTTGTCGACCTCGGAGACCACTGGGCGAAGGACTACATTGAATTTGTGACGGAGCAGGGGCTCTTCGGCGGCACATCGCCGACAACCTTTGACCCGGAGACCACCATGACGCGCGGCATGTTTGTCACCGTCCTCGGGCGTCTGGATCGCGTCGATCAGGCGCATTGGAAGGGCGAGGCGATCCCGCGTCCCTTCTCCGACGTGGACGACGCGCTGTACTACGCGCCCTATGTGAGCTGGGCGGTCTGCAACGGCATCGTCGACGGCACCACGCCGACGACCTTCTCCCCCGACGAGCCGATCACGCGCGAGCAAATGGCCAAGCTGGTCGCCTTCTATGTCGAGCGCATGGGCTACACCCTGCACGACGCCGAGGATTCCTCCAAGATCCCGGAGTCGTTCGCCGACGCCGACCGGATCTCCGAATACGCCGTCGGCGCCGTGGAGGCGCTGCGCAAGACCGGCATCCTCAACGGCGCGACGAATCCGGACGGCACAGTCGATTTCCTCCCCTCCCGGACCGCCACCCGCGCCGAATGCGCGACGGTGTTCTACCGTCTTGCCCAAAACGTAACGGCGACGCTCGTGCGTCCGGCCTCGCCGACGGCGATGGACTTCGCCAACGAGCCCGTGACCATGCGCATCCCCTATGACACCACGCGCCGCCTCGTGCTCTCCTGCGCGCCGCGCGAGGCCTCGGCCTACCGTCTGGTTTGGCGAAGCAGCAATCCGGCGGTCGCCTCGGTCGATCAGGAGGGCGTCATCACGGCGCACGACGTCGGCACGGCAAAGATCACGGTCTATGCCGCAAACGGCCTGAGCGCCGTTTGCACCGTGAACTGCGTCGCCACCGACACGGCCTCGGCCGCCGAGACCCACGCAGAGCGCTGCGAGCGCCTTTTCGGCGAGGTCGTCTCCGACCCGCGTACCTATTATAAACATCAGGAGGACGCCGAGGCCGACATGGTCACGGTCACCGTCAAGGTCTGGGATCTGGATTCCTCCGGAAAGAAATACACCAAGACGCTGAGCTTCAGAGCGCACAAAAACCTGAAAAAGACCTTCGAGGCGATGTTCGACGAGATCTACCACGGCTCGGAGCAATTCCCGATCTACAGCATCTCCGGCTGGAGCTGGTCGGGGCGCAGCGAGCATAGCTGCGGCAGCGCGATCGACATCAACCCCAAGGAGAATTACTACTGCGACCCGATGGGCAATCCCCTGACGGGCGAATACTGGAAGCCCGGCGAGGATCCGTATTCGATCCCGCTCGACGGCGAGGTCGCGACCATCATGGCGAAATACGGCTTCACGCAGGGCGTCAACTGGAACTCCGGCTTTAAGGACTACATGCATTTCAGCTACTTTGGGAATTGACGCCAAATTCAACATGTCACATAGAAAATCCCTGCCCTCAAGCACGAGGGCAGGGATCTTTCATTGGGAGGCTTGCTCGCTCAGCGCCCGCAGACGGGCGCGCAGAGCTGCGGGCGCCGCCGCGCAGTCGGTCAGGTCGGCAACGGCCTGCTCCATCGGGCACGGGCCGTCTCCGGCGCGGTTGTCGATGCGGTCGGTCAGCGCGCCGCAGTCGACCTCTATGCCGTTTTCCAGCAGCAGGCGCTCGGCCTCGCGGCTCATGACCTCGCCATAGACGGCGGCCACGCGCATCGGCACGAGCAGCATGGCGGCCGCCTTACCGATGATCCGGTCGGCAACGAACGCGCCCTCCAGACGCTCGCCGCGCTCGGCGCGCTCCAGCAGCGGCGCGATCCCCCGCGCACGGCTGGTCATGACGCGGTCGCGATCGGCAATGACACAGGAATAGGCCTCGCGTCGAAGCATGTTTTTCACAGTCAAAAAGGTATTCATTCGGCAATAAAATAGTACGCAAGCTGCATCGTGGTGTCGTTGATCATGGAAAGCATGGCATAGTTTCCCTGCTCGTCCGTCCAGCTCCAGAGCGTCGGCTCGGCGTCGTCGGTCGAGGGTGTGCCGTAAAGCTCGGTGAGGCGGTCGGCGCAGTCGTTGAGCGCATCCTTCGTGGCCTCCTCGCCGGAGAGCGTGCAGGAAATGCGCACGCGCTCGCCGAAGCTGAATTGCACCTGAGAAAAGTGCATCCCGTCGACCGTCATGTCGTTAAAGGCATAGACGGTCGTGCCGCTTTCGTCGAAGGAGAAGTCGCAGGCGCGGCCCTCGGCCTCCTCCACATCGGTCAGCGTGAGAGCTTTCCCGGTCAAGCCGTTGAATTCGAGCGTCGTTCTGTGCGTCCCGGTCTGCTCGGAGGGCGCGGCGGTGTCCGAGGCGCGCTCGGTCGGCTTCTCCCCCTGCGCCGTCTCCGAAGAGCCGCAGGCAAACAGACTCAGCGCAAGCAGCAGGCACAGCAGCAGCGCAATCGTCTTTTTCATGTTGATGAATTCCTCCTGTTTTTTGTGATTCGATCATAAGCCGCCTGTGCGGCCGTGCCGGTCAGCAGACCGGCGGCAATGGCGCACAGCAGCATGAGCGGAAAATACCAGAGCAGCATCGGCGTTTGCGTGACGGCAAGCGCCACGAGCATCTGCGCACAGATGTGGCAGATGCCGCCGCAGACGCCGCAGACCCAAAGCTGCTTCCTCGGCAGGGCGCGGCACAGCAGCGCCATGCACAGCCAGCTCAGCAGGCCGCCCGCCAGCGCATAGAGCAGCGCCGACGGCTGACCCAGCAGCAGATTCCCGAGCAGCACGCGCACGAGCACGATCGCCAGCGCCTCCTTCCACCCAAGCAGCGCCAGCGCTAGAAGCGTGACGACGTTGCTCAGCCCGAGCTTAACGCCGGGGATCGGAATCGGAACGGGGATCTGCGCCTCGAGCACAAAGATGCCCAGCGCGACTGCGCAGAGCACCGCGCAGAGCATGAGTCGGCGCAGACCGGGACGTCTCATGCGCCGAAAAACCGCTGCCCCCGGCGGTCGATCAGAACGCACAGCGCCGTTCCGAGCGTCAGCAGCACGGCAGCCTCCCCGGCAGCGACGCAGAGCGCCGTGATCCCGAAGGGCAGATCAAAGCAGAACGACAGCTCCCCGCCGACGATGAGCCCATTCGCCAGCGCCGGCATCAGAAGCGACGGCAGCGGCAGACGGAACACGCGCACCCGGCGCAGCGCCCACATGGCCGTGCAGGCGGCAAGGGTCGCCAGCGTGCCGAAGATCAGGTCGAGCGGCATCACGGTTGCCGAGGTGAGCAGATTGGCCAGCAGGCAGCCGAGCGTCAGCCCGGGGACGGCCGCGGCGGAATAGATCGCGAGCACACACAGCGCCTCGGACACGCGGAACTGGATGTCCATCGTGACCGAGTTGGGCAGCAGCACGCCCTGCAGGAAGGTCAGCGCGGCATAGAGCGCGGCGAGCACGGCGGCAAAGGTGATCTGTTTGGTCGTTTTGGTTGCTTTCATAAGAATCGTCTCCCATAGTTTTGTTTTTTGACAGGATGGTTTCGAACTGTCAGCCGCGCGGCAGCCTTCGCCGTTTTCCGCGCGTTCGTATTATTCTACATGAAAATTATGCTTCCGTCAAGCCTATTCTGTGCAACGCCGCAGGTCTGTCAAGTTTTTTCTCTTGACAAGCTGCGCAGCTTGTGCTATAATCGTCACACAATGCGCAAGGCTGCGCCGAAACGGAGGGCTCCGCAGTGAAACGGGACGCGTATGAAATGTCGCTGCTGCTGGATTACTACGGTGCGCTGCTGACGGACAAGCAAAAAACGTATTTCGATCTTTACTACAATCAGGATTATTCCCTCGGCGAGATCGCCGCAGAGGAGGGCATCTCCCGCCAGGGCGTTCACGACGCCATCTCCCGCGCAGAGGCCGTCTTGGAGGAGGTCGAGCGCGCCGCCGGATGCGTGGCGCGTGCCGGCGCTCTGAGAGAGGCCGTGCGGCGGATCGCCGACGCGGCGTCCGCACTTGCGCAGAACGATGACCCCGCCGTGCGGCAGCGCGCGCAGGAAATTCTTGCCGCCGCCGCTTCCGTAAAGGAGTAGGATTATGGCATTTGAAAGTTTGACCGCTAAGCTGAGCAGCGCCTTCAAAAAGCTGCGCGGCAAGGGACGCCTCTCCGAGAGCGACATCAAGGAGGCCATGCGCGAGATCCGTCTTGCGCTGCTCGAGGCGGACGTCAGCTATAAGGTCGTGAAGGACTTCGTCCGGACGGTGTCCGAGCGCTGCGTGGGGCGCGACGTGATGGAAAGCCTGACGCCGGCGCAGATGATCGTCAAGATCGTCAACGAGGAGCTGATCGCCCTGATGGGCAGCGAAAATCAGCGCATCACCATCTCCCCGAAATCCCCGACGGTCGTGATGCTGGTCGGCCTGCAGGGCGCCGGCAAAACGACGAACGGCGCGAAGCTCGCCGGTCTGTTCAAAAAGCAGGGCAAGCGCCCGCTGCTGGTCGCCTGCGACGTCTATCGTCCGGCTGCGATCAAGCAGCTCGAGGTCGTTGGCGGTCAGCTCGGCATCCCCGTCTTCCAGATGGGGCAGGGCGACCCCGTGAAAATCGCAAGGGCGGCCATTCGCCACGCCCAGCAGCACGGCAACGACATGGTCTTCCTCGACACGGCAGGCCGTCTGCACGTCGACGAGGCGCTGATGAACGAGCTGAAATCGATCAAGGCTGAGGTTCAGCCGTCGGAGATTCTGCTCGTGGTAGACGCCATGACCGGCCAGGACGCGGTGAACGCCGCGCAAACCTTCAACGAATGGCTCGACATCGACGGCGTGATGCTCACGAAGCTCGACGGCGACGCCCGCGGCGGCGCTGCGCTCTCGGTCAAGGCCGTCACCGGCAAGCCGATCAAATTCATCGGCATGGGCGAAAAGCTCGACCAGATCGAGCCGTTCCACCCCGAGCGCATGGCCTCGCGCATCCTCGGCATGGGCGACGTGCTCACGCTGATCGAGAAGGCCGAGCAGGCGCTCGACCAGAAAAAGGCCGCGGAGCTTGAGCAGCGTCTGCGTCAGAACAAATTCACACTGGCCGATTTTTATGACCAGCTCAAGCAGATCAAAAACATGGGCTCCATGCAGGACATTCTCGGCATGCTGCCCGGCATGGGTCAGATGAAAAATTTGCAGGTCGACGAAAAGGCGCTCGCCCGCGTGGAGGCGCTGATCCAGTCGATGACCCCCTATGAGCGCGAAAATCCGACCGTTCTGAACTCCTCGCGCAAGCGCCGCATCGCCCTCGGCTGCGGGCAGAAGGTGGAGGATCTGAACCGTCTGCTCAAGCAGTTTGATCAGATGCAGCAGATGATGAAGATGATGAACGGCAAGGGCAAGAAGAAGCTCATGGGCAAGATGGGCGGCTTCCCCGGCATTCCGGGCATGTAACGACCGATCATTAGGACGCGGAGCGCCGCGCGCTTCCGTTGCCTGACGATATATTTTTTGAAATCTATTTGGAGGTGAAACTCATGGTTAAAATCAGACTGAGAAGAATGGGCGCGAAGAAGGCTCCTTACTACCACATCGTGGTCGCGGATTCCCGCAGCCCGCGTGACGGCCGCTGCATCGAGGAGATCGGCACCTACAACCCGCTGACCACTCCGGTCACCGTCACGGTCGACGCCGAGAAGGCACAGCAGTGGATCAAGAACGGCGCTCAGCCGACCGACACCGTGAAGGCTCTTTTGAAAAAGGCTAACGTCCTTTGATTGAGGGGAGCTGCACGATGAAGGAACTCTTGCTCTACGTGGCGACCCGCTTGGTCGATCATCCTGACGCGGTCACGGTTACGCAGAGAGAGGACGAGGACAAGACGGTTCTGGAGCTGCGCGTTGCCCCGGAGGACATGGGCAAGGTGATCGGCAGACAGGGCCGGATTGCAAAGGAAATCCGAACCGTTATCAAGTCCGTCGCTCAGCGCGACGGCAAGCGCGTCACCGTCGACATTCTTGATTGATCCGGTGAGAGCAAAGGGAGCGCCGCAGCATTGCGGCGCTCCCTTTTTTACATCAGGCATCCATATCAAAATTACCCGCGAAGCGGCGCGGGCGCCGGGCAAAACCGGTTGCACTTTCCTTTATGCTGTGATATAATAGAAAAAATCATGGATTTTACGGAGATGTAAGCTTGAAAAAATCGCAAAATCGGTGGCGATTGGTCGCAGCCCTGCTGTGGCTGGCGCTGATCTATTTTCAGTCGGCGCTCCCGGCCTCGACCAGTCAGGCAGAGAGCGGCGGCCTTTTGGCGCTGGTGCAGACGGTTTTTCCGTGGATGACGCACCGGCTGATCCGGAAGATCGCGCATTTTGCCGAATACGCGGTGCTCGGCGCGCTGCTGGCGGCATTTTTCGTCCGCGTGCGGGAGCCGAGCCTGCTCAAGCCGCTGTCCTTCGGCGCGTTCGCGGCGCTCGGGGACGAGACTCTGCAGCTTTTCGTGCCCGGCCGAAGCGGGCAGCTCTCCGACGTTTGGCTGGACACGGCAGGCGTTGCCTGCGGCGCGCTGGCCGTCTGGCTCATCCACAAAATACGCAAGCACTGAGGGAGGCTTGAAGATGAAAGAACCATTCTATATCACGACCCCGATCTATTACCCGTCCGAGCGGCTGCACATCGGCCACACCTACTGCACCGTCGCAACGGACGCCATGGCGCGCTACAAGCGCCTGCGCGGCTACGACGTCATGTTCCTGACCGGCACGGACGAGCACGGGCAGAAGATCGAGGACAAGGCCAAGGCCGCCGGGATCACCCCGAAGCAGTACGTCGACAACATCGTCGAGGGCGAAAAGGGCGTGCTCGATCTCTGGAAGCTGATGAACATCTCCTATGACCGCTTCATCCGCACAACGGACGACTATCACGTCGCGGCGGTTCAGAAGATCTTCAAAAAAATGTATGAAAACGGCGACATTTACAAGGGCACCTATCGCGGCATGTACTGCACGCCGTGCGAGTCCTTCTGGACGGAGAGCCAGCTCAAGGACGGCAAATGCCCCGACTGCGGCCGCGAATGCAAGCCCGCAGAGGAGGAAGCCTATTTCTTCCGTCTGTCGAAATATGCCGAGCCGGTGCGCAAGCTGCTGCTGGAGACGGACTACCTCGAGCCGCGCAGCCGCGTCAACGAGATGGTCAACAACTTCATCGACGCCGGTCTGGAGGATCTCTGCGTCTCGCGCACGAGCTTCACCTGGGGCGTTCCGGTCGATTTCGATCCGGGGCACGTGGTCTATGTCTGGGTCGACGCGCTGTTCAACTACACCACGGCGCTCGGCTTCATGAACGACCGCTACCACGACTTTGAAAAATACTGGCCGGCCGACGTGCACTTCGTCGGCAAGGAGATCGTCCGCTTCCACTCGATCATCTGGCCGGCCATGCTCATGAGCATGGGTATGCCTCTGCCCAAGAAGGTCTTCGGCCACGGCTGGCTGCTGCTCGACGGCGGCAAGATGTCCAAGTCCAAGGGCAACGTCGTCGATCCGTATCTGCTGGCCGAGCGCTACGGCACGGACGCGCTGCGCTTCTTCCTGCTGCGCTCGTTCCCGTTCGGCTCGGACGGCAATTTCTCCAATGAGCTGCTCATCAACTGCATCAACACCGACCTTGCCAACGATCTGGGCAACCTCGTCAGCCGCACGGTCGCCATGGTGCAGAAATATTTCGGCGGCAGGCTGCCCGCCGAGCAGGCGGCCGACCCCGCGCTCGACGACGAGCTGATCGGCATGGCCTCGGCGCTGCACGAAAAATACGAGGCGCAGATGGAGCAGTTTGCCTTCCAAAACGCCCTCAGCGAGATCTTTGCCGTGATCTCCCGCGCAAATAAGTATATCGACGAGAACGCGCCGTGGGTGCTGGCCAAGGACGAGGCCAACCGGCCGCGCCTCGCCCGCGTGATGTATAACCTGCTCGAGACGGTGCGCATCTGCGCCGGTCTGCTCACCCCGTTCACCCCGGCGACCAGCGCCGAGATCCAAAAGCGCATCGGCGCGGACGCCTGCGATTGGAACAGCCTCTGCGCGTTCGGCGGCCTGAGCCGCGAGGCGCAGGTCACGGCCGGCCCGGCGCTCTTCCCGCGCATCGACGCGGCCAAGGAGCTGGCCGAGCTGGAGGCGCTGACGGCAAAGCCCAAGCAGCCCGAGGAGGCAAGTTGCGCGTCGCTCTCCCTGTCGCCAATAACATAGCTTCCGGCAATGTCA
>URLT01000073.1 GCA_900548795.1 uncultured Eubacteriales bacterium
CCGCCGCGACCTCCTGCCCCTTCTGCGGCAACCCGATCATGCTGACCGGTCGTCTCTCCGGCGACCTCAAGCCGGACTATGTCATCCCCTTCAAGCTCAGCAAGGAGGACGCCAAGGCCGCTCTGAAAAAGCACATGAGCGGCAAAAAGCTCCTTCCGAAATTCTTCAGCAGCGAGAACCACCTCGACGAGATCAAGGGCGTCTATGTCCCCTATTGGCTCTTTGACGCCGACGCCGACGCCCATGTGCGCTATCACGCCACGCGCATCCGCACGTGGAGCGACTCGAAGTATGACTATACCGAGACGAGCCACTTCGCGCTTCTGCGCGCCGGAACGGTCGGCTTCGACCACGTCCCGGTCGACGGCTCGACAAAAATGCCGGACGATCTGATGGAGTCCATCGAGCCGTTCTCCTTTGACGACGCGGTGGATTTCCAGACGGCCTATCTCTCCGGCTATCTTGCCGACCGCTACGACGTAAATGCCGAGCAGAGCATCGAGCGTGCCAACGAGCGCGTGAAAAAGTCCACTGAGGCGCTTTTTGCCGAGACGGCCACGGGCTATGCCACGGTGGTTCCCGAAAGCTCCAACATCCGCCTGACCAACGGAAAGGCAAAATACGCGCTCTATCCCGTCTGGCTGCTCAGCACAACATGGGAGGGCAAGCAGTATACCTTTGCCATGAACGGTCAAACCGGCAAATTTGTCGGCGACCTTCCGATGGATAAGGGCGCATACTGGCGCTGGCTGGCCATTTGGACGGCCATTCTGGGCGTCGGCTGCTTCGCGGTGCTGCTTCTGCTGCGCCTGCTGGGCATTCTGTAAAGAAGGAGGCGAAGCACGATGAAAAAAAGATGTTTTTCCGTTTTGATGCTCCTGCTTCTCTGTCTCGCGCTCGTTCTGCCCGCTGCGGCAGCCGACGCACATCCTCCGCGCGTGGTCGACGACGGCGGCTGGTTCACGCAGACCGAATTTGACGACCTGACCGCGAAGCTCGACGCGCTCAGCGAGGAGCTGGATTTCGACCTTGTGGTCGTGACGACGGATTATGACCTCGGCGACGGCGACGCCTCCTATGCCGACGAGTATTTCGATCAGAACAATTACGGCATGAACGGCAAGGACGGAATGCTCCTGCTGATCTATCCGACCGAGGGCGCTCCCGGCGCGTTCATCTCGACGAGCGGCAAGGGTGTCAAGGTCTACCCTGCCAACGACGAGGAGGTCGGCTCGAAATTCAGCTCGGCCATTCGCCCTGCCCTCAACGATTTCGACGCCTACAGCGCCAGCCTCGCCTTCGCCGACACGGCCAAGGAGCTGGTGCAGAGCTACCGCGCCATCCCGATCTATTTCTACATTCTTGCCGTTGTGCTGGGTCTGGTGCTCGCGCTGCTGATTCCGCTGAACACCTACCGCGGGCAGCTCAAGACCGTTCGCTCGCAGGCAGCAGCCGGAAGCTACATTCGCAAGGACAGCTTCAAGCTCACGCAGGAGCGCGACATTTTCCTCTATCACACGGTCTCGCGCACGGAGCGTCCGAAGGACAACAGCAGCAACTCCCGCACCAGCTCCACCGGCAATTCGCACGGCGGCGGCCGCGTGTGATCCTCAAATAGCAGACAAGATACCAAAACGCCGTTTCGGAACGCCCCGAAACGGCGTTTTCCATGAAAAAGCTTGCGTTTGTCCGGGAAACATGGTATCATAAGAAGAACCCACAGTTACGGAGGTATCACGGAATGGACAACAGATTCTCTACTCCCGACGAGCTGACGCCGCAGGAGAACGAGCCGGCTTCGGTCAGCGGCAGCTTTGACGAAGCGGACTTTCCGGTTTATGACGCGCAGGACGGTGCAGAGTTTCGGCTCGACGAAGACGGCTATCAGGTGCACGCCGGGGACGCTGCGCAGGAGCAAGCGCCGGACGAAGAGCCAGATGGCGAGCCGGATGACGGAAAACGCGTTTTTTACACGAACGCCGCTGACATTGGGCGTATGCCCGCCAAGCAGCGCAGCACGGGGCGAAAGATCGGCCGTGGCTTTGCCGTCGCGGGGAAAATTCTGGTCGGCGTCGTCCTTGCCGCAGCCATTCTGGTCGGCGGTCTGCTCGGTTATCTGACCGTCACGGAGTTTAACCCGGCCTATGCCGAGGTCGCCGAGCCGGGTGCCGTCAGCGCGACGCAAAAGCTTGCATCCAACGACATCCGTATTCTCTCCTTCAATACCGGCTACGCCGGGCTCGGAGAGGACGCCGATTTCTTCATGGACGGCGGCTCGTCCGTCAACCCGGAGTCCAAGGACGTCGTCACGAGCAACATGATCGGTATCGAGGGCATTCTGCGCGAGTCCAACGCTGATTTTCTTCTGCTTCAGGAGGTCGACGACGACTCCGACCGCAGCTTCAACATGAACCAATGGCGGCAGTATGAGCACGATCTGGAGCAGTACGAGACGCGCTTTGCGCTCAACTATTCCTGCAACTATGTCCCCTATCCGCTCACCGATCGCATCGGCAAGGTGCATTCCGGCATCTCGACCTACAGCAAGTATGACGTCTCCGCTGCCACGCGCTACAGTCTCCCCTGCCCGTTCTCCTGGCCGACGCGCACCGCGAACCTCAAGCGCTGCCTGCTTGTCACCCGCATCCCTCTGGAAAACGACGAGGAGCACGAGCTGGTGCTCATCAATTTCCACCTCGAGGCCTATGACGACGGCGAGGGCAAGGAGGAGCAGACCGCACAGCTTCTCAAGCTGATGCAGGAGGAATACGCCAAGGGCAACTATGTGATCGCGGGCGGAGACTTTAACCAGACCTTCGCTGACACGCGCGATGTTTACCCCATCAAATCCTCCACACAATGGACACCCGGCTCGCTGGGCGAGCTGCCCGAGGGCTGGAGCTATGCCTATGACCCGGTCACGCCGACCTGCCGCCTTCTGAACCAGCCGTTCAATCCGGGCAGCAGCAAAACGCAGTATTATGTCATTGACGGCTTCATTCTCTCTCCGAACGTCCGCCTTAACGACGTGCAGACGCTCGACGAGGGCTTTGTTTTCAGCGACCACAACCCGGTCATGCTGAGCGTCACGCTCCGGACGCTCTCGGCTGACGAGAGCGAAGAGTCCTCCGAGGCGGTCGAAAGCGAAACGACCGAGGAGCCCTGAGCGATACTCTGAGCCATAAAGCGTGCCCCGGCCGGGCGACGTGCCTTTGCGCACATCGCCCGGCCGGGGCGGTTTGATTTTATACTGAATATTTTAATCAAGAATCAGTATTATTGCCTCAGCTCAGAAGCCCGAAGCGGTATTTCAACAGCAGAATGCGATAGACGCTTTCGTCAATGCGCTCCTCGGTGAGCGTTCCGTTCTCAACGGCCTGCTGAAGCGCGGTCAGCGCATCGGGGACATCGTCGGTGGTATAGAGCAGGTCGCAGCCGGCCAGCAGCGCCAGAACCGGCGCATCGTCGGCGTATGCGCCGGGCAGATCGTCCAGATCCTGCGTCACGATCACCCCGTCGTAGCCCAGCTCCTCGCGCAGATACTCCGTGACGACCGTTTCCGACAGGTCGCAGGGCACGTCGCTCCCGAGCAACTCAGGCATCGTTACATGGCTGACCATCACCATGCCGGCTTCTGCGGCGATCCCGTTTTTGAACGGAAGCCAGTCATTCTCGCGCAGCTCGTCGAGCGAGCGCGACAGCGTCCCGTTGGAATAGTCCTGCCGCATACTCCCGACGCCCGGGAAATGCTTCAGGCAGGCGATCTCGTTCGACTCCTGAAGGCCGCGCACCATTGCAGCGGCCAGCTTTGAGACCGTCAGCGGCGAAGAGCCGAAGCTCTGCTCGGCTGACTGCGTGTAAAGCTCGTCCTCCGGGAAAACATCCGCCACGGGGGCAAGATTCAGGTTGAACCCGGCAGCGCTCAGCTCCGCGCCCATGCTCTGGCCGAGCGCGCGGACGGCGTCCGTGTCTCCCGAGGCCGCATAGGACAGCATCGGCTCGGTCTGCGTCGTCAGGCCGACGCTGTTGAGCAGCGACTCCGCGCCCCCCTCCTCGACTGCACCAATAAACAGCGGCAGTCTTGCATAGCCTTGCAGCTCGCTGACCATCTGCTTGACCTGCTCGGCGTCGCTGACGTTTCCGTTTTCAAAAACCAGACCCGCGACCGGGTATGACTCCAGTCGCTCTGCGGAGCGGTCGCCCGCATAGGTGCGGTAGTAAGAATCCGTCAGGCAATCCGGCGAGGTCAGGATGAGCTGCGCCAGCTTCTCCTCGAGCGACATCGCAGCCAGCTTCTCGCGCGCAAGCTCCTCCATGGGGGTCTCCTCCGGCTCCGTTTCTGCCTCGGTCGTGGTCGTCGGGACGAAAAGCTCCGTCGTCGGGGCGTTCGGGTCGGTCACGACCGTGCCCTCCGTATAGCTCGGCACATCGACTCCGGTGCGCAGCGCATAGACCACCACGCCGCTCACGACGAGGATCGCCACAGCCAACAGCAGGCCGAGAAAGCGATTGAGCACCGCAGCGGACGAGGCGGGCATTTTTTTATTGTTCTGTTTTTCTCTTTGCGCGTTTTGGCTTGTCCGGCTCATAAGTTCCCTCCTTGCGCCGCGAACCGGCGCATGTTCTCCATGATATTTTAACGGATAACCCGCAAAAAAACAAGCCCGAATGCCGGAAAACAGCGAAATTCTCCGAATCCGGGGATTCCGCGCGGCGATTGCTTGACTTTTTGGCTCAAATTGGGTATATTATATAATTGTATGAATTGAATTCTTGAATTACAGGACGTGCACTATGGCAAAAAAACAAGCTTACGGAAATGAAAGCATCGCGATGCTCAAGGGCGCCGACCGCGTGCGCAAGCGCCCGGCGGTCATCTTCGGCTCAGACGATCTGGTCGGCTGCGAGCACGCAGTGTTTGAGATCATGTCGAACGCCATCGACGAGGCGCGCGAGGGCTACGGCAACCTGATCGTCGTCACGCGCTATGCCGACCGCAGCATCGAGGTCGAGGATTTCGGCCGCGGCTGTCCGGTCGACTGGAACGAGAAGGAGCAGCGCTACAACTGGGAGCTGGTCTTCTGCGAAATGTACGCCGGCGGAAAATATAACAACAACGTCGGAACCAACTACGAATACAGTCTCGGCCTCAACGGTCTCGGAAGCTGCGCAACGCAGTACGCCTCGGAATATTTCGACGCGCGCATCTATCGCGACGGCTTCAAATATACCCTTCATTTTGAGCGCGGACAGCTCGTCGGGAAAATGAAAAAGGAACCGGCTGACCGCAAAAAGACCGGCTCGCTCTTCCGCTGGAAGCCCGACCTCGAGGTCTTTACGGACATCAATATCCCCGTGGATTACTATCTCGACGTCATGAAGCGGCAGGCCGTCGTGAACGCCGGGATCACCTTCCGCTTCCGCAATCAGGTCGACAGCAAATTCGAGACGACGGAATTCTGCTATGAGCACGGCATTCTCGACTATGTCAACGAGCTGACCGAGGGCGACGCGCTGACGCTCCCGCAATTCTGGGAGGCCGAGCGCGTCGGCCGCGACCGTCCGGACAAGCCGGAGTATAAGGTCAAGATCACTGCGGCGCTCTGCTTCTCGCGCAATCTGAGCCGGCTGGAATACTACCACAATTCCTCGTGGCTCGAGCACGGCGGTGCGCCGGATAAGGCCGCGCGAAACGGCTTTGTCTATGCCATTGACGCGTATATCAAGCAGGCCGGAAAATACACAAAGAACGAATCGAAGATCACGTTTCAGGACGTTGCCGATTGCCTTGTGCTCGTGACGAATTGCTTCTCAACGCAGACCTCCTATGAAAACCAGACGAAAAAATCCATCAATAATAAGTTCATTCAGGAGGCCATGACGGAATTCTTCCGCAGTCGTCTGCAGATCTATTTCATCGAAAACAAGCAAGAGGCCGACCGCATCGCCGATCAGGTGCTTGTGAATAAACGCAGCCGCGAGACAGCCGAGCGCGCCCGCACGACGATCAAAAAGAAGCTCTCCGGCAGCCTCGATATTTCCAACCGCGTGCAGAAATTTGTCGACTGCCGCAGCCGCGATGCCGAAAAGCGCGAGCTTTACATCGTCGAGGGCGACAGCGCCATGGGCGCGGTCAAGCTGTCACGTGACGCAGATTTTCAGGGCATTATGCCCGTCCGCGGCAAAATTCTGAACTGTCTCAAGGCCGACTATAACCGCATCTTCAAAAGTGAGATCATCACCGACCTCCTGCGCGTGATGGGCTGCGGCGTGGAGGTGCGCGACAAGCACGTCAAGGACCTTGCAGCCTTTGACCTTGCCAGCCTGCGCTGGAGCAAGATCATCATCTGCACCGACGCCGACTATGACGGCTTCCAGATCCGCACGCTGGTTCTGACAATGCTCTACCGGCTCGTGCCGACGCTGATCCGCGAGGGCTTTGTCTACATTGCCGAGACGCCGCTGTTCGAGATCAACGCCAAGGGCAAGACATGGTTCGCCTATAACGAGGCCGAGAAGGCAAGCATTCTCTCCGGCCTTGAGGGGCAGAGATGCACCGTCTCGCGCTCCAAGGGTCTCGGCGAGAACGACCCGGAGATGATGTGGCTGACGACGATGAACCCCGCAACGCGGCGCCTCATTAAGGTCATGCCCGAGGATGCCGAGAAAACCGCCTACTATTTTGACCTGCTGCTCGGTGACAATCTCAGCGGCCGAAAGGATTATATCGCGGAAAACGGCAGCCGCTATCTCGAGCTTGCAGACATTTCCTGATCGAGCTTGACACGCTCTCAAAACTGTGTTATGCTAACCTTAAGCAAAACTCCATCCAGATTTGAAACGAAAGGAATCAATGAAATGGACATCAAAGAAATCATCCGTCAGGTCACCGAAGAGGTTACGGAAGCCGCTCCCGCGCACACCCCCGAGGACAAGCCCACCGACATTGCAAAATACATTGACCACACCTACCTCAAGCCCGAGGCAAGCGTTGCAGACATTCTGCGCATCTGCGAGGAGGCCAAGGCGCTGCACACCGCGAGCGTCTGCGTCAACCCGTCTTATATCGAGCTGGTCGCCCGCGAGCTTCAGGGCACGGACGTGACCCCCTGCTGCGTCATTGCCTTCCCGTTCGGCACCTGCACGCCCGAGGCTAAGGCCTTTGAGGCAGCCGACGCCGCCAGCAAAGGCGCGCGCGAGATCGACATGGTCATCAACGTCGGCGCGATCAAGTCCGGCGACTGGAAGCTCGTCAAGCGCGACATCGAGGGCGTTGTGAACGCCGCGCGCGGCCGCGCGGGCGTCAAGGTCATCATCGAGGCCTGCCTGCTGACCGACGAGGAGAAGGTCAAGGCCTGCACCTGCGCGAAGCTGGCCGGCGCCGCCTTCGTCAAGACCTCCACGGGCTTCTCCACCGGCGGCGCGACCGTCGAGGACATCCGCCTCATGCGCGCAACGGTCGGCCCCGAGCTGGGCGTCAAGGCCTCCGGCGGCGTGCGCACCTATGAGGATGCCATCGCCATGATCGAGGCCGGCGCCAGCCGTATCGGTGCCTCCTCGACCGCCAAGATCATCGAGGGCGCAAAAAAGTAAAAAAATTCAAATCAGGGATTGACAAATCCACGCCCCTGTGCTTAAATATAGAAAACCGTTGATGATGTGGAAGTACATTCGATTCCGAAATCTCAGAGAGCCGCCGTTGCTGCGAGTGCGGTATGGACGATCGTTTGGAATGGGCATCGGAGGGCAAGCCGAATTCAGTAGGCAAGCCGGAGCTGGCACTCCGTTACCAAGGGTCAGCGCATATCAGTGCGCGCAAAGTGGCTGCATCGCAGCAAGCCGGGTGGCACCGCAGGAATGAATTTCACTCCTGTCCCAGCATTCGATCTGGGACAGGAGTTTTTTATATCCTTTCCCAAGAAACAGAAAGGAGCAACACACCATGGAGATCCCGTACAAAATCTATCTTGAAGAATCGGAGATGCCGAAGGCATGGTACAATGTCCGTGCAGACATGAAAAACAAGCCCGCTCCCCTGCTCAATCCGGGGACGGGCATGCCCATGACGCTCGAAGAGCTCAGCGGCGTGTTCTGCCGTGAGCTGGCCGAGCAGGAGCTGGACAATACGACGCCGTTCATCCCCATCCCCGATGAGATCCGCAATTTTTACAAAATGTTCCGCCCGTCGCCGTTGGTTCGCGCCTATTGTCTGGAAAAGAAGCTCGGCACCCCGGCGCACATCTACTACAAATTTGAGGGCAACAACACCTCCGGCAGTCACAAGCTGAACTCCGCCATTGCGCAGGCCTATTATGCCAAGAAGCAGGGTCTCAAGGGCGTGACGACCGAGACGGGTGCCGGCCAGTGGGGCACGGCGCTGTCCATGGCGTGCAGCTATTTTGATCTGGACTGCAAGGTCTTCATGGTCAAGGTATCCTACGAGCAGAAGCCCTTCCGCCGCGAGGTCATGCGCACCTACGGCGCGAGCGTGACGCCGTCGCCGTCGATGGAGACGGAGGTCGGCCGCAAGATCAACGCCGAATTCCCCGGCACGACCGGCTCGCTCGGCTGTGCCATTTCCGAGGCCGTGGAGACCGCCGTCACGCACGAGGGCTATCGCTATGTGCTCGGCTCGGTTCTGTCTCAGGTGCTGCTGCACCAAAGCGTCATTGGTCTTGAGACCAAGACCGCGCTGGATAAATACGGCATCAAGCCCGACATCATCATCGGGTGCGCCGGCGGCGGCAGCAACCTCGGCGGCCTGATCGCCCCGTTTGTCGGCCAAAAGCTGCGCGGCGAGTCGGACGTCCGCCTCATCGCGGTCGAGCCGGCCTCCTGCCCGAGCCTGACGCGCGGCAAATATGCCTATGACTTCTGCGACACCGGCTGCGTCTGCCCGCTCGCGAAGATGTACACGCTCGGCAGCTCCTTCATTCCGTCGGCCAACCACGCAGGCGGCCTGCGCTATCACGGCATGAGCAGCATCGTCTCTCAGCTCTATGACGACGGTTATCTCGAGGCCACGAGCGTCGAGCAGACCAGAGTCTTTGAGGCGGCGGAGGAATTTGCACGCATTGAGGGCATTCTTCCCGCGCCGGAGAGCAGCCACGCCATCCGCGTGGCGATCGACGAAGCGCTCAAGTGTAAGGAGACGGGCGAGGAAAAGAACATCGTCTTCGGTCTGACCGGCACGGGCTATTTCGACCTCGTCGCCTATCAGAAGTTCAACGACGGCGAGATGTCCGACCGCATCCCGACCGACAAGGAGATCGCCGAAAGTCTGGCCAAGCTCCCGAAAATCGAAGGCTAAACCAACCATACCCACCGGCCATGCCGGTGGTTTCCCCCATCAGCCGAGGCGATAGCCTCATCGAACCTTTTCACTCGCTCAAGAAGCCCTGCTGCTATTAACCTAGGGAACCTCTGAATCAATCGGCTGCGGCGCTCAGCGGGTCTTTTGCCCCAACTTATTGGTTTGAAAATCTTGAAATACACAAAGT
>URLT01000074.1 GCA_900548795.1 uncultured Eubacteriales bacterium
TCGGCTCAGACGGCTCCGGCGCGCAGCCGTTTCGGTCCAGCGCGCAGATCAGCCCGCCCGGGCCGGTGTCGGTCACGTCGCCGCCGATGATGCGGCAGTCATAGACCAGAAGCGTTGCGTAGACCTTGCCCTTGGCGTCGGGCGCGTTGAGCACCTCGTAGACAAAGCGCCGCACGTCCTTGCCGGCATAGGGCGCAAGGTCGAAGCCCTGACTTTTCTGCAGCGCGTTGTAGCGCTCCATCACGTCGCTGGCGTCGAGCCGCGGGATCGAAACGGTTTGCGTCTCGGTCGGCGCGGCGGTGACGCTCCGGCCGCATGAGGCGAGAAACGCGAGGCGCTCCTCGTTGGTGCCGCCTGCGGGCAGCGTGGACGGCGCTTCCTTGCCGCCGCAGACGATCAGAACGACGACGAGGATCACGGCCAGAACGGCCAGCGCGCACACGATCAGCTTCGGCTTAGATAGCCGCGCGGTCATGATGAACATGAAATCCCTCCAAAGAAACAAAATTTGAATCGGTGATACACTGTATGTCCCGCGCGGGACAAATATGCACAAGGAGAGCAGACGGAAATGCAGCGATTGGACAAATATCTCTCGGAGGCGGGCGTGGAATCCCGGCGCAAGCTGCGCGAGATCATCCGCGCGGGGCGCGTATGCGTCAACGGCGCGGTGATGCGCGAGCCGGAGGGGAAGCTCGACGAAAAAACGGCGGTCGTGACGCTTGACGGCGTGCCGGTCGCTGCCGGGAGCCGGCGCGTCGTGCTGATGCTCAATAAGCCTGCCGGCTGCGTGACGGCGGCGCGCGACCGCGATTTTCCGACGGTCATGGAATATCTGCCGCCGGAGCACGCCAAGCTGATGCCGATCGGCCGGCTGGACAAGGACACCGAAGGGCTGCTGCTGTTCACGAACGACGGCGACCTTGCGCACCGGCTGCTCGCGCCCAAGCGCCACATCGAGAAGACCTACTACGCCGAGCATCTCGGCACGGTCACGCAGGAGGACATTCGGGTCTTTCGCGAGGGCTGCGTGCTGCGCGAGGGCGTGCGCTGTCTGCCCGCCGTGCTCGAGCCGATCGGGGAGGGACGCAGCATCATCCGCGTCTGCGAGGGAAAATATCATCAGGTGCGCCGCATGATGGCCAGCCGCGGGCTGCCGGTCGTCTATCTGCGCCGCATCGCCGCAGGCGGCGTGGAGCTGGGTGAGCTGTTGCCCGGAATGACGCGTGAACTGACAGAAGACGAGATCGCCAAATTAGAGTCTGTGAATTTTGACGAAAGATTTTTTTGAAATCCGGGAACTATTTCGACAAAAAAGAGGCCGCTGCTTTGGGTACAATGACGAAAAATATGAAATATTTCATAAATTTGCCCCACCGTTTTGAAATAAACTGTCCAAAAGCACTTGCAATATTCTGAAAAATGGAGTATGATAATAGACAGAAATTTGTCGAAAGTCGGCATTTTCCCGAAAAGCGAAGGAGGACGACTCATGTCAAGTCGGATTTTTCAGAATGTAGCAGAACAGCTTACTCAGGCATCCCAGAGCATCGTCAGCGTCATGGACATCGAGGGCAACATCATCGCCTCGGGCGACACGGCGCGCATCGGAGAGAGCGCGGCCGAGGCGCTTGCGGCAGTTGCAGCGTCGCCGGAGGCGCCGATCACTTATGCCGAGAAGACCTTTTTTGCTCTGAAGGGATGGAACCCCTCCTATGGCTTCGTCGTCCTTGTAGACGGGGCGGATGCCGCTGCGGAGGCCGTCTGCCGCATGGCGCAGGTTTCTCTGAACTTCACCAAGGACTATTACGAGGAAAAGCACGACAAGGGTACCTTTGTCAAGAACATCATCACGGATAACATCCTTCCCGGCGACATCTACATACGCGCCAAGGAGCTGCACTTCCAGACGGAGCTGCCGCGCGCGGTGCTGCTGATCCGCCAGCGCGGCCGGGCGGACGTCGCCGTCGTGGAGCTGCTGCAAAGCATGTTCAACGATCCGGGGCAGGATTTTGTCATCAGCATCAACGAGACGGACATCGCCCTCGTGCGGCAGGTCTCGCCGGAGACCACGGGCGAGGAGCTGACGAAGCTGGCGCGCTCCATCGAGGAGCGGCTGAAAGCAGAGCTGTTCGCCCGCACGACCATCGGCATCGGCACCGTCTCGGCGCATCTGCGCGAGCTGGCTGATTCCTATAAGGAAGCGCAGGTCGCCATCGAGGTCGGCAAGGTGTTCGACACCGAAAAAACCATCATCAACTACGAGAATCTCGGCATCGGCCGCTTGATCTACCAGCTCCCGACGACGCTGTGCGAGATCTTCCTGTCTGAGGTGTTCAAAAAAAGCTCCATCGACTCGCTCGATCAGGAAACGCTGTTCACCATCAACATGTTCTTTGAAAACAGCCTGAACGTCTCCGAGACGTCGCGCAAGCTGTTTGTCCACCGCAACACGCTGGTCTACCGTCTGGAAAAGATCAAAAAGCTCACCGGGCTGGATCTGCGTGAATTCGACGATGCGATCATCTTCAAGGTCGCGCTGATGGTCAAGAAATATCTGGCCTCGCGCGAGAACCGGATGCTCTGAGCGCAGTCCCCGCGCGCCCCGCGCCGGAAAAAGAGATAGATAGGTGCTATTATGATTGATTTTGAAAACGTAACGAAGACCTACGAGACCGGAACGCACGCCCTGAACGGCATCGACCTGCACATTGACGACGGCGAGTTCGTCTTTCTGGTCGGCGCGTCCGGCTCCGGCAAGTCGACCGTCATCAAGCTGCTCACGGCGGAGCTTCAGCCCACCGGCGGCTCGATCATGGTCAACGGCTATCAGCTTGAGCGCATCAAACGCGCTCAGATCCCCTATATGCGCCGCACGCTCGGCGTCATCTTTCAGGATTTCCGCCTGATCGAAAACAAAACGGTTTATGAAAACGTCGCCTTCGCTATGCGCGTGATCGGTGCGTCGTCCAAGGAGATCAAGCAGCGCGTGCCCTATGTGCTCGAGCTGGTCGGTCTGGAAAACAAGGCGCGCCGACTGCCGAACGAGCTTTCCGGCGGCGAACAGCAGCGCGTTGCCATTGCGCGCGCGCTGGTCAACAATCCCAGCATGATCATCGCCGACGAGCCGACGGGCAACCTTGACCCGGCGCGTTCATTTGAGATCATGCTGCTGCTCGAGCAGATCAACGCCCTCGGCACGACCGTTCTGGTCGTCACGCACGAGAAGGGTCTGGTCGACCGCTTCACCAAGCGCGTCGTTGCGCTCGAGGCGGGCAAAATCGTCAGCGACGGAATGGATGGGTACTATAATTATGAAGAAGAGCAGTAATTTCGGCTTCCTGCTGGGCGAGGGCGCCCGCGCGATGTTCAAGCACGGGTTCATGTCCTTTGCGGCAGTGTGCATCACCGTTGCCTGTCTTGTCATCATCAACAGCTTCCTGCTGATCTGCTACAACCTCAACCTGATGGTCGACGACGTGCAGAAGCAGACGCGCATCGTCGTCTGCATCGACGAGAACTACACCGAGGCGGAGTCCATGAGCGTCGGCTCGAAGATCAATCTGGTCGACAACGTCAAGGAAGCGACGTTCAAGTCGCGCGAGGAAGCGCTGCAAAGCTTCATCGGCGATTCCGACGCCTCGCTCTACGAAGGGCTCGACGCCAGCGCCATGCGCGACCAGTTTGTTGTCATCCTCGAGGATAACGCCAAGGTCGCCGAGACGAAGCGCGCGCTCGAGAAGGTCGACGGCGTCGTCGAGGTCTATGCAGACCTTGAGCTGGCCAATGCGCTGGCAACGATCCGCACCGTGCTCTATATTGCAGCCGGCGCGATTGCGGCCGTGCTGCTGGTCGTTTCGCTCATCATCATCTCCAACACGATCAAGCTGGCCATGATGGATCGCCGCGAGGAGATCGCGATCATGAAGATGGTCGGCGCAACCAACCGCTTCATCCGTCTGCCGTTTTTTGTCGAGGGCTGTCTGCTGGGGCTGTTCGGCTCCGTGCTCTCGTTCTTCATCGAATGGGGTCTTTACGAGGTCATCCGCGATGCCATTCTGGGCACGAATCTGAAGGTTCTGACCGTCGTGTCGTTCACCGAGGTGCTCGCGCCGATGGCGCTTATCTGCGCCGTGGCGGGCTTCTTCATCGGCATCTTCGGCAGCCTGATGTCCATTCGCCGCTTCCTCAAGGTATAGGCTCCGCCCGCACGTTCGTCTCCGAACGAAAGGAGGATCCCCATGTATCACTACAGAAGAATCATCATCTCCGGCATTGCTGCGCTGCTCGTGCTCTCCATGCTCGCCGGGTTCATTGTCATGATCGTCCATGCCAAAAGCTCCGACGAGATCCAGGGCGAGATCGACAGCCTGCAGGAGCGCGCCGAGCAGCTCGCGGAGGATCGCGAGGCGCTCGAGGGGGAGATTTCCGCCAACAGAGAAAAAACGCTCTCCACCGTCGAGCAGAAGTCTCAGCTCGACCGCGACATTGAGCTGACCCAGCAGGAGCTGGAAAATACCGGCGAGCAGATCCACCAGTATAGCTGCCTGATCGCCGAAAAGCAGGCCGAACTGGACGAGCTGGAGCAGCAGCAGAGCGACCTGCTCAACCATTACAAGCTGCGCATGCGCTCCATTCAGGAGCGCGGCGGCATCTCCCGCTGGGCGGTCATCATGCATGCGGCGGATTTTGCCGATATGCTCAATCGCCGCGCCATGGTCGAGGAGATCGCAGCGTCCGACCAGCGCATGATGGACGAGATCCGCTCCGTCGCCGGGCAGGTCGTTTCCGCCAAAGAGGAGCTTGCCGCGCAGAAGGCTACGCTCGAGCAGAAACGCGCGGAGCTGGACGGCAAGCGGCAGGAGCTGAGCGAGAAAAGCGCGCAGTCTGAGGCGCTGCTTGCGCAGCTTCTGAACGACAAGGCGGAGCTTGCCGCCGAGGCCGAAAAATATGAACAGCTCGAGGCTGAGCTGACGGCGGAGATCGCCGCGCTCGAGGTCGACCGCACGGCGGCGCTTCGGGCGGAGTGGCTCGCCGCGCATCCCCCGGCGCCAAAGCCGACGCCCGCCACGGAGCCGTCCGTTCCGGACGCACCGGCCACGCCCGACAGCCCGACCGAGCCGACCGAGCCGACCGAGAATCCCGGAAACGAGACGCCCGAGACGCCGACTGAGCCGCCTGCGGACGAGCCGTCTGTTCCGGCCGACGGGGAGAGCTGGCTGTTCCCGCTGCCGTCCGGCACGCGGGTGACGCTGACCAGCCCCTATGGCTACCGGACGCACCCGATCACGGGCAGCTTCACGATGCATAACGGCGTCGATCTGGCCTGCGCGGCCGGAACGCCGATCCTTGCGACGAAGTCCGGCTATGTCACGACCGCAAAATACAGCTCGTCCTACGGTTACTATGTCACGGTCAACCACATGAACGGCTATTCCACGCTCTACGCGCATATGACGAACTACTGCGTCGCCAACGGCGACTTTGTCGAGCGCGGGCAGGTGATCGGTTACGTCGGTGCGACCGGCTGGGCGACCGGGAATCATCTGCATTTCACCGTCTTCCGCGACGGCTCCACCGTGAACCCGATGGATTATATCTCAATGCCGTAAGGGTTCCCGACCGAAACAGAAAATGAGGATTCCGGGACAAATGTCCCGGAATCCTGTTATGGAGGCATCAATCATGAAGAAACAGAATCAAAGACTGCTTTGCGCCCTTTTGGCGGCCGTGCTGCTGATCTTCAGCGGCTGCACCTTCCACTTTGACACCACGTCCCGCGTGGATTCGGAGCCGAGCGCAAGCGCCGTGCAGGAGGACTATCACGAAAAGCTCGACGAAATCGTCGCTCTGCTCGACCGGGTCTATGTCGACGGCTATGACACGGATAAGCTCGGGGATTACCTTGCGCAGGCCGCCGTCGCGGCGACCGGCGACCGCTGGAGCTACTATGTCAGCGCCGAGGACTACGACGCCTTTGTCGAGTCTAACGAGAATGCCTACGTCGGCATCGGCGTGACGGTCGAATCGTCGGACGATCTGACCGACGGCGTTCAGATCACGAAGGTCACGCCCAACAGCCCGGCGGAAGAGGCCGGCATTGAGGCCGACGACAGGATCTATGCCGTGGAGGGCGAGACGGTCGAGTCGCTCGGACTTGACGAGACGAAGAACCGCATCCGCGGCGAGGAGGGAACGTCGGTCACGCTGACGATCCTGCGCGGCGAAAAGAAATTCGATGTCACGGTCAAGCGCGCGTCCGTCGAGGTTGAGGTCGTTAAGTATTCCATGCTCGACGGCTCGATCGGTTATATCAAGATCAACAATTTTGAGGCCAACAGCGCCGACCGCACCATCGAGGCCATTGACACGCTGCGCGAGCAGGGCGCCAAGGCGCTCGTGTTCGACCTGCGCTTTAACCCCGGCGGGCGCAAGGACGAGCTGGTGCGTGTGCTGGACTATCTGCTGCCCGAGGGGCCGCTGTTCCGCTCGGTGGACTATCAGGGCAACGAGAGCGTGGACTATTCCGACGATGCCTGCGTCGAGCTGCCCATGGCCGTTCTGGTCAACGGCGACTCCTATTCCGCGGCCGAGTTCTTTGCTGCGGCGCTTCAGGAATATGACTGGGCGACGGTCGTCGGCACGAAGACCTGCGGCAAGGCAAATTATCAGCAGACCTTCCGCCTGTCCGACGGCTCTGCCGTCGCGGTTTCCACCGGGCACTACCAGACCCCGAACGGCGTTACGCTGGCTGACGTCGGCGTCACGCCCGACGAGATCGTCGAGGTCGACAATGCGACCTACCTCGAGCTTTATAAGGAAAAGGTCGCCGTCAAGGACGATGCGCAGCTTCAGGCCGCGCTCCGGGCGGTAAAAGACTGATTTTCCCCCAAAATTACTTGACAAAAGCGTATGCGGTCAACTATAATAGGCCGGATAAAAGAATCATTGGAGGACTTTGGTATGGCAAAGGAATATAAAATCACGCGCGATCGTCTCAAGGAGCTGGAAGCCGAGCTGAACTATCTGAAAACCACCCGGGAAAAGGAAGTGGCCGAGCAGATCAAGGAAGCGCGTTCCTTTGGCGACCTTTCCGAAAACAGCGAATATGACGAGGCCAAAAACGAGCAGGCCAAGCTCTATGGCCGCATCGCCGAGGTCGAGGATATCCTGACGCACGCGGTCGTCTTTGACGAGAATGCCGTTGAGGATATGCACGGCGTGGTCGGCCTCGGCTGCACCGTGACCGTTCGCGACCTCGAGTTCGACGAGAATCAGGTTTACGCCATCGTCGGCTCGCAGGAGGCCAACCCGATGGAGGCGCGCATTTCCGACGACTCGCCCTTTGGCAAGGCCATGCTGGGCAAGAAGGTCGGCGAGACCGTCGAGTTTGAGGCGCCCGCAGGGCTGATGCGCTTTGAAATTTTAGCAGTTGAGAGATAAGAAAGGATAAGAAATGGCAAAATTCGTACCGCAGGAGGAGCTTTCGCTGGTCGATCAGGTTCGTATCCGCCGCGAAAAGCTCGCGCAGCTTCGCGAGGCCGGGCAGGATCCCTTTGTGAACACCGGCTTCCCCATCGACACCTACAGCACGGAGATCAAGGATCGCTTCGAGGCGCTTGAGGGCAAAACGGTCGCCGTTGCCGGCCGCCTGATGAGCAAGCGCGGCATGGGCAAGGTCATTTTCGGCGACCTGATGGATGAAAAGGGCAGAGTCCAGCTCTATCTGAAATTTGACGAGATGGACGAGGCAGATTTTGAGGTCTGCCGCAAGCTCGACATCGGCGATATTGTCGGCGTCAACGGCGACGTGTTCCGCACGCAGCGCGGCGAGATCTCCGTTCGTGCACATCGTGTTACGCTTCTTTCCAAGGCGCTTCTGCCGTTGCCGGATAAATATCACGGCCTGACGAACGTTGAAACGCGCTACCGTCAGCGTTATGTTGACCTCATCGCCAATCCCGAGGTCAAGGACACCTTCGTCAAGCGCAGCCTGATCCTGCGCGAGCTGCGCAGCTTCCTCGACGGCAAGGGCTTCCTCGAGGTCGACACGCCCATCCTGACCCCGTTCGAGATCGGCGCCTCGGCGCGTCCGTTCTATACGCACCACAACACCCTCAACATCGACATGGTTCTGCGCATCGAGACCGAGCTTTATCTCAAGCGGCTGGTCGTCGGCGGCATGGATCGCGTCTATGAGGTCGGGCGCATCTTCCGCAACGAGGGTATGGACCCGAAGCATAACCCCGAGTTCACCACCATCGAGCTGTATCAGGCCTATACCGACTACCACGGCATGATGGATCTCGTTGAGGAAATGATGAAGACCGTCGCGCAGAACGTCTGCGGCAGCCTGACGATCCCCTATCAGGGCAAGATCATCGACCTGAGCAAGTGGGAACGCATGACCATGGTCGAGGCTGTCAAGAAGTATTCCGGCGTCGATTTTGCCGCGCTCTCCTCCGACGAGGAGGCGATCGCCGCAGCAAAGGAGCACCACGTTGCGCTTCCCGAGCTTCCGACCAAGGGCGCGATTTTGGCTGAGTTCTTTGATGCCTTTGTCGAGGAAAATCTGATCCAGCCGACCTTTATCTATGACTATCCGGTCGAAAACAGCCCGCTTGCCAAGCGCAAGCCGTCCGACCCGGCCTTCACCGAGCGCTTTGAGTACTTCATCAACGCCACGGAGTTCGGCAATGCGTTCAGCGAGCTGAACGACCCGATCGACCAGAAGCAGCGCTTCGAGCGGCAGGTCGCCGAGCGCAAACAGCTCGATCCGGATTGCAGAGCGCAGGTCGATTATGACTATATCACCGCGCTGGAATACGGTCTGCCCCCCACGGGCGGCCTCGGCCTCGGCGTCGACCGGCTTGTGATGCTCCTGACCGACTCCGCGTCCATCCGCGATGTTCTGCTGTTCCCCACAATGAAACCGCTGGACTCTGACAAGAAGGCTTCCAAGGAAGTTTCGGCTCCTGCGGAGGCTGCTCAGGCGGCTCCGGTTGTGGAGGAAAAAATTGATTTTTCCAATGTTCAGATTGAGCCTTTGTTTGAGGATCAGGTCGATTTTGACACCTTCTCCAAGAGTGATTTCCGTGCCGTAAAAATCAAGGAATGCGAAGCCGTGAAGAAGTCCAAAAAGCTCTTAAAGTTCGTTTTGGA
>URLT01000075.1 GCA_900548795.1 uncultured Eubacteriales bacterium
AGCGCTCGTTGCGGCCGTGGAGCTGGCGCAGAGCGCCGTGGAGCAGGCAGACAACGCGCTGCGCGCGCAGTTTTCCCCGCAGATCGCCAGGGAGGCCGGGACGATCCTGTCCGCCCTGACCGAGGGAAAATACGCCGCCGTTCTGCTTGAGCCGGACATGAATCTCTCTGTGCGCGCGTCCGACGACCCCGTGATGCACCGCGCAAACGCCATGAGCTGCGGCACAGCCGACCAGATGTATCTGGCGCTTCGGCTGGCCATGAGCCGCCGCCTCCTGCCGCCGGACGCACCGCTGCTGCTTGACGACGCGCTTGTGAATTTTGACGACGACCGTGCCGCCGCTGCGCTGCGTCTGCTGCGCGACGAGGCCGAAAACCGGCAGATCATTCTGTTTACCTGCCGAAAATTTGAGGAAAAGGACGCCTGACCATGTATTTTGATTCCCATGCTCATCTTGACGACCGCCGCTTCGACGGCGACCGCGACGCGCTCTTTGCCGACCTGAAGCAATGCGGCGTCGGCCTCGTGATGAACGTCGGCTGCGACCTGCCCTCCTCGGAGCGCTCGGTCGCGCTGGCGCACCGTTATCCCTTTGTCTATGCCGCCGTGGGCAGCCATCCGGACGACGCCGACTCGGTCGACGGTCGGCTGCTCGACCGATACCGTGCGCTGGCTGCGGACGGGCGCGTGCGCGCCATCGGCGAGATCGGGCTGGACTACCACTATGAGGACGTGCCGCGCGTGCGGCAGCTTCTCGCCTTCGAGCAGCAGCTCGAGCTGGCCGAGGCGCTGCATCTGCCCGTCATTGTTCACGAGCGCGAGGCGCACGGCGACGCCATGGACGTCGTCCGCCGCCACCCGGACGCAACGGGCGTGTTTCACTGCTTCTCCGGCTCGGCGGAGCTGGCGCTTTGGCTTGCCGAGCGCGGCTGGTATCTGGGCTTCACGGGCGTCGTGACCTTCAAAAACGCCCGCCGCGCGGTCGAGGCGGTCGCCGCTCTGCCGCTCGAGCGCATCCTGATCGAGACGGATTGCCCCTATATGGCGCCCGAGCCCCACCGCGGGCACCGCAACGACAGCCGCTATGTTCCGCTCGTGGCCGACCGCATCGCCGAGATCAAGGGCGTCAGCCCGCAGGAGGTCGAGACGGCGACGACGGAAAACGCCAAGCGCCTGTTCCGCATCGAGCCGTAGCACGGATTGCTGACCAAAGCCGAGCCTCCCCGGAAAAAAAATCGTTCGACCGCATTCGACGGCGCCCCGAAACAATCGGGGCGCCGTTTCGCCTGATTGTTTGCAAAGAATCAGGAATCCACCGAGTTTTCTGCGAAAACAGGCTCTCAAATGTCGAATTTTGTTGAATGAAAACATTGGATTTACCGGCCGTTTTGTGATTAAATCGTTCTGGGGAGGAATACATATGCTGGAACGAAGACTGAACGACACGCGCCTTGTGCGGCTGGCCGGAGGGCGCTACGCCGAGCTGCGCTACTGGATCCTCTGCGACCGCACCGACGGCCGCAATCGCTACGGGCTGGAGATCACCCTGCGCTGCGGCGGCATGAGCGAGCGCTCCGCCGTCTACGACGTGACCGGCTCTGCCGCGCGCATCCGCTCGCTTGCCGAACGGCTCGCGTGCAACACCGTCACGCCCTGCACCCTTCGCGACGTCGTCGACGACGCACTGGAGCAGGTATGAGGCAACCGACGCCCAAACGCTACCCGGCCGCACGCGGCCGGGTGCTTTTTTGCCCTTCCGCGCGGATTTGAACTTTCTGTATCTTTTGGGGCAAAGCACTTTCCTTAAAGAGAGAAAAATGCTATAATACAAACTTACGAAAGCACGCCGTGCACGGCGCCCGCGCCGCCCTTCCCCTTCTCCGAAAAGAGCGGGGGCAGGTTAGCGCTGAGCTGCCCTCCGAAAGGGCAAAGCGCGCGGAAAAATCGAATCGAGGATCTTTTGGGGTGCCGAAAACGTCCGCAAAGCAGAAAAATCTGTTGCTTCAGGGCAACGCCGCACAATTGTCTCGACGTGCTTCGCCGGATTTTTTTCGTCGATTCTTCGGCTCGAAAAATTCGAAATACATACAGGCCTCCCGCACGGTTCAAGCCTCGACTTGACAAAAAATCTCTCGTCGAAGCTGCTTTCCGAGTTGTGCAGTGCCGCCTATATATATTTTTTTACGCTGATAAAGGAGTTTTTGTCTATGTTCAAGCTATTTCGCACGATGACGAAGCGGGAGGCCGCGCTGGCCGTGGCTGCGCTCGCCTTCGTCGTCGTTCAGGTTTGGCTGGAGCTGCGTATTCCGGATTATATGAACGACATCACCAAGCTCGTCCAGACCCGGGACAGCGCCATGTCGGCCGTGCTGTGCTCCGGCGGCAAGATGCTGCTGTGCGCGCTCGGCAGCCTGCTTGCCAGCGTGGTGGTCGCCTTTGCAGCCTCGCGCATCGCCGCAAATTTCGGCGCATCCCTGCGTCTGCGGCTGTTTGACCGCGTGCAGGCCTTTTCCATGGAGGAGATCGGCCGCTTTTCCACGGCCAGCCTCATCACCCGCTCGACCAACGACGTCACGCAGATCCAAAACCTGATCGTGCTCGGCCTGCAGGCCTTCATCCGCGCCCCGGTCATGGCGAGCTTCGCCATCGGGAAAATTGCCGACAAGAACGCCCATTGGACGTTCTCGACTGCGGTGGCCGTCGGCATCCTGCTTGCGATCGTGATCGTCACGCTGGTGCTGGTCATGCCGAAATTCCGCAGCCTGCAGCGTCTGACCGACGACGTCAACCGCGTCACACGCGAGAATCTGAACGGCATCAACGTCGTGCACGCCTACAATGCCGAGGACTATCAGCAGGAAAAATTTGAGCGGGCGAACGACACGCTGACCGGCGCGCACCTGTTCACCGGCCACGGCATGGCGCTGCTGATGCCGTCGATCGGGCTGGTGATGAACGGCCTGTCGCTGGCCATTTATTGGATCGGCGCGTATCTGATCGAGCACGCGACAATGGCGGAGAAGGCGCAGCTTTTCGCGGATATGGTCGTTTTCTCGTCCTACGCGATGCAGGTCGTTATGTCGTTCATGATGCTCGTGATGATCTTTCTGCTGCTGCCGCGTGCAAGCGTGTCGGCCAAGCGCATCAACGAGGTGCTCGACACCGTCCCCTCTCTGCACGACGGCAGGGAGACGACCGGCCTGTCGACCGGCGAGATCGAGTTCCGCGACGTGAGCTTTGCCTATCCGGATTCCGAGGAGGCCGTTCTGCGCCACGTTAGCTTCCGGGCGCACAAGGGCGAGACGGTGGCCTTCATCGGCGCAACCGGCAGCGGCAAGAGCACGCTGGTCAACCTGATCCCGCGTTTTTATGACGCAACGGAGGGGCAGGTGCTCGTCGACGGGCGCGACGTGCGAGACTACACGCTCGAGGCGCTGCACGACCGCATCGGTCACGTTGCACAGAAGGCGGTGCTTTTCAGCGGCACGATCGCCGGGAACGTCTCCTACGGCGAAAACGGCAGACCCGCGCCGACGGAGCAGGACGTGAACGATGCACTCGCCGTCGCGCAGGCGACGGAATTTGTCAGCCAAAAGTCGGACGGAGCGAACAGCTACGTCGCGCAGGGCGGCACAAACTTCTCCGGCGGCCAGAAGCAGCGGCTCTCGATCGCCCGCGCAATCTGCCGCAAGCCCGAGATCCTGATCTTTGACGACTCGTTCTCGGCGCTGGACTTCCGCACCGACCGCATTCTGCGCGACAGCCTGCGCCGCTCCTGCGGCGAGGCGACGAAGCTCATCGTCGCCCAGCGCATCGGCACGATCCGCGACGCCGACCGCATCGTCGTGCTCGACGAGGGCGCGGTCGCGGGCACCGGCACGCACGACGAGCTGATGAAGACCTGCGAGGTCTACCGTCAAATCGCATATTCGCAGCTCTCCGAAGCAGAGCTGGCTTAACGGAAAGGAAGGAGGGATTCTCTATGCCCGGTCCTCATGGCAGAGCCACCGTCCCGGAGAAATCCAAGGATTTCAAGGGCGCGTGGAAAAAGCTGCTGCGCCTGTGCAGGCGCTATCTTCCCGCGATCTGTGCCGCGCTGATCTGCGCGATCGGCGGCACGGTGCTCACGCTGCTCGGCCCCGAGCAGCTCAAAAAGCTGACGAACGTCATCACCGAGGGCGTCATGACGGGGATCGATCTGGACGCCGTTTCAAACATCGGAGCGCTGCTGGTCAGCTTCTACGCCGCGAGTATGCTGCTCTCGTCCGTCCAGAGCTGGACGCTCACGACCGTCACGCAGCGCGTGGCCAAGCGGATGCGCTCGGATATTTCCGAAAAGATCAATCGGCTGCCGATGTGGTATTTCAACCGCACCTCCACCGGCGACATCCTCTCATGCGTCACGAACGACGTCGACACGATCGGCCAGTCGCTGAAAAACAGCTTCGGCACGCTCGTCAGCTCGGTCGTGCAGATGATCGGCGCGCTGGTCATGATGCTCCTCAACGACGCGACTATGACCGGCACGGCCATCGGCGCAACGATTCTCGGCTTCGGCCTGATGTTTTTCATCATGTCGCGCTCGCAGAAATATTTCCTGCGCCAGCAGCACAGCCTCGGCAGCCTGAACGGCCACATTGAGGAGATCTATTCCGGCCACACGGTCGTCAAGGCCTATAACGGCGAGCGCGACGCGCGCCGGGTGTTCGCCGAGCGCAACGAGGCGCTCCGCGTCAACGGCTTCAAGGCGCAGTGTCTCTCCGGCCTGATGCCGCCGCTGATGGGCTTCATCGGCAATCTGGGCTATGTTGCCGTCTGCGTCGTCGGCGCAATGCGCGTGCTCGACGGACGCATCGAGTTCGGCGTGATCGTTGCCTTTATGATGTATATCCGCCTGTTCACGCAGCCGCTCATCCAGATCGCGCAGGCGATGCAGTCGATGCAGTCGGCGGCAGCGGCCGGCGAGCGCGTCTTTGAGTTCCTCGAGGCCGAGGAGCTGCCCGACGAGACGAACGAGCCGCGCCGTCTGGAGCGTCCGAAGGGACGCGTGGAGTTTGACCACGTCCGCTTTGGCTACGAGGACTCCGACCGCATCGTTATCAAGGACTTCTCCGCCGTGGCCGAGCCGGGGCAGAAGGTCGCCATCGTCGGCCCGACCGGCGCGGGCAAAACCACCATGGTCAACCTGCTCATGCGCTTCCACGAGCTCAAGGGCGGCGAGATCCGCATCGACGGCATCCCGACGAGTCAAATGAGCCGCGCCGAGATCCACGATCTGTTCTGCATGGTCTTGCAGGACACATGGCTCTTTGAGGGCACGCTCCGCGAAAACCTGATGTATAACACGACCGGAAAAACCGACGAGGATATGCGCCGCGCCTGCAAGGCCGTCGGCCTTGACCACTTCGTGCGCACGCAGCCGAAGGGCTACGACACCGTGCTGAACGACCGCGTCAGCCTCTCGCAGGGCGAGAAGCAGCAGCTCACGATCGCCCGCGCCATGATCGCCGACAAGCCCATGCTGATCCTCGACGAGGCGACCAGCTCCGTTGACACGCGCACCGAGCTGAAGATCCAGCGCGCGATGGATGAGCTGATGCGCACGCGCACCTCGTTCGTCATTGCCCACCGCCTTTCCACCATCAAGGACGCCGACCTGATCCTCGTTATGCGCGACGGCGACATCGTCGAAAGCGGCACGCACGAGGCGCTGCTCAAGCAGGGCGGCTTCTATGCCGAGCTGTATAACAGTCAGTTCGAGCAGGCCGGATAAAGAGAGGAACGTTTTTATGAGAGATGAGAAACTTCTGTCGCAGCTCACGGCCGACCGCCGGGCGCTGCACCGCATCCCCGAAACGGATGCGTCCCTGCCGGAGACGGCGGCCTTTCTGCGCAGACGGCTCGCAGCGCTGCCCTGCGCGGTGCTCTCCCCGTGGGAGAGCGCGGTCTGCGCGTGGTTTGATTTCGGAAAAAACGAAACGGTTGCCTTCCGCAGCGATATGGATGCGCTGCCCGTCTGCGAGCGCACCGGGCTGCCCTTTGCCTCGGCGCACGAGGGACGGATGCACGCCTGCGGCCACGACGGCCACATGGCCATGCTGCTCTCGCTGGCGGATTTCGTCGCGGCGCAGCAGGAGCTGCCGCGCAACGTCCTGCTGATCTTCGAGCCTGCCGAGGAGACGACCGGCGGCGCCGAGCCGATCTGCAAGACCGGGATTCTGGAACAATACCGCGTTTCGCGCATCTTCGGCCTGCATCTCTGGCCGGAGCTTCCGAAAGACGCGGTCGCCACGCGCCCCGGCGGCATGATGGCGCGCTCGGCGCAGCTCTGCATTGAGATCGCGGGCAAAAGCGTCCATCTGGCGCACTGGCGCGAGGGCGCCGACGCGCTCTGGGCGGCGGCACTCTTTTTGCAGCGGGTCTATGCGCTGGCCGAGCAGGAGCAGACCTGCCTGCTGCGCTTCGGCCGCTGCGAGAGCGGAACGGTCAACAATGCCGTCAGCGACCGCACGCGGCTCGAAGGCTCCCTGCGCTGCTTCAGCGACGGGCAGTTCGACCGCCTTTTCGGCGGCATGGAGCACATCGCGCGCGGCGTGGCAGCCGAGACGGGCTGCTCCCTGCGCATCGGCCGCAGCGACGGCTACCGCGCCGTGACAAACGACGCGGCGCTGCTCGAGGCCGTCCGCCCGCTGCTTCCGGAGCTGCTTGAGGCGCCGACGACCTATATCACTGAGGACTTTTCGGCCTATCAGCGGCGCGTGCCGGGCGTGTTCTTCCTGCTCGGCACGGGGGGCGAAGCGCTGCACAGCCCGCATTTCGACTTTGACGAATCGGTGTTGCTGACGGGCGAGCGCCTGCTGCGGCGGCTGGCGGCGACGGAGGACTGCGTATGACCAAAACGATTTTTCGCCTGATCGCCTCCGGTGTGCTGGCCGTGCTGACCGGCCTTTGGATCTTTTTGGCCAAGGCCTGCGGCGCGTTTTGGTTCCGCTTTTATCCGGCGCTCTCGCGTTGGGTGATGACGGCTTTGTCCGGCCTGACGTCCGTGCTGCCGGTCCCCGTGTGCGAGATCCTGCTGCTTTTGGCGGTGCTCTGGCTGATCTATTCGCTTTCCCGCGCCCTGCACCGCAAGCGGGTGCTTTCGTGGCTCAGCGGTCTGCTGCTGGCGGCGGTGCTGCTGGTGCATCTCTATGTGAGCCTCTGGGGGCTGAATTATTTTGCCCCGACCGCCAACGAGACGCTCGGTCTGCCGTCCGAGCAATATTCGACCGCCCAGCTCCGCGAGGCAACGGAATATTTCCGCGACCTTGCGGGTACTCTCGCCCGGATCACGCCGCGCAACGCCGACGGCACGCTGCAAAGCGCGGACTTCGACGCCTGCGCCGATTCCGTGCAGACCTGCCTCGAGGCGCTCAAGTCGGCCGAGGGCGCGCCCTTTGACGGCTCGACGGCAAAAGTCAAGCGGCTGCTCTCGAGCAAGCTCTGCGGCAAGCTCGGCACGACGGGCGTGTTCGTCTGCCTGACCGGCGAGAGCTGCGTCAGCTCGACGACCTATCCCGCAGCGCTTCCCGTGACCATGGCGCACGAAATGGCGCACCGCTTGGGCTTCGCCCGCGAAAACGAGGCGAATTTTGTCGCGCTCTATGCCTGTCTGAGCTACGGCGACGCAAGCTGCCGCTATTCCGGGGCATATCTTTCCTATATTTATTGCTACAACGCGCTGGCCGCAGCCGACCCGACCGCAGCCTCCGAGGTCGCTGCGGGCTGCAGCGACCTGTTCCGAGCCGATCTGGACGCAACCTCCGCGCACTATGAAAAGCAGGAGAGCAAAACGGCCTCCGAGGTTTTTGACAAGGTCTACGACGGCTATCTCAAGAGCTTCTCCGTCGAATCCGGCGTGCAGTCCTACGGCGAAGTCACCGACCTGCTGCTCAACTGGTTCTATTCCGACCGTTTTCAGGTCGCAGCGCCCCTGTGCTGAAAAAAGGGCTTGCGTCCCGGCGACGGATGCGCTATGATGATCCTGACGAGACGAATCTGCCCGTTAGGGAACCTTTGATACGGATTCTTGATTCAAATATTGAATCAAGAATCCGTATCAGTTGGGGCAAAAGACCCGCTGAGCACGGCTGAGCCGCTGCTTTTGCCCTGAATAATCATACCGTTTTTTCTCACTGAGAAGCGGCCGCTTCCGGCCGTATGCACCGCCCGTGCGGAGAAGGGAGGCTCTTTGTGAAAACACCCATTCGAATTTTATGTGCGCTGCTGCTGGCGGCGGCAATGGTTTGCGTCTGCTTCGACTGGCTCGGCGCGCCGAACGGTCTGCCCGACGGCGCGAGCTTCGGCGCGGCGATCGACCCGCTGCTGCTCGACGGCAGTCTGACCGGCGCAGAGCTGTTTACCGCGCTCCCGTCGCTGGCCGACGGAGATCCGAGCGTCTTCGGCGGCGTGCCCGGTCTGGTGTGCTATCTGATCTCCGTGGCCGCGACTGCGCTGACCCTGCTGCTTTGCTTCATCGAGCTGCTGCTGCACCTGTGCGGGAGAAAGAGCCGCGGATGGGGGCTGCCGCTCCCGGCCGCGCTGTCGGCGGCGTTCGCCGTGCTTCTGCTGCTCTATGCGCAGGGAGAATACGGGCAGGACGTGCTGACGCTGCGCCCTGCGCCTGTGGTCGCCTTTGCGGCAACGCTCGCCTCTGCGCTGATCTGGACGGTCTGCTGGCGCGAGCCGCGCGCCGCGCTTCCCGAGGATGATTACGGCGAAGATGACGGCGAAGACTATGCGCGCGGATATGACGACGAATACGACTACGACGACGAAGAGGAGCTGCCGGAGGACGACTATGACGACGAGCCGGAGCGCCCCGAGCGCTATCGCCCGCCGCAGCTTGGCC
>URLT01000076.1 GCA_900548795.1 uncultured Eubacteriales bacterium
CAATGACACGCGGGGAGCGGGTGCGGCCTTTCGGGGCGCGGGGGCAGAATCGCCGCGGCCGCTCGGGCGTTCCATAGGTATGGTTGCTCAGGCGTTTCCGAAAAGCGGTCGGTTTTTTCCGCAACCAACGGCCGCTCCGTTGACCGCCGGAGGCTGTTTTTGAGAAGCCTTGCTCCTGGGAACCGACGGCCTCCGTTCGGATGCGAGCACGAAGGGTCTGCGGCTGCCGACCGTTTTCCGACCTTCTGTTGCTCTTTTGCCCGGCTTCCGGCCGGTTATTTGCCCTCGGCGGCGCGTTTTCTGCCGTTGCCGAAGTAGAAGGCGCTGACCAGACCGGGGCCGGTATGCGCGCCGATGATCGTGCCGATGTAGGAATAGAAAATATCCCGGAAGCCGGCGACGTCGCGGATCTCCTCGGCGAAGCGCTCGGCCTCGGCGCGGTCGTCGGCGTGGCAGACATAGAGCGTATGGTTCTGCGGGTCAATGGCCTCGCTGCGGATAATTTCCGCAATGCGGCTGTAGGTGCGCTTGCGTCCGCGGCATTTTTCGACGGCCTTCAGCTCCCCGGCGGGGTTCAGGTTCAGGATCGGCCAGATGTTGAGCGTGTGCGCCACGACCATGCCCGTGCGGCTCACGCGCCCGCCCCGGTAAAGGTAGCTCAGGTCGCCCGTCGTGTAGTAGGGGCAGGCGAGAATGCGGTTGTCCTCGAGCCACTGCACGACCTCCTGCGCGGTTTTTCCCTCGTCGCGCAGGTCGGCGGCGGCCAGCGCCAGCATCCCGTAGCTCATCGACGCGCCCAGCGAGTCGACGACGTAAAGCTCGGCCTCCGGGTGCTCCTGAAGGAACTGCTCGCGCGCAAGCAGGGCGTTTTGGTATGTGCCCGAGATGCCGCTGCCCATGGTCAGGTGGACGATCGGCAGGCCGAGGCGAAGCAGCTCGGGCCAGAACGCGAGATATTCGCCGACGTTCACGGCGCTCGTGTGCACGACGGCGCCCTGCCCCATGCGGGTGAAGAAATCGTGCAGATCCTCCGGGCGCATCGTGTCGACGCATTCCCTTCCGTCCAGCTCGTAGCGCATCATCAGGGTGTTTATCGCGCGATCGCGGCAGATCCCGGCGGTCAGGTCGCAGCCGGAGTCGGTCGCAAATACAAATTTCTGTTCCATAAATCATTCCTCCGTTCCGGCGCATCGTGCGCCGAATTTTCGCGCCGCGCCCACCGGTCGTGCGGGAGCATACGGCGTTTTTCATACTGATTCTTGATTCAAATATTGAATCAAGAATCCCGTGTGCTTTGCACACTCGCATCGTGCGAATGCACGCTGCGCCGTCTCATGCAGAATCTGACGCGCCGCTGGCGCTATAAAAAGCGCTTCAAGCTTTTTAACAGATTCTAGTATCAGAAGGCTCCGAGCCGGCCGCGTGCGGTCTTCCCGGAGCCTCGGTGTTTTTTGCGCTCAGGATTTGCGTTTATTTTACCGCAGCGGCGGACGGAATGCATCCTCCTGTGCGGAAGGAGCCGTAAAAAATTGGTAGAGGGCGACTCTACTCAGGGTAGAGTGACGCGTTACGGCTCAAATTAGAAGCGGAAATAGATGAACGGGTTATAGCTCGAGCTGAGGATATAGACGACGCACACGGCGAACAGGGCGAGCGTGGCGGCGTTGGCCAGCAGCACGCCGCGCGCGGTGCGGCACGGCCGGCGCAGCAGGGGCAGGCAGCAGACCGCGCCGAGCGGAAGATAGAGCAGCGCCTTGAGCAGCGAGGCGTCCGCGGCGACGGCGGCCGCCCAGTCGGTCGCGTGGGGCAGGAACATCATGCCGAGGGCATGGCGCAGCGCGCCGAAGTCGACCAGATCGAACAGCACCCAGCCGATCAGCACAAAAAACGCCGTGTAGACCCAGCGGACGGCCTTGGGAAGCCGGTCGAGCACCCGCCCGAGGAGGCATTTTTCAACGAGCAGCAGCAGGCCGTAATACAGCCCCCAGAGCAGAAAGTTCCACTGCGCCCCGTGCCAGAAGCCGGTCAGCGCCCAGACGAGCAGCAGGTTCAGCACCCAGCGCGAGCGCTTCACGCGGTTGCCGCCGAGGGGGATGTAGATATAATCCCGAAACCAGCTCGAAAGCGAGATGTGCCAGCGCCGCCAGAAGTCCGTGACGGACAGGGCGCAGTAGGGATGGTCAAAATTTTCCAGAAAATGGAAGCCAAACATCCGTCCCATGCCGATGGCCATGTCGCTGTAGCCGGAGAAATCGAAATAGATCTGCAGGGCATAGGCCACGGCGGCGAGCCAGTAGAGCGCCGTGCCGTAAACGGCGGTGTCCCCGGCGTAGACCGTCTCGGCCAGCAGGGCGATGCGGTTGGCGAGGATGACCTTCTTGGCAAGCCCCAGCGTGAAGCGCCGAAGGCCGGCGGCGACGTCCTCAATGCACTCGCGGCGGTCGCGGATCTCCGACTCGACCGTCTGATAGCGGACGATCGGCCCGGCGATGAGCTGCGGGAAGAAGCTGACATAGAGCAGCAGCCGGAAAAAATTCCGCTGCACGCGAATGCTTCCGCGATAGAGGTCGATCACATACGAAAGGATCTGAAACGTGTAAAAGCTGATGCCGATGGGCAGGGTCAGGCGCGGCAGCAGGTTGCCGGGAAAGAGGCTGTCGGCAAAAAAGTTCAGATATTTGAACACAAACAGATTGCCGACCAGCAGGACGACGGTCACGGTCAGAGCGAGCCTGCGGCAGCGGCCGCGGTCGATCGCAAGCCCGCCGACGTAGGCCGCGGCCGTGGCCGCGATCAGCAGCAGCAGGAGGCGCGGCTCGCCCCACGAATAGAACAGCAGGGATGCCAGCAGGAGCACGGCGTTGCGATAGACACGGTTTTTGCACAGGTAGTATGCGCCCGTGACCAGCGGAAGAAAGGCGAACAGGAAGGTCGCGCTGCTAAAAACCATAGGTCAGTCCTCCAAAACGAAGTCGGGCGAGACAAAAAAGTCGATGTTGCCGATCAGCAGCACCCGGTCGATGTTGTGCTCGCGCAGATAGGCGGCCAGCGAGAAGGGCTTGCCGAGGCTGCTTTCGTAATAGCGCAGATCGACGACGTAGGTGCGGCCGAAATGCGAGGCCAGCAGCTTGTCCAGCGCGTTGTCATAGGATTCGCCGAGCACCAGAAGATTTTCGCGGTCGGCGCGGTGCGTGTCGAAGCATATCTCGCCGTCGTCGCCGCCGTAGAACGCGCCGTAGCTCAGCACCGCGCCGGTGAAATCGGCGTCCTGCGCGCCGTAATCCTCGGCCGGAGCGCCGTTGCGCGTGATCTGCATGGGCGGGAAGGCGAAGCGGTAGGCCTCAAACGGCTCGCTGAAGCCCTCCGTGCCGGTCTGCGCGGCCTTCGAGCCGGAAAATTCGCCGACCGTGCGCGTCTCGAGCGGCGCGAGCGGCGCGTCCTCGACGCCCAGAAGCGGCAGCAGCTCGCAGTAGGCGCGGTAGGAGCCGGTGTACGACCAGTGGTGGTCGGTTTTGTAAAAATAAGACGAAAAATCGGAAAAATCGGCGACCTCGAACCGCCCCGTGTGCGTGCGCGGCAGCTCGAGCAGCGAGAACAGGAGGTCGTCGGCGCGGAGGCGCTCGCCGGTCTCAAAATCGATGTCGGTGTCCTTTTCGATGTAGTATGTATAAAACGACACGTCGGGGTGCGCGGCAAAGACCGCGTTGAGATTTTCGGCGCGCGCCTCGAGCTTCGGCTGCTCGACCGACAGCTCGCGCGTGGGGTAGGTCAGGTAGCCCGAAAACAGCGAGACCTCGCCGAGGCGATAGTAGCGCCCGGGGCGCACGAGCGGCTTGAGCAGCGCCAGCTCCATGCGCGACGAGGCGGCGTTATAGACGCGCTTGAGCGTCTGAGCCAGCGGCACCTGATCGCACAGCGCGGCCTCGAGGCTGTCCTGAAAGCTCCCGTCGGCATAGCCGGAGACAGAGGGACGGTCGATGCGCGCGGCGTAGCGGTTTTCATAGGAATTGAGCTCCTTGGGCAGGAGGATCGTGCGCCCCAGCCCGAGCAGCAGCCCGCCGAGCAGCAGGACGATCATAATCAGATCCAGCGTTTTTTTCATAGGCTTTCTCTCCAACGAATGGTTATCCTGAATTTTAAGGAACCTCTGAATCAATCGGCTGCGGCGCGCAGCGGGTCTTTTGCCCCAACGGATCGGTTTGTTGAATCAGAGCTTCCCTTAATCGGGATCAGATGTTGCGCACGCGGGGCAGATTCCAGCGGAAATGCGCCGAAAGCAGACGAATGGCGAACACGAGCGTGACCGAAAGCAGCATCGCGGCATAGAGCGGCAGCACGCCGCGCAGGAGCGTCATGCTCAGCGCGCCGGCCAGCGAGGCGCTGGCATAGATGTGCTTGACGAAGATATAGGGCGTGTCGCCGGCGAGCGTGTCGCGCACGACGCCGCCCCCCACGCCCGTCAGCACGCCGACGAGCACGAGCAGAAAGGTGCTGCGGTCGGGGTCGAATTGCAGGGCGTTCCAGATGCCCATCACGGTGAAAACGCCCAGCCCCAGCGAGTCGAGCAGCAGCATCGCCAGATCGAAGCGCCGCTGGTTGTGCATCAGGCGGTGGCGCAGGAAGGGCAGGAACAGCAGCAGCGCCGTCCCGACCGCGACGAGGACGTTCGTCGGGTCGCGGAAGGCCAGCGGCGGCGTGACGCCGAGGATCAGGTCGCGCAGGATGCCGCCGCCGACGGCGGTGACCACGGCCAGAACCAGAATGCCCAGCAGATCCATTTTCTTTTTCATTGCGGTCAGCGCGCCGGACGCCGCAAAGGCGACCGTTCCGGCCAGCTCCAGAGCCGTGACAAAATGCGACATGATTGGCCTCCGTTCAGGGGAATTTTCGGGCGCCGCAGACTCCTGCGGGAGCCGGGTCGCCGCCACGCAGGGATCCGTGCCGAAAAAACCGGCTGAACCGGGTCATTGCACCCGATCCAGCCGGAAAAAGTTGCGTCAACAGGCGCTTGCAGTCTTGGAGGGGGCATCCGGGCGCTCGATGCGCCGGATGTCGGCACCGAGCCCGCGCAGCTTGCCGATGATGTCTTCATAGCCGCGCTCGATATACTCGATCTCCTCGACGCGGGTCGTGCCCTCGGCGGCAAGCCCGGCGATGACCATGGCGGCGCCGGCGCGCAGGTCGCAGGCGTGCACCGTGCAGCCGGCGAGCCGCTCGACGCCGGTGATGACGGCGGTCTTGGTGTCGACCTTGATGCACGCGCCCATGCGGTTGAGCTCGGCGCAGTAGCCGAAGCGCGTGTCATAGATGCTCTCTGTGATGATGCTCGTGCCCTTGGCCAGCGCCATGCAGACGGCGATCTGCGGCTGCATATCCGTCGGGAAGCCGGGATAGGGCAGGGTCTTGACGTTCGCGCGGCGCAGCGCGCCGACGCGCTGCACGCGAATGGCCTCGTCGTATTCTGTCACCTTAACGCCCATTTCGCGCAGCTTGGCTGAGATGCAGTCCATGTGCTTGGGAATGACGTTCTGGATCAGGATGTTGCCGCCTGCGGCGGCGACGGCGGCCATATAGGTGCCGGCCTCGATCTGGTCGGGGATGATGGAATAGAACCCGCCGCGCAGCGCCTTGACGCCGCGCACCTTGATGATGTCCGTGCCCGCGCCGGAGACCTTGGCGCCCATGGCGTTGAGGAAGTTGGCGAGGTCCACGATGTGCGGCTCCTTGGCGGCGTTTTCGATGATGGTCGTGCCGCCGGCGAGCACTGCGCCGATCATGATGTTCATCGTTGCGCCGACCGAGACGACGTCGAGATTGACGCGGCCGCCGGTCAGGCCGTTTTCGGACGCCCGGGCGCAGACGAAGCCGTTTTGCAGCTCGACCTCTGCGCCGATGGCCTCGAAGCCCTTGATGTGCTGGTCGATCGGCCGGGCGCCGAAGTTGCAGCCGCCGGGCAGCGCCACGCGGGCGTGGCCGAAGCGGCCGAGCTGCGCGCCGATGAGGTAGTACGATGCGCGGATGCGCCGCACGAGCGCGTCCGACGCCTCGCTGTCGCGGACGTTTTCGCAGCAGACCTCGATGGTGTTCGGGCTCAGGCGGCGGATCTCCGCGCCCATGCTGTTGAGGATCTCGAGCAGCAGACGGACGTCGGAAATATCCGGAACGTTTTCGATCCGGCAGGTGCCGTTGACCAGCAGAGTGGCGGGTAGGATCGCAACTGCGGCGTTCTTCGCGCCGCTGATGGTCACGGTTCCTTCGAGCGGAGCGCCGCCCTGAATCACGTATTCTCTCATAAAAAAGCCTCTCCATGCAGATGTCCGGCGCTGCAGATTGCACAACGCGCGGCATACGGGTCATGCACTTGTGCGACAGGTCGCACAAAAACCCGCAAAAATAGGCAATTTTCGTGTAAATTTTGAATTTTTCCGTCGAAAAATCTGCGGCGCTATCGCTTCGCAGATATGTGCATTATAACACTTTTTCCTCGTTTTGTAAAGAAAAATTTCCGCGTGAGCTATTTCGGGCGGCGCAGCCCCTTGGGATAGTGATTTTTGAGCACGCCGCCGGCGCCCTTGACCCAGCCCAGCGGGCAGCCGTCGGCGCAGAGCAGCGCCCAGCCCCCGGCGCTGCCGGGCAGCGTCTCGCCGCGCAGATAGGCGGCAAGGGCGGGGCTGTCGGACGGGAAGGAGACGCGCGGACAGGCGCCGTCGGGCAGGGCGTGGGAGAGCGCGTGCGCCGGGATCGGGCGCCCCTTGCGCAGCTCTCCCAGTTCCAGACCGGCGCGCAGAACGCGCAGGCCGTCGAGCGCGGGCAGACCCTGCGGCGGAAGATACCACGTCGCGCCGAAGGCAAGGCCGCGCGCTGCTTCCGCTCCGAGCGCGCGCAGGAACGTGCGCAGCTCGTCCGGCAGAGGCGCGGTCGGCTGCTCGGCCGGCTGCGTGCGGCGGCCGTCGTCCGCGCGGCGCAGAACGGCGGCGTAGTGTCCCTCGCCGCGCAGCTTATGCGGCCAGAGACGCAGGGTGCGCTCCAGACCGGGCGCGGGGTCTTCGATCCACTCCGGGCGCCCCCGGTCGAACCACGGCGCGTCGACCGGTTCGACGGAAAGCTCCGGGTGCTCGTGCAGCAGCCGCGAGACGCTTCCCTCGTTCTCCTCGGGCGAGAAGGTGCAGGTCGAATAGACCAGCCGCCCGCCGGGGGCGAGCATCCGCGCCGCCGAGCGCAGGATCTCCGCCTGCCGGTCGGCGCACATGCGCACGGTCTGCTCGCTCCAGTCGGCCACGGCGGCGTCCTCCTTGCGGAACATTCCCTCGCCCGAGCAGGGCGCGTCGACGAGAATGCGGTCGAAAAAGCCCGCGAAGCGCTCTGCCAGCCTCGCCGGGTGCTCGTTGAGCACCAGCGCGTTCGTCACGCCGAGGCGCTCGAGGTTTGACGCGAGGATCCGCGCGCGCTTGGGATGCAGCTCGTTGCAGACCAGAAGCCCCTGCCCCCGCATTGCGGCGGCGAGCTGCGTCGATTTGCCGCCGGGCGCGGCGCAGAGATCGAGCACGCGCTCGCCGGGTCGGGCGTCGAGCAGCCGCGCGGGCGCCATGGCGCTCGGCTCCTGCAAATAGAACAGCCCCGCCTCGTGCAGCGGAGAAAGCCCCGGCCGCGTGCCGGGCAGCAGATAAAAGCCGTTCGGCTCCCACGGCACGGCGTCGCCGCAGAACTGCGGCAGCGCGGGGCCGGGTCTGCCGGGGTTGCGCCGCAGGGCGGCGTTGCGCGGTCGGTCGTAGGACGCAAGGAAGGCGTCAAGCTCCGTCCCCAGCAGGCGGCGCATTCGTTCCGTAAAGACAGCAGGCAGCATGGGAAACCTCCGGGTCGTCGTTTTTTGCGCGGGAGTCTCCGCGCAGCGCGGAGACTCGGTTAATTATATTATATCGTATCGCGGAGGCTTGTGCAAGGGCTTCTCTCCTGATTGAACGATTGAATCAGAGGGAACGGTTCGCCCGGAAAAATTTCGCTGTCGGCTCTTGCCGACGGCTCCGAGCGTCCCAAGCTCTGGGCGTATTCTTTCCCGAAAACGGGAAAAGTGTGCGGCGGCGGTACGCTTTCCAAAAATTTCAACGGGTCATGCACCGCGCGCTGCGCCGCGGCATAGAACGGAAGGACGGAAAAAAGGAGGGCATCCCGATGAAAACGGAATTTTTTTACGGCGCATGTACCCATGCGGGCTTTGTCTCGCATTTTGACGGGCTTCTGCGGCAGGCAAAGCGGGTCACGGTGCTCAAGGGCGGCTGCGGCTGCGGGAAATCGACCTTTATGCGCGCCGTCGCCGCGGCGGCGGAGCAGCGCGGGCTGGACGTGGAGCTGGGGCTGTGCTCGTCGGACGCCGGGTCGCTCGACGCGGTCTATCTTCCGGCGCTCTCGGCGGCCTTTGCCGACGGGACCGCCCCGCACGTGCTCGAGCCGAGCCTGTGCGGCGGGAGCATGAACTATCTGAGCTTCGGCGAATTTTACGACAGCGAGGGGATGCGCGCCCGGGAGGACGCGCTCTACGAGACGCAGGCCGAGCACGCCGCGCTGTATCCGGCCGTCTATGCCAGCCTGAGCGCCGCGGCGTCCGCGCAGCGCTGCCTGACGGCGGAGCTTCCGCCCGCGCGCGACGAGCTGACCGGCATGGCCGAGGGGCTGGCGGCCGCGCTGCTTCGCCCGCGCGACGCCGTGGGACGGCGGCGCCTCCTGTTTTTGCAGGCGGTCGTGCCGACGGCGCTGCTGCTTCTGGAGCGGACGCCGCGCGCGCTGTGCCGCCGGGTCGTCGTTCTGCGCGATCACTACGGCCGCGCCTCCGTCCTGCTCGAGGCGCTGGAGCGGCGGGCGCTCGTCTGCGG
>URLT01000077.1 GCA_900548795.1 uncultured Eubacteriales bacterium
TCCCAAGACCCCGGCGCTGGCCGCGCAGATCATTCTGGCCGGCGGCGTGGTCGCCATCCCGACCGAAACGGTCTACGGTCTGGGCGCGAACGCGCTCGACGAGGCCGCCGTGGCCAAGATCTTCGAGGCCAAGGGACGGCCGCAGGATAACCCGCTGATCATTCATATCGCAGAGCCGACCGAGCTGTCGCGCTACTGCTACGACATTCCGCAGGCCGCGTGGGAGCTGGCCAACCGGTTCTGGCCGGGGCCGCTGACGATGGTTCTGCCCGTGCGCGAGCTGGTGCCGCGCCGCACGACGGCCGGGCTGGACACCGTCGCCGTTCGCTGCCCGAAAACGGCGGTCACGCGGGCGCTCATTCGCCGCGCGCGCGTGCCGATCGCCGCGCCGTCGGCGAATCTCTCCGGCAAGCCCTCGACCACGACGGCGCAGCACGTCCTGCACGATTACGGCACGGACGGCAAGATCGACGCCGTGATCGACGGCGGCCCGTGCGAGGTCGGCGTGGAGTCGACCATTGTCGACCTGACCGGGGAGCGGCCGCGCCTGCTCCGTCCGGGCGGCGTGACGCCCGAGGAGCTGACCGAGGTGCTCGGCGAGCTGGACGTGGACAAGGCCGTGCTCGGCCTGATCTCCAACGACGCCGTCGTGCGCGCTCCGGGTATGAAATACAAGCACTATGCGCCCGCGGCGGAGGTCACCGTGGTCGACGGCAGCAGCGAGGCCGCCGCGCGCTATATCCGCGCGCGCCTGCGCCCGACGGACGCCGTGCTGTGCTACGAGGAGGAGCTGCCGCTCTACGCGGGCTGTCAGGCGCTGGCCTACGGCCGCGAGGCCGACCCGCACACGCTCTCGGCGGGGCTGTTTGCCGCGCTGCGCGCGCTCGACCGGCCGGACATCACCGCGATCTATGCCCGCTGTCCCGAGGGCGGCGGCGTGGCCTATGCGGTCGGCAACCGGCTGAAGAAGGCCGCCGCCTTCCATATTGTGAACGCGGAGGACTGAGCCATGTTCATTCTGGGCATCACCGGCGGCAGCGGAAGCGGCAAGACGACGCTCCTGCGCGCGGCCGAACGGCTGGGCGCGTGCGCGCTCGACTGCGACGCGATCTACCACGAGCTGCTGCAAAGCGACGCGGCGCTTTTGGAAGCGCTGCGCGCGGCCTTCCCGGCGGCGTTTGCCGGCGGAACGCTGAGCCGCCCGGCGCTGGCCGCCGAGGTCTTTTCCGACCGCGAAAAGCTCCTGCGCCTGAACGCGCTCACGCACCGTTATGTGCACCGCGAGGTGCTGGCGCGGCTGAGCCGGGCGGAGCGCGCGGGCGTGCGCCTCGCGGCCGTCGACGCCATTGCCCTCTTTGAGAGCGGCATCAGCCGTCTGTGCGACAAAACCGTCGCCGTGCTCGCCCCCATGGACGTCCGCGTCGCGCGGCTGACCGCGCGCGACGGCATTTCCGCCGACCGCGCGCTCGCGCGCATCCATGCGCAGCCGTCGGACGGAGAATTTTCCGCAAAGGCCGATTTTATCCTGCAAAATTCCGGCTCGATCGCCGAATTTGACACAAAATGCACCGAATTTCTGAAAGGAGTTTACCCGATGGAAGAAACAAAATACGAAGCCCTGCGCAAAACGCTCATTGCCGACCCGAAGAACGGCTATGACCGCATCTCCGAGGCCGACCGCGCCGCGATGGAGCCGTACATCCGCGACTATATGGACTTTATTTCGACCTGTAAAATTGAACGCGAGGCCGTCGACTGGACGATCGCCGAGGCCGAGAAGGCCGGCTTCGTCGCCCTCAAGCCCGGCATGAGCCTCAAGCCCGGCGACCGCGTCTACGGCAACAACCGCGGCAAGAGCGTGATCTTCGCCGTCGTCGGCTCCGAGCCGCTCGACAACGGCACGCACATCTGCGCCGCGCACATCGACTCCCCGCGCCTCGACCTCAAGCCGAACCCCCTCTATGAGGACAGCGAGCTGGCCTATTTCAAGACGCATTACTACGGCGGCATCAAGAAATACCAGTGGACGACCACGCCGCTGGCGCTGCACGGCGTCGTGGCCAAGAAGGACGGCACGGTCGTGAAGGTCACGGTCGGCGAGGACGCCGACGACCCGATCTTCTGCGTGACCGATCTGCTGATCCATCTGGCCGCCGACCAGATGAAAAAGACCCTCGCTGAGGGCGTGACCGGCGAAAACCTGAACATTCTGCTCGGCAGCCGCCCGCTTAAGGACGACGAGGGCGCCGACCGCATCAAATTTGCGGTGCTCTGTCTGCTCAACGAGAAATACGGCATCACCGAGGAGGACTTCCTCAGCGCCGAGCTGACGATGGTCCCGGCCGGCCCGGCGCGCGACGTCGGCTTCGACCGCAGCATGATCGCGGCCTACGGCCACGACGACCGCGTCTGCGCCTACGCCGCCTTCCGCCCGATGCTCGAGCTGGGCACGCCGAAAAAGACCGCCGTCTGCGTCCTTGCCGACAAGGAGGAGATCGGCTCGGAGGGTCTGTCCGGTATGCAGAGCCATTATTTTGAAACGTTTATGCACGACCTGTGCAAGGCCGTCGGCGCCTGCCTGCACCGCTGCTTCGAGCATTCCTTCTGCCTGAGCGCAGACGTCAGCAACGCCTATGACCCGATCTACGCCGAGACCTGCGACAAGCGCAACAACACCCGCATCAACTACGGCACCGGCATCTTCAAGTACACCGGCGCGCGCGGCAAATCCGGCTCGTCCGACGCCTCAGCCGAGGTCATGGGCTATGTGCGCCGCCTGTTCTCCGAGCAGGACGTCATCTGGCAGACCGGCGAGCTGGGCAAGGTCGATCAGGGCGGCGGCGGAACGGTCGCGTGCTACATGGCCAACCGCAACATCGAGACGGTCGACGCGGGCGTGCCCGTGCTGAGTATGCACGCGCCGATGGAGATCGTCTCCAAGCTGGATACTTACATGACCTATAAGGGCATGAAGGTGTTCTATCTCGACTGATTTTTCCCGATCTTTCCGCGACAGGAGGTGTCGTCATGAATTGTCTGCGCTGCGGACGGCGCATCGACGAGGGCAAGACCTTTTGCCCCGATTGCGAGAAGCTGGTCAGCCGGCCGCTGCCCGACTCGCCGTTCCTTGACCGCCGCATTGTGCTCCCCGAGCGCAAGGCGACGCCGCGCCAGGCCGAGAAGCGTCAGCGCGAGAAGAACGAGCGCCGCGCCGAGCGCGCCGAGCAGCGCCGCCGCCGGGGCGGACGCGTGCTGCTCGCGGGGCTGCTGCTGCTTCTGGCGGTGAGCGTGGCCGGGGGACTGCTGCGCACGGCACAGCTCAAGGCGGCGCTTCGCAGCCGCGAGGCAGCGCTTCAGGACAACGCGGCCGTGCTCTCGCGCGTGCGCGACCAGCTCACCGCGGCGCGCGGCGCCCTGCGCGAGCTGAGCGACGAGCTTGAAACGCTGCAGGGCGAGTACGACGTGATGTCCAAGGAGCACGCCGCCGCCCGCGATGAGCTGACCCGGAGCAAGGAGGCGCTGGAGTTCGTGCGCGACCACGTCGCGCTCATTGAGCGCGGGCAGGCGCGCTATTATCACACGGCCGGGTGTCCGGATTTCGACGCCACGGGCTATCAGGTCACGAGCGTGTCTCAGGCGCTTCGCTGGGGCTACCTGCCCTGCCCGACCTGCCACGGGGAGGAGGACGCCGAATGAATGCACGAGGCTATGATCTGGCCGTGAAGCTGATGCTCTGTCTCTGCGCCGGCGCCGTCGCCATGGCGGTCGTGATGTGCTTTTTCATCGGCTTCGGCCTGAACAGCACCGTCGGCAAGGAGGCGCTCTATCTCTGCCGCGTCATCCTCGGCGCGAGCCTCTGGCTCTGCCTGCGCCGCGAGCGGTTGCTTGAGCAGCAGGCGGAGCGGCTCCCGCCCCGCGTCAAAAAAATGCGCATCCTGCGCGGCGTCAGCTTCGGCGTCTGGTGCGCCTCCACCGTTCTGCTGCTGCTTTCTCTGGTCTGCGCGATCTGCAGGCTGGGCTATGGCAGCTTTTGGGTAAAATATCCCTGCGCCATCGGCGCGGCGGCCATGCCGGTCGGCTGGCTCGGCCTGACGGTCTGCTTTCGCCGCCGCAGAACGGCCATCGCCTGCGCCGAGCGGAAAGGGAACCTCTGAATCAATCGGCAGCGAGCTGCCCGGCGCAGCCGGAAAACAACGGAAAGCATCAGCAAAACAACGCGATAAGCAAAACAACGCGATAAGCAAAACAACGCGATCACCAAATAACCAAAAACCGAAGCGCCCTCGACCATTCGAGGGCGCTTCGGTTTTTGTGATGGGAAACTGCGCACAATTCGGCAAGCAGCTTTGTTTTGTCAAGTCAAGACTTGAAACGTGCAGGAAGGCGGTATGTATCTTATACTCGTTCTCCGCCGCATGAGCCGGAAGCTTCGCACCGAACGCTTCGCGCCCGATCGATCCGCGGGCGGCTCAGCCGATGACGCGGTGCGCCGTGAGGTAGCGGTTGGCATACCAGCTCTCGGACAGGTTCGAGATGATGACGCCCGTGCCGGAGTTCGCCGCGTGAACGAACGCGCCGCCGCCGAGGTAGATGCCGACGTGGGAGGCGGTGCTGCCGTAGCCGAAATAGATGATGTCGCCGGGCTGGAGGGCGTCGCGCGAGACGTACCAGCCGTCCTGGAGCTGCGCCGTCGCGGTGCGGCGGATGCCATAGCCGAAGTGGGCGTAAACATACTGCACGAAGCCGGAGCAGTCGAACCCGGCGGGGCTTGTGCCGCCGTAAACATAGGGATAACCGGCGAAACTCTGCGCATAGTCGGCAAGCTGCTGAGCGACGCCCGCCGGATAGAAGTGCTGCGAGCTGCCGGAGCCGCCGCCCGACGAGGCGGAGGAGCCGCGGTTTGCCGCAGGCTTTTCGAGCAGGGTGACGAGGTCGCTGCGGATGTAGCCGACCTGACCGTTGAAGCGCACCTTGTACCAGCCGCAGTTGAAGCCGAAAATCTCGACGCGGTTGCCGGCGTAGACCTGACAGACGCGGGCGCTGCCGGTCGAAGGGCCGGAGCGCAGGTTCGCGACGGTGGGATTCACGGCGCCGTCGCCCAGCTCGACGTTCTCGCGCTCCTTGACGGTGAGGTAGGCGGCGCTCATATAGCCGACGTTGAGGTTATAATCGACCAGATACCAGTCGCCCGTCCTGCGGAGGATGACGACATAGTCGCCCTCGGCTGCGACGGCCAGAACGGCCGCGTTGGTGTCGGGCTTGGCGCGCAGGCGCAGACCGCTGCGGGCGTTGACGATGCCGATGGCGGACTTCAGCTCGGTCGCGCCCGCGACAGAGGCGAGCGAGAGCGCGAGCGCAAGGATCAGAGCCAAGACGGTCAGAGTTCGGAACAAACGTTTCATTGCGGAACCTCCCGGGAGATTATTTCGCGCTCAGTGCGCGTTCCAGCCACACACAGCCAACATCCAACGCCGTGTAGAAGCCGTCCTTTTCGCTTTTTTTGACCACGCGGTCACGCGCCTTGGCGTTCGGATCGGTGAGCTGAAGCTGAACCGAGACTCGCGTGGCGAGCTTGAGATCCTTGAAATCCTTGGACTCAAGCACCTGCAGCATGACGATGTATTCATCCGCCATGGAGCCGTAATAGATCAGGTTGTCCTTGCGCATCAGGGGTCGACCCCGATAGGTGAGGACTTCATTTTTTTCGGACATAGGTACCTCCAAAATAAAATGTAACCAAATTGTAACACATGGAGATTGTTTTGTCAACACTTTGCGACGTATTTTTCGAAATTTACCGGGAATTTGTTACGATTTGGTTCAAAGCGCCGGGAAAGGGGGAACGCGAGAATGGATGTTGAAAACGGGAGATTCCGCAAAAAAAGGGGAGAATCAACTCTCCCCTTGCTTGCGATCGGTTGACGGATTTTGTTGGCTCCGAGCCTCGGAGCGTCCGGGGGAGGCGCGCCCCCCTGCCTCAGTCGAACAGATAGTGCCGCACAAGCTCCTGCAGCAGCTCGTCGCGGTCGAGCTTGCAGATCAGGCTTCGGGCGTTGTTGTGGTTGGTGATATACGTCGGATCCTCGGAGAGGATGTAGCCGACGATCTGATTGATGGGGTTGTAGCCCTTCTCCGTCAGGGAGCGATAGACCTGTGTCAGGGTCGCCTTCATGACCTCGCTGCCCTCAGCGGGCACCTCAAATTTTATGGTGTTGCGATTGACCGAATTGCGATTCTCTTCCAAAACGCCGACCTCCTTTGCCCGGGAACCCGCGATTCCCTGTTGTTTTTTGAAGCATTCCTGCTCTGATACTAATCATATACCAATTTCCCGATAAAGTAAAGAAAAATCCGGGAACATTTTGCCAAATTTTTGTGACAAATTTTGCAATGGCTCCGCATACCCGCCGCGCGGCGGGGAAAGCTAGCCCCGAGGTGAGAAAAAATGGAACGACAGTCCGAGGCGCGCCGTCCGGCGCTGAGCGACGCGGCCGTCTGCGCCGCCTTCGACGGCGCGGCGGATTTCAGCCGGCGCGTCCTGCGCGTGGGCGGGCACACGGTCTATCTCTATGCGATCGACGGCCTGACCTCCGGGGCGGACATCTCCGAGCTGGTGGTCAAGCCGCTTTTGCGCGACGGCTTCGGCGGCAGCATGGACGAGCTGTGCGACCGGGCGTTCTATGCCACGGTCTATAACGCCGTGGCGCTCGAGTGCGGGGGGCTTGCCGACGTGCTCGAGCGGCTGGTCAACGGCTTTGCGGTCGTGCTGTTCGGGCAGCGGGCGCTGGCCTTTGAGGACAAGAGCGGAGAAAAACGCGCGCCGTCCGCGCCGGAGGTGGAGAGCACCGTCAAGGGCGCGAGGGATGCCCTCACGGAGACCCTGCGCACGAACACGAGCCTGCTGCGGCGGCATCTGCGCACGCCGTCGCTTCGCATTTATGAGACGAAGCTCGGCCGCCGCAGCGGAACGGGCGTCGCGCTGCTCTGGCTCGACGGGCTGACCGATCCGGCGCTCGTGCGGCGGATGAAGCGCCGTCTTTCCGAGCCGGACGTCGACGGGCTGGTCACGCCCGCGGCGGTCGAGGAATACCTGACCGGCTCGCGCCGGACGGCCTTCCCTCTGCTCAAGTACACCGAGCGCACCGACCGCCTCGCACGGGCGCTGCTCGACGGCCGCGTCGCCCTTCTGGTCGACGGCCTGCCGCTGGCCTATCTTGCGCCGGTCGATCTCGCGTTTTTCATGACCGCCGCCGAGGACGAGGGCACCGACTGGATCTCCGCGTCGTTCCTGCGCATTCTGCGCTACGCGGGGCTGCTGCTGTCGCTGCTGCTGCCGGGGCTTTATATCGCCATGGCGGCCTATCATCCGCAGATGCTCCCCATGGGGCTGCTGCGCTCGATCATCGAGAGCAAGCAGGCCGTGCCCTTCCCGACGGCCGTCGAGGTGCTCGGGCTGCTGCTGGCCTTCGAGCTGCTTCAGGAGGCCGGCGTCAGTCTGCCGCAGTCCGTCGGGCAGACGCTGTCCATCATCGGCGGACTGGTCGTCGGCACGGCGGCGGTCGAGGCGCGGGTGATCTCGCCTGCGGCGCTCATCGTCGTGGCCGCTGCGGGCATTTGCGGCTTCGTCCTGCCCGGACGGGACTTCGCCGACGCCATGCGCCTGTGGCGCTTCGTGCTGGCGGGACTGGCGGCGCTGGGCGGACTGTTCGGCCTGACGGCGGGCGGGCTGCTGCTTGTGCTGCATCTTGCCGGCCTGAGCTCCTTCGGGCGGCCCTATCTGGCGCCGTTTTCGTCTGCGCGCGGTCTGCGGGCGCTGCTGCGTCCGCGCCACGTCATGACCCCCTGCCGCGACCCGTCTCTGCGCCCGCAGGACGTGCGCAACCAGAGACCGTGAGCGGCCGGGGAGGACTGCGCGGAGCGCTGGCCGTCTGGCTGGCGCTGCTGGCGCTGCTGTATCTCGGGCTGCCCTTTCCCGCTTATGAAACGGCGACCCTGCTGCCCGTCCGGACGGTGCAGCTCGCGCGCGGCTCGGACGGCCGCCTCCTGCTGCGCACCGAGGCCGGGGACGGCGCGGGAGCGGACTGGCGCTCGGCCGTGCAGGAGCTGCGCACGAACGCGCCCGGAACGGTGCTGCTCGACACGGCGGAGCAGCTTGTCCTGTGCGGCGAGACGGAGCTGCCGCCGGATGTGTTCGACGCGCTGCGGCCTGCGGTGCAGGTGCGCCGCGCCGAGAAGCTGCGGCCGGTCGAGGGCTTGGCCGAGCTGCTCCATGCCCACGAGAGCGGCGTGACCCTTGCGGAGCTGACGGCCGAGCGTGAAGCAGAAAAGGGGCGCCTTGCGCCCCTTTTCAAAGCCTGTTTCGGTTAGGGAACCTCTGATTAAATCGACTGCGGCGCTCAGCGGGTCTTTTGCCCCAACTGATCGGTTTGAAAATCTTGAAATACACAAAGTATTCCTGCGATTTCCAAACCTCAATTTGGAA
>URLT01000078.1 GCA_900548795.1 uncultured Eubacteriales bacterium
AAGAAAAACAGCCGCCGTTTCTTGCATATTCATACATTTTTTCGCCTGTTTTGCGCTTTATCGTGCGAAAAACTTGCACGTCTGGGAAAGACAAGCGTATTTAGCAGACGCAAAGTGCCTCCGTCAGGCTTCCATTTTTTGGAGAAAAAGCACACAAAAGCCGCCCGGAAGCAGGATATTTTTTTCATTGTCGACACAAAGCGCGTCGCCGAAGCGCACGTGCCCGTCCGGAAGCGCCCAGCTTCTGTCGGTGCGGTTGACGAAAATCGCCGCCTCCTGCTCCGGCGCGCTGCGCAGGAAGGCAAGCCTGCCCTCCCCTGCCTCGGTCACGCGCACCGTGCCCCGGCGCAGCGCAGCGCTCTCGCGCTTGAGCCGCGACAGACCGCGATAATAGTCGCGAAGCGTCCCGTCGCCGCCGTCCCAGTCATAAAACGCGCGGCAGAACGGGTCGTCGAAGCCCTCCATGCCGATCTCGTCGCCGTAGTAGATGCTCGGCATCCCCGGCAGCGTGAACTGCAGGAAGGCCGCAAGACGCTCGCGACGCAGGGCAAGCGCCCGCTGCTCCGCCGTGAGCCGGACGGCGGCCTTTTCCGCGCGGCCGTTTGCCTGCACGCCGGAAAGCTCCGTCAGCAGGCGGGGCGTGTCGTGGCTGCCCAGCAGGTTCATCACGCTGTTGAGCACCTGCGGCGGATAGTGCTCGGCAATCCGCATCACGGCCTCGCCGAGAGCCGCGCCGTCGTCCTCCTCCTTGGCAAAGGCCAAAATGGCCTTGCGCCACGGGTAATTCATCACGGAGTCCAGCTCGGCGTCGACAAAATACCGCCGCGAAACGCCATAGGCGCATTTATTCGACGCGTCCTCCCAAACCTCGCCCAGCAGAACGGACTCGGGCTTGACGGCGCGCATCCGGCGCTTGAGCTTGCGGACAAATTCGTCCGGCAGCTCGTCGACCACGTCGAGACGGTAGCCGTCGGCGCCCAGCCTCAGCCAGTGCGCGATGACGGAGTCGTCGTCCTCAATGATATAGTCCACATAGCTCGGCGTCAGCTCCTCGACGTTGGGCAGGGTCGGCATGTTCCACCAGCAGTCGTAGCTGTCCGGATAGCGGCGGAAATGATACCACTCGCGGTAGGGCGAGGCCGGGTCGGACACTGCGCCGTGGCCGAAGATGTGCTTCGCGTCAAAATAGACGCTGTTGCTGCCGGTGTGGGAGAACACGCCGTCCAAGATCACGCGCATTCCCTGCTCATGCGCCGCGTCGCACAGGGCACGGAAATCGTCCTCCGTGCCGAGCATCGGGTCGACGCGCTTATAGTCCGCGGTGTCGTAGCGGTGGTTGGAATAGGCCATGAAGACCGGGTTCAGGTAGAGCACCTCGACGCCCAGCTCGCGCAGATAGGGCAGCTTTTGCTGAATGCCGCGCAGGTTTCCGCCGTAAAAATCAGCGCACCAGTTGCCCTCGGCGTCGGCGGTGTAGCACGGCTGCTCTGCGTGGCTTGCATGGACGGAGAAGGGACGGAGCTTGCGGCTCAGGTCGCAATTCCCGCACTGCCAGAAGCGGTCGGGCATGATCTGATACATCACCGCACCGCAGGCAAAGTCCGGGATCGTGTGGTCGGCAGGCACGAAGCTGATCTGCCATTTTTCTCCGGATTCCATGTTCGTGCCGTCGCCCTGCCGGAACAGACGGAACGAGCCGTCCTTCTTTTCCACGCGGAACCAGTAAAAATAAAGACCGCGCTCGAGCGAGAAGGCACATCGCCACCAGCGATTGCCGTCCTCCTCGGCCTGCATGGCAAACGGAAGCTCTTGGAGGGGGCGGCCGTCGCAGTCCTCGAGCATCAGGGTCACGCCCGTCGCGCCGCTCACCTGCGGCGTTTGCAGGCGCAAAACACAGCAGTCCCCCGTCCGGACGGTTCCGAACGGGGTTTTGTGCTGCGGATCTCGGCTGTTGAATAAGATCCGTTCCATGCGTTACTTCAGATTCCAGATCTTGTCGGCATATTCGCGGACGGAGCGGTCGGAGGAGAAGATGCCGGCCTTGGCAATGTTGACCAGCGACATCTCGGCGAATTTGCGGCGGTCGGTGTAGGTCTTTGCGACGACCTCCTGCTCGCGGCAATAATCGCTGAAATCGGCCACGGTCATATACGGATCGGCCACGCCGAAGCGGTTGGTCAGCAGGCTGGCGACCAGATCGTCATAGTGCTGGCCGAGCACGCCGCTCGTGAGCATGTCGAACACGCGCTGAAGCTCGGGCGTCATAAAGTCGTTGGGGTTATAGCCCTTCTGCCAAAGCTCGTCGACCTCGTTGGCCTTCAGGCCGAAGAGGAAGATGTTCTCGTCGCCGACCTGCTCATGGATCTCGACGTTCGCGCCGTCGAGCGTGCCGAGGGTCACGGCGCCGTTGATCATCAGCTTCATGTTGCCCGTGCCGGAGGCCTCCTTGCCCGCGACGGAGATCTGCTCGGAAATATCGGCAGCCGGGATGATGATCTCGGCCAGCGAGACCTTGTAGTCCTCAATGAAGACGACCTTCAGCTTGTTGCGGACGTCGGGGTCGTTGTTGATGAGCTTGGAGGCCGCGACGATCAGGCTGATGGTCTGCTTGGCGCGGATATAACCCGCGGAGGCCTTGGCCGCGAAGATATAGGTATGCGGCACGAACGGCATGTCGGGGTGATCCTTGAGCTGGCAATACTGATAGAGGATGTGCAGCACGTTGAGGAGCTGACGCTTGTACTCGTGCAGGCGCTTGATCTGGATGTCGAAGATCGAATCCGGGTCGACGCGGACGCCGTTGCGATCTGCGATCAGCGCGGCAAGGCGCTCCTTGTTCTTGCGCTTGATGGCCATGAGGTTCTCGAGCACTTCCTCGTTATCGCGGAAGGCCATGAGCTTCTCAAGCTCGTTGGCGTCGCGCAGGAAGCCGTCGCCGATGAGGGTCTTGAGGTACTCGGTCAGCAGCGGATTGGACTGCGCCAGCCAGCGGCGGTAGGCGATGCCGTTGGTAACATTGATGAAGCGGTCAGGCGTGAGGTTGCAGTAGTCGCGGAAGATGCCGTTGCGGAGGATCTCGGTGTGCAGCTTGCTGACGCCGTTGATCTTATGGCAGCAGGCAAGGCAGAGGTTCGCCATGCGGATCTCGTTGTTGGCAATGACGGCCATATAGTTGATCTTGCCCCAGTCGTTCGGATAGTCGCGGCTGAGCCCGTCGATCAGGCGGCGGTTGATCTCCACGCAGATGGAGTACACGCGCGGAAGCTGCTCGCGGAACAGGTCGACGTTCCAGCGCTCGAGCGCCTCGCTCATGACGGTGTGGTTCGTGTAGGACAGGGTGCGGCAGCAGATGTCCCACGCGGCATCCCAAGAGAAGTCGTGCTCGTCGATCAGCAGACGCATCAGCTCCGGCACGCAGAGCGCCGGGTGGGTGTCGTTGATGTGGATGGCGACCTTGTCGGCCAGATTTTCATAGGTGTGGTATTTTTTATAGTGGCGCTTGAGGATGGATTGCAGCGAGGCCGAGACCAGCAGATACTGCTGCTTCAGGCGCAGACGCTTGCCCTGAATGTGGTCGTCGGCCGGATAGAGCACCTTGGAGATCGTCTCGGCCATGGCGTTGCGCTCGAGGGCGCGGACGTAATCGCCGCGGGAGAAGGCGGCCATGTCGAAGCTCTGCGGCAGCTTGGCGCTCCAGAGGATCAGGCGGTTGGACGCCTCGCTGTCATAGCCGGAGATGAACATATCGTGCGGCACGGCAACAACGGAGTTATAGCCGACCTGCGCGACCTTGAAGCGACCCATTTCGTCGACCCATTCGCGCACCTCTCCGCCGAATTTGACCTCGACGGCGTCGTCCTCGCGGGTGCGCAGCCAGACGTCGCCCATGTCGAGCCATGTGTCGGGGAACTCCATCTGCCAGCCGTCGACGATCTTCTGGCGGAAAATGCCGAACTCATAGCGAATGGAGAAGCCGGTCACGGGCAGCGCCATGCCGGTCGCCGCGTCCATATAGCACGAGGCAAGACGGCCGAGGCCGCCGTTTCCGAGGCCGGCGTCCGGCTCCATTTTATAAAGCGCGTCAAGATCGAAGCCGACCTCGTGCAGCGCCTCGCGGTACTGCTCCTCGAGGCCGAGGTTGAACAGGTTGTTATGCAGGCTGGTGCCGACAAGGAATTCCATGGACATATAATAGACTTCCTTGCGCTCCTTCGCCGCGTTGTCGCGGTTGAAGAGGCGGTTCTGCTCGGTGAGCTTTTCGCGCACGAGCGTGCACAGGGCGCGGTAAACCTGCTTCTCCGTGGCGACCTCCAGCTCGCAGCCGAAAAGGCGGCGCACGACGTCGTTCAGCTCGCGCTTGGGCTCGGTGGTGTTCAGTTTGGTTTGCTTGGGTGTTTTCATGGGGCCTCCTAGTGATTGATCTTAATTTATATGGTATATGGTTTTATTTTTCGCGAACCTCGTGATAAAGCCGCTGATATTCCTGCGCCGGGAGCCTCCAGCTCACGTCGCAGCGCATGTCGTTTTGTGCAAGGCGGTTCCACTTTTCGCGGTCGCCGAAATACAGCCCGATGGCGCGGTCGATCGCGCCGAGGAAGTCGTCGGCGTTATAGGACTGGAAGGTGAAGCCTCTGCCCTCCTCATTCTCGTGGTTATACGGCGGAACGGTGTCGCGCAGACCGCCGGTCGAGGCGACGACGGGAACCGTGCCGTAGTGCATCGCAATGAGCTGAGACAGGCCGCACGGCTCGGACTTCGACGGCATCAGGTAAATATCCGAGCCGGCATAGACCCGAGAGGCAAACGCCGGATCGAAGCGCAGATTGACCGACACCTTGCCGGGGTAATCCCGCGCAAGCGCGCTCAGCGCGTATTCATACTGCTTTTCGCCCGTGCCGACAATGACGAGCTGCACCTCGTGCTCGAGCAGGCGGCGCGAAATATAGCACAGAAGGTCGATGCCCTTGTGCCCGGCCAGACGCGTGACCATGGCGAGGATCGGCGCGTCGGTGTCGGTGCGCAGACCCAGCTCGCCGCGCAGCTCCTTCTTGTTTTCCCACTTGCCGAGCATGTTGTCCGCGCTGTAATGGTGCGCAAGCGCCGGATCCGTCTCGGGGTTGAAGACATTCGTGTCGATGCCGTTCGTGATGCCCCAGACCCACGCCTCGCGCAGCACGCCGTCGAGACGGTGGGCGTAATACGGATAGCGCAGCTCGTTGGCATAGGTCTGCGAGACGGTGGTGACGATGTCGGCCGTGACGATGGCGCCCTTCATCATGTTGATCGCGCCGTCGAAGGTCATGCGGCCGCGGTAATCCTCAGGCAGGCCGAGAGTGTTGTCGAAGAAGGACGATTCCGCCCAGCCCTGATATTCCACGTTGTGGATCGTGAATACGGTCTTGACATACGGGCACCACTGGTGATAAAGCGCGCGGCAGTAAACCACACCCATGGCGCTCTGCCAGTCGTGGCAGTGCAGAATATCGGGCTTGAAATCGAGGTAATACATCGCCGCCATGGCCGCCTTACAGAAATAGGCAAAGCGCTCGCCGTCGTCAAAGTCTCCGTAGACCGTCCAGCGGTTGCCGAAGTAGTCGTTGTTGTCGATGAAGTAGACCCTCAGACTATCGTTGTCGGAGCACAGCCGCATGATGCCGACGTAGCAATCGCGCCACGCCAGCTCCATGTGGAACGAGCCGACATACTCGGTCTGCACATTCGGGTTTTCCTTGACGCGCTGATAGTACGGCAGGAAAAGCGCAAGCTCGTTGCCGGGCAGCTTGGCCAGCTCCGCGGGCAGCGCCTGCATCACGTCTCCGAGGCCGCCGGTCTTGACAAAGGGCGCCGCCTCCGAGGCGAGCATTGCGATTCTCATACGCTCTCTCCTTTTTTGAAGATCATCGGATGGTTCGGCGTGCCGCGGAAGCTGGCGCCGGCATGGACGACGACCTCCTTGTCCAAAATGACATACTCCAGCTCCGCGCCCTCGCCGATCACGCAGTCTTGAAGCACGACGCAGTTTTTCACGTTGGCATTCTTGCAAAGCTGCACGCCTCGGAAGAGAACGGAGTGGTCGGCGTTGCCCTCGAGCTTGCAGCCGTCGGCAACGATGCAGTCGTCGATCTCGGAGTGCTCGCCGTAGTAGGCCGGGACCTCGTCGCGCACGCGGGTATAGATCGTCAGGTTCGGGCGGCCGAACAGGCCGTGCCGGATCTCCGGATCCAACAGAGCCAGATTGTTGCGGAAGAATTCCGTCGGGCTTTCGTTGAAGAGCGCCGGGCCGTCAAACGGGAAGGCCTTGATCTTCATGCCCGTCTCGGCAAAGCCGTGCATCACGAGGTCGCGCTCAAAGTGGTAGCGGTTATGCGCAACGGCGTTGGTCGCCTCGCGGATGAGCAGCTCGCGGCTGATGACAAAGATGCCCATCGAGGCAAGATAACCGGGCTCAGCGCGATAGTCGCAGGCGACGTCCGTGACCGTCCCGTCCTCGTCGACCTTGACGGCCATATCGAGCTGCTTTTCGCCGTTGCAGACGCCGTCCTTGACGATCACGGAGACGTCGGCGCCGGACTCGGCGTGCCGCCGCACGACCTCGTTGAAGTCCATGGCACAGAGAATGCCGCTGTCGACGAGGATGACATAGTCCTCCTTGGAGGTCTTCAGGAAATCGCTCGCCGAGTCGATCGCCTCGAGCTTGCCGCGGTAGGAGCCGTTGTGCCCCATTGCATAGGGCGTCAGGAACTCCAGCCCGCCCTCGCCGAGGTCAAGATCCCACTCCTGCCCGGAGCTGACGTGATTCATCAGCGATTGATAGTTGTATTTGGTGATGATGCCGATGTGCCGGATGCCGGCGTTGGTCATGTTGGAAAGAGAAAAGTCGATCTGGCGGTAGCGCCCGGCATAGGGCAGCGATGCCATGGTCCGCTTGTTGGTCAGCTCGCCGAGGGAGCTGTCGTAGATATTCGCAAAAATGAGACCCATTGTGCTCATAGCTGTCGTCCTCCCCTTCGTTAATAAATCTCGCCGGGCTTGATGGCCATGTTTTCGGCAATGGTCTTGCCCTTTCCGACCACGCTGATTTGCATTTTCTCCCCCTCGCGGAAGCAGCCGCCGATCACGGCGCCGCGGCAGACGCGGCAATCCTCGCCGATGATCGCGTGACGCACGACCGCGCCGGCCTCGATGACGACGTTCGGCATGATCACGCTGTCCTCAACGATCGCCCCGGCCTCCACCGTGCAGCCCGTTGAGATGACGGAATGCGACAGATTGCCATAGATCTCGCAGCCCTCGGCAATGGAGCAGTTGACGTTCTTGGACTCCTTGGCGATGAAGCTCGAGGGCATGGCGTAGTTCCGGGCATAGATGCGCTCGCCCTTGCTGCCGTAGAGGTTAAAGGCCGGGTCGGTGCCGAGCAGCTCCATGTTGGCCTCCCAGAGGGACTGGATCGTGCCGACGTCCTTCCAATAGCCCTCGAATTGATAGGCAAAGAGACGGTGGCCGGTGTTGAGCAGAGCGGGAATGACGTTTTTGCCGAAATCGTTCTCGGAGGCAGGATCCTCCTCGTCGGCAATCAGGAACTTGCGGAGAATGTCCCACTTGAAGATGTAGATGCCCATGGAGGCGTTCGTGCTCTTCGGGTGCTTGGGCTTCTCCTCAAACTCGAAGATCTTGCCGTCCTCATGCGTGTTCATGATGCCGAAGCGGCTGGCCTCGGCCAGCGGAACGGTGCGCACGGCGATGGTGCAGTCGGCCTCCATCTCCTCGTGGTAGCGCAGCATCGCCGCGTAATCCATTTTGTAGATGTGGTCGCCGGAAAGGATCAGCACGTTGTCCGGATGATAGCGCTCGATGAAGGCGATGTTTTGGTAGATCGCGTTCGCCGTGCCCTTGTACCACTCGGATTTCTTGCTCTTGGCATAGGGTGGGAGCACCTGCACGCCGCCGTGCGAGCGGTTCAGGTGCCATGGCTGGCCGTTGCCGATGTACTCGTTCAGCTCCAGCGGCTGATACTGCGTCAGGATGCCGACCGTGTCGATGCCGGAGTTCACACAGTTGGACAGAGGGAAATCGATGATACGGTACTTACCGCCAAAGGGAACCGCAGGCTTTGCCGTGTTTTCTGTTAAGACCATGAGTCGGCTGCCCTGTCCGCCGGCCAGCAGCATGGCAACACAATGCTTTTTTGGGAAGTTCATGTTCCTCTCTCCTTATTAAAATTGTTCGGGTGTTCGGGAATCATCCCTTGCGCTTGGCACGCGGGGTCGTCTTGCGCTGATAGAACATCGCCGAGAGCGGGGCTAAGGTGAATTCGCCGGAATATTGCAGACCGTGCATCGGCTCGCGCTCAGCCGTGACCGTCAGCAGCTC
>URLT01000079.1 GCA_900548795.1 uncultured Eubacteriales bacterium
TTCGGCAAGTCCTGCGGCAACAACATTTTTTGCAATATAGCGCGCCATATAGGCCGCGCTGCGGTCGACCTTCGTCGGATCCTTGCCGGAGAACGCGCCGCCGCCGTGAGCCGCGTAGCCGCCGTAGGTGTCGACGATGATCTTGCGGCCGGTCAGGCCGGAGTCGGCCGCCGGGCCGCCGACGACGAAGCGGCCGGTCGGGTTGACATAATACTTTGTGTCTGCGTCGAGATAGCGCGACGGCAGATTCGGACGGATGATCCGCTCCACCACCTGCCGGCGCAGATCCTCGATGCGGATGTCGTCGGCGTGCTGGGTCGAGACGACGACGCTGTCGATGCGCTCGACGGAGCCGTCCTCGGCGTACTGCACGGAGACCTGACTCTTGCCGTCCGGGCGGAGCCACGGCAGGCGGCCGCTCTTGCGCTCGGCGGCGAGCGCCTTGGTCAGGTTGTGCGCAAAGGAGATCGGCGCGGGCATCAGCTCCTTCGTCTCGTCGCAGGCGTAGCCGAACATCATGCCCTGATCGCCGGCGCCGAGGGTGTCGGCCTCGTCGTAGGACGAGTTGACGCCCATGGCGATGTCGCCGGACTGCTCGCCGATGGCCGTCAGGACGGCGCAGGTGCTGCCGTTGAAGCCGGCGGCCGGGCCGTCGTAGCCGATGTCGCAGAGGATGCTGCGGGCGACGTGGGGGATGTCGACGTAGCAGTCGGTCGAGATCTCGCCCATGACGAGCACCATGCCGGTCGTCGCGGCGCATTCGCAGGCGACGCGGGCATTCGGGTCGTTGGTCAAAATGGCGTCGAGCACGCCGTCGGAGATCTGGTCGCAGACCTTGTCGGGATGCCCTTCGGTCACGGATTCGGAGGTGAAAATGCGTTTGTTCATGGTAGTCAGAGGTCCTTTCGAATTATTTTTTCCTTTCAGAACCTCTCGATACAAAAAATACCCTGATTCGACAGGGTACGGTCATGTCCTCATCTGTCGATTGCTCGCCGGAATTGGCACCTTGCTTTCGCAGGTTGTCGGGCTTCATCGGGCCGGTCCCTCCGCCACTCTCGATAAGGTTATGAAATTACCATACATTATAGCATAATTATTCATAAAGTCAAGAAAAACCTGCACCGATATTCAAGTCGGTGCAGGTCAGATTCAATGCAGGCCGGAGAAAACGGCGCAGCCGCGCGTGCGCAGCCAGACGAACAGCGCCGCAGCCAGACCGGCGGTCAGCGCCGTGAAAAGCCCCATGCAGAGCAGCGGCGGCAGAACCGTCGAGAGCCTCCAGCCGCCGACGCCCAACGCAATGCCGTAGATCCAGCCGCCGAACAGCGTCAGCGTGACGGGCATACTCTGCTTGATCGGATAGATCTCGCTCGACCACGTCAGATTCACATGTCTGAGGTTGATAAACAGGCCGAAGCAGGCCGTCAGCACGCAGAAGCTGAGAATAAAGGCCAGCAGCAGCACCGCGGAGGCGGCGTCGAGCGCCAGCACCCACGCCGTCGCACCGGCGCACAGCAGCGCGGGCAGGACGGTCAGGCTGAGCTGCACGAGCAGCTTTGCCCGCAGGACGAGCCACGGCTGCACGGGCAGAGACTGCACGATCCAGAGCGTCTTGCCCTCGAGCGAGACGGACGGCGCAGTCGAATCGTTCATTGCGACCAGCATACACAGCGCGGCGGCCGCAAAAATGGGCAGCGCGTCGCTGCCTGCGCCGAGCAGCGGCCGCAGCCCGGCCGCAAGCTCGCCGCCCTTGACGAGCAGCAGCACGGCCGCGATCGGCATCATCAGCGTCCCGAGGCCGCAGTTGAGCATATAGTTCGCGCTCCCGGTGAAGCGGCGGAATTCCCGCGCCAGCAGGGCGGCGGCGGGGCGGCGCGTCTTGGCGCCGACGCCCTTATAGCGCGCCTTGGCAGTCGCGCCGGAGGCCGTGGCCAGCTTCAGGAAGGTGCGCGAGAGCAGCTGCCAGACCAGCGCGAACAGCACCGCGACGACGGCCAGCAGGCCGAGCAGCGCTGGCCAGTTCCCGGCGGCGGCATCGCCGAACAGATAGAGCGGATAGGCAGCGCCCTTGACCTGCGCGCCGATGACGGCAGCGTTGTGCAGCAGCTCCTGCACAAGCCCCGTCAGCTTGAAATAAACGGCGTAATACAGCCCGATCCCGGCCAGCGAGGCCAGCGCGATCAGGAAGCTGCGGTTCTTCAGCTTGCTGTTGATCTTCGCGACCACCCAGCCCAGCGCGCACGAGAGCAGAAACACGATCACGCTGACCGCCAGCAGCATCACGAGCGGGCAGACGATCGCCGCAGCGCTCAGCCGCACGGTGCACCAATAGACGAGGATCGCCGGAAGCATGACCACGCCGCCGAACATCAGCCCCATCAGATAGACCGCCAGCAGGCGGCTGATGAGGATGCAGCGCACGGGGATCGGCAGCGCCAGCAGCAGGTCGTTGTCCCTGGCCTGATAGAGGCTCGAGAACGTGCTGAACACGCTGCCGATCACGCCCAGCAGCAGGCTCAGCATTGCGGCCATGAGGAAATACATCCACGTCATGCCGGCTGCGGCAAGCGGCAGGCAGATCTTCGAAAACAGCATCCCGAGGCTGCCGCCGATCACAACGACCATCAGCAGCGCATAGCCGATGACAAAGGCGACGCTCGCGGCCGCCGAGCGTGCCCTTTGGGTCTTCTGATTATAGAAGAAGCTGCGGAACATCTCCAAAAATTGCTTTTTTACGAGCAGCCTCAGCATGATTCGCCCTCCAGCTCCAGAAAGACCTCCTCGAGGCTGTCGTCGCCCTTGACCTCCTCCATCGTGCCGGAGCGGATCAGGCGGCCTTCCTTGATGATGGCGACCTTGTCGCAGAGCTTTTCGGCGACCTCAAGCACATGCGTCGAGAAGAAGATCGCGCCGCCCCGGTCGCAGACCTCGCGCATCATGCCCTTGAGCAGATGCGAGGCCTTCGGGTCGAGGCCGACGAACGGCTCGTCCATGATGATGAGGCGCGGATCGTGCAGCCACGCGGCGATCAGCGCAAGCTTTTGCTTCATGCCGTGCGAATAGGCCGCGATCGGCTGCGCCAGCTCGTCCGTCAGCTCGAACAGCCCGGCGTATTTCTGGATGCGCTCCCTGCGCACAGCCGCGCTCACGCCGAAAATATCGGCGATGAATTGCAGATATTTGATGCCGGTCATATATTCGTAAAGATCGGGGTTATCCGGAATGTAGGCGATCTGCCGCTTGCAGGCCAGCGGATCGTCCCGCACCGAAACGCCGCCGATGCGGATCTCCCCGGCGTCAAAATCCAGAATCCCGGCCACGGAGCGCAGCGTCGTGGTCTTGCCCGCGCCGTTGTGGCCGATGAAGCCGTAGATCTCCCCCGGCGCGATATGCAGCGAGAGATCGTCGACGGCCTTTTTTTCGCCGTAGCACTTGGTCAGATGAGAAATATCAAGCATAATTATCGCCCCTCATTTTTTCAAAAAAGCGGTTGTTTACTGCTCCAACGTTTCGAAGGTCGCGCGGACGGCGCGGAGGAACTCCTCGCTGTTGACGACGGTCGGCGTCTGACCCTGCCACAGCAGCGCCAGATCCTTGGTCATCGTGCCGCCCTCGATCGTCGCGATGCAGGCGGCCTCCATGCGCGAGGCAAAGCGGCACAGGGCGGAGCTGCCGTCCAGCTCGCCGCGCTTGCGCAGCGCGCCCGTCCACGCGAAGATCGTGGCCATCGGGTTCGTCGAGGGCTTTTCGCCCTCAAGATAGCGGTAATAATGGCGCGTGACCGTGCCGTGCGCGGCCTCGTACTCAAATTTTCCGTCCGGCGAGACGAGCACGGAGGTCATCATGGCCAGCGAGCCGAAGGCCGTGGAGATCATGTCGCTCATGACGTCGCCGTCGTAGTTCTTGCAGGCCCAGATGAAGCCGCCCTCGCTGCGGATCACGCGGGCGACGGCGTCGTCGATCAGCGTATAGAAATACGTGATGCCGGCCTCCTCGAAGCGCGCGCGGTATTCGTTTTCGTAAATTTCAGCAAAGATCTGCTTGAAGGTGCCGTCGTAGACCTTTGCGATCGTGTCCTTGGCGGAGAACCAGAGGTCCTGCTTCGTGTCGAGCGCGAAATTGAAGCAGGCGCGCGCAAAGGAGGAAATGGAGCTGTCCTTGTTATATTGCCCGGTCAGCACGCCGGGGCACTCGAAGTCATAGATCGTTTTGCGCGTCTCGTTGCCGTCGCGGTCGGTGAAGACCAGCTCGGCCTTGCCCTCGCCGGTGCGCAGCTCGGTGGCCTTATAGACGTCGCCATAGGCGTGACGGGCGATCGTGATCGGCTTTTTCCACGTTTTCACGACCGGCGAAATGCCGTCAACGAGGATCGGCGCGCGGAAGACCGTGCCGTCGAGGATGGCGCGGATCGTGCCGTTCGGACTTTTCCACATCTCGTGGAGGTTGTATTCGCTCATGCGCTGAGCGTTGGGCGTGATGGTGGCGCATTTGACGCCCACGCCGTATTTTTTGATCGCCTCGGCGGCCTCGTGCGTGACCTGATCGTTCGTGCGGTCGCGCTCGGGCAGACCGAGGTCGTAATATTCGGTTTTCAGGTCCACATAGGGCAGCAGCAGCTCGTCCTTGATCTGCTTCCAGAGGACGCGGGTCATCTCGTCGCCGTCCATTTCGACCAGCGGCACGGACATGGGGATTTTTGTCATAAACCGTCTCTCCTTATGGTTCACAAGCTCGCAGCGGTTGATCGGCGTGCCGAGCTCATAGAATTTTTCCTCGTAACCAGTCATGATACCGACCGGCCCGTCGGCGTGCAGGTCGCGCGTCAGGTTCTTGATCTCGAGGCCGCAGGCCTCAAATTCCTCGAGCGACCACTCGAACAGCGGCGCGTTGTCCGTTTTGAAATGGATCTCGCCGTTTTTCGCCAAAATGTTCTCGTATTTCTGCAAAAAGCTGCGGTGCGTCAGGCGGCGCTTGGCATTTTTCTTGCGCGGCCACGGGTCGCAGAAGTTCAAAAACAGCCGGTCGACCTCGCTGTCGGCAAAATATTCCTCCAGCTCCGCCGCGTCGAGCGACAGGAAGACCAGATTCTTCAGCCCCATTTGCAGCGTTTTCTCCATGCCGAGCAGCATGGCCTCCTGCACGCGCTCGACGGCGACGAGCAGCACATCGGGGTTCTGCCGCGCAGTCTCGACGGTGAACTTGCCCTTTCCGCAGCCGACCTCCAGCCAGAGCGCCTTGGCCGACGGCATCAGGCTGCGCCAATTGCCGCGCAGCGCCTTGCCGTCGCGCACGTGGATCGCCGAGCAGGCCTCCAGACGCGGCTCCAGATTGTTTCTCTTTCTCATTCTCATGGCAGGTCTCTCCAAATATATAATAATGAATGCTGCATCAGAACATCGAGAAGATGCCGATCAGGCCGTCGCGGAAATACACCGCGCTCGAGAAGAACCAGTCGCGCAGCAGCGTCACGGCGAAGAACGTGATCGTCAGGCCGAGGATCAGCACGGTCATATTCACAATGTTCATCCGGATGGAGAACACCTGAAACACCTCAAGATAGAACGACACGAGCCACGCCAGCAGGATCAGCACGGACATGACCGTGAAGATGCTGTAGCTGATGAGCGACAGCAGCGACGAGGCCGCCAGCAGCACCAGCGCCAAAATCGAGTTGACGCCGACGGCGGCAAAGACCGCGCGAATATCCACGCGCATCCGCGCCAGCGCCGTCAGGCAATAAAGCAGCGCAAAATTCAGCACATAGGCGAGGATCGGCGTGACGACGCCGGCCGTGATCCATTCCATCATGATCTTGCTGAAATAGCTGCAATAGCGCACGCCGAACAGGAACGTCGAGACGAAGCTCATCGCGACGGTCAGCAGCATCAGCAGCACGCCGGTCAGCCATTGACGGTTTTCGGCCATACGGCGGCTCGTCCCGGCCGGATCGGTCAGGTAATAACGCATGACCCTCGGCAGCCCGCGGAGCGCCTCTCCCAGCGTCGGCGCGGCATATTCCCGCTGCACGCGGCGCGGCCGGCGCTCCGGACGCGGGCGATGCTCCGGGGCGCGCGCCTCCTCCGGCGCGGACGTCTGCCCCTGCGCTGTCTGCGGGGTCTGTTCTTCCGTGATCGTGTCTGCCATGGCGGCTCCTCCTTCATCCGTTCAAAGCCGCGGGGTCTCCCGGGGCTTGTGCTTGCTTTCTCGGGCGCATCGCGCCGTTTCCATTATAAAGGCGAAATAAAATGCTGTCAATGAATTTTTGCGAAAGTGTAATTTTACCTGTTGAAGCCTGCGTAATTTATGATATAATAGAAAGAAACGCAAGGCTGCGCCGCCGCGCCGTTTGCCCTGCGGGAAGGGAGCCGACCATGCGAAAACTGCTTTGCCTGCTTCTGTGCCTGAGTTTTCTCTGCCTGCCTGCGCTCGCGCAGGAGGAGACCGCTACGCTCGAGGAGCGCTTCCTCGCCTTTTTGGACGAAAACGACCTCGACGGGGCGGGTCTGAGCGTCAGCTTTTATAACACCGCCACCGACGAACGGCTGGACTATCGCGCCGACCGGTTTCACGCCGTCGGCCGCATCTGGACGCTCCCGCTGCATATGTATTATTCCGAGCAGGAGCACGCGGGCGCGTTCGACCCGCCTGCCAATGATCCCGAGCAGGTCTTCACGATTGACGGCCTCACGCTCGAAAAATGCCGCTATCAGAGCATTCTGCTGGGCAACGACGAGCTTTCCGGGAAAATGCGCGACCGGCTCGGCACGGTCGGCCAGTACCAGCGCCTCATCAACGAGGAATACGGCCGTCTCGAGCCGGACGACCTGCCTGACGCCTTCTTCACCGATACGGTCTACAGCACCGCGTTCCTGCTCAACTGCCTCATCAGCTACCACCGGCAGCCCGAGCTTTTCGGCAGCCTGATGGGCAATTTTCATCAGGTGCAGACGAGCGAGGGCTTCGGCGACACGCGATACCCTTACTACATGACGCACGTCCGCGACGTGGCCGACGGGCGCTATTGCGACGTCGGCATCGTCAGCGCCCCGCAGCCATATTTGCTGGCGTGCTTCGCGACCCGTGCGCGCGGCGGCGACGAGACGCTGAGCAAGGTCAACGCATTTTTCTCCGCCGAGATCGCCGAGGCCTCCGGCCAGCCGCTCGACGAAACGACGGCCGACTCCGACCGCCGGCGTCCCGACGAGGATTTCCGCCCCGCAGAGGGGCGGCACGACCGGCGGCTTATGAGCACAACGCTTCTGCGCTGGGTCGGCATGGCCTTCGGCGCGGCGCTCGTGCTCGGCGGTGTGCTGACGGCGGTCTGCCTGCTGGTGCGGCGGTGCAGAAGGCGGCGCATCGCGGAATATTTCGAGCCCTTCGACGACGAGGAATAGAGCAAGGGAACCGGATGCGCCGTTGGCTTCTCAGACTGTCAAAAAAGTCCGGAACCGTCAAAAGCAGTCAACAAATACGAAACGTTTTACGGAATCCGAAGATTGGATCTTGGGAACCTCTGAATAAATCGTCTGCGGCGCTCAGCGGGTCTTTTGCCCCAACTTATTGGTTTGAAAATCTTGAAATACACAAAGTATTCCTGCGATTTCCAAACCTCAATTTGAAAACAAAATCCCTCGCTGACCGCTCTTGCGATTTAATCAGAGGTTCCCTTGCGTTCCGTATTTTCGATCAAACCTACCGATTCTGTCATTGCGAGGAGCGAAGCGACGCGGCAATCTTAAAGGTATCGACGCGGGATGCCGTAACGACAGAAGCAGCACGCAAGCGCCAAGGGAGAAGCTCCCGCGCTTGCGTGCTGTTTTCAAATACACATTATTTTCTTTATTTTCCTTATTTTCTTTGTTTTTATTGGGCTTTGTTCCTTTTTTCGTCTTTGAATGCACGATGTTCTTCTTTTTTCGCTCCGGGATACCTTACTGCCAACTTAAAGATTGCCGCGTCGGGCTGCGCCCTCCTCGCAATGACACATTGGGGACGAGTGCGTATTTTGGGGCGCGGCACAGAACGAGCGCGGTCGCTCGGGTGTTCCGGAAAACGTTCCGGGATTCCATTTTGCTCACTTAAAGATTGCCGCGTCGGGCTGCGCCCTCCTCGCAATGACACG